>JAISCR010000170.1 GCA_031265435.1 Treponema sp.
AATTCTTCTTTCCGGCAAACAAAGGAGAGATTTCAGGGTACATTGCGGAATATCGAAGCAAACGTTCGTGTCTGTTCTTGGTTAAATGGAGAACTGCTGCCTATATCCACCAAAAAAATTCAGGTGCCATGGAGGACGCCTGCGGCGACAAAAATTAGTGTTAATATAAAAGTTAAATATTTAAATATTTTGTCAAAATCGAATATATTTAACAGCAGTATATTTCCGGCATAGATTAAAAACAATACTGCCCTTTACATAAGCGGAATGATCTCTTGCAACGAAACCGGGAAAAGGCTAGGGTAGTGGCGACCTTCTGTGAGGAGGATTCGGCTAGATTTTATTTTGTCAACACGTTAAAACAGGATAAAAAAAGCAGCAGAACCGCTTGCGGGCGGCGTCTGCTGCTTCTGTCCGGAATTTGCGGATTCTTTAGAAATACCGTTTCAAAAGGCCGCGGAAACCGGCGCAGTGGCGGGCTTCGTCACGGGCCATTTCGTGGACCGAGTCGTGGATTGCGTCATAGCCGCGTTCCTTGGCCCGTTTGGCAATGTCGGTCTTGCCGGCGCAGGCGCCGTATTCGGCTTCAACCCTCAGTTCAAGGTTCTTTTTGGTGCTGTCGGTGATCACTTCACCGAGCATTTCGGCAAAGCGGGCGGCGTGTTCGGCTTCCTCAAAGGCATAGCGTTTGTAGGCTTCGGCAACTTCGGGATAGCCTTCCCTTTCGGCAACACGGCTCATGGCAAGATACATACCGACTTCGGAACACTCGCCGTTGAAGTGAGTCCGGAGATCGTCGATGATGTCCTGTTCGACTCCCTTGGCAACGCCTACCATGTGTTCGGCGGCGAAACCTTCGCCGGCAGTCGTCTGCTCCTTGAACTTGGAAGCGGGGGCCCCGCAGGTGGGGCATTTCTCCGGGGGCTGATCTCCTGTGTGAACGTAACCGCAAACTTGACAAACCCATTTTTTCATTTCTTTGTCTCCCTTAATAAATGATACTATTACAACGGTGCAGCCAACGGCTCTAACCGGTGTTTACGTGTGGGGCTGTCCCGAAGTCCGGAACAGGCTTGTTTTTCAAACAGTCTTCACAGTAACCATAAAGCACTGTCTTGCCGGTATCAATGGAAAAGCTGTTCATCTTGAAAGATAATTTTGCGTCCAGCTCTTCCTGAAGCTCCGCAGGCGCATCCATAACCTTTCCGCAGCCTTCGCATATAAGGTGGCTGTGTCCTTCCGTCCTTCCGTCGAAACGTTCCTCCCCGTTTACCACTCCCAGGGAGGCTGCCGCTTTTTCTTCCCGGAAAAGGCCGAGGTTCCGGTAGATCGTTCCCAGCGAGAGGCCGGGAATCGATGGTTTCAGCTCTTCATAGATCTGCCGGGCGCTGGGATGATCCCTCCTTCCGCAGAGGGCCGTGAGTATGGCGTCCCGTTTGAAGCTGTGTTTTTTTGCTTTCCCTTCTCTTACTCTTGACATATAATAATAATAGTTATTATTATTATTTAGGTCAAGTCTTTTTTCGGGGAGTTGAAGCGATTTTCCGGGAATGTTATCATGAATATCATAGATCAACGAGGTGTGTATGCAGTCTTTGGGAATTAATATCGGATCCACCAGCCTGAAAATGGTTTTATTGGAAGATACTACGGTAAAGTGGAGCGCCGCGGTCCCTCACGAGGGGGATTTTTATGCGGCTGTAGGCCGGCTGCTGGAAGAAGGCCATGCTGTCGAAGCCACGCCCGCGCTGGTTACCGGGAATGAGGGGCGCTTCATGTTCAATGTGGCCGGTACTCTGGAACCTCTCTGTGTCGAGGCCGCGCTGCGGGCCCTGAATCTCAAGGCCGATGCCGTGGTAAGCATGGGAGGCGAGGATCTGGTGGTCTACTCCCTGGATCAGAACGGGAAGATTATCAATAACTTCTCCGGCAACAAATGCGCCAGCGGCACCGGGGAATTCCTTAAGCAGCAGCTTGCCCGCATGGACATGACCATGGATGACATCGACAAGGTGCCCGACACCGCCAAAGTCTATCCCCTCTCCACCCGGTGTTCCGTATTCATGAAGAGTGACTGCACCCACAGGCTCAACAAGAGGGAGGCGACAAAGGACGATATTGTCCTTTCCCTGAGCGATGTCATGGCGGTCAAGGTTATCGACTTTTTGAAGCGGGCCAAGGTTACAAAGGGGAAGGTGATTCTCACCGGGGGCATCACGCTCAACCGTCATATCATACGGTTTATCCGGGAAAAGGCGCCGGACATTGAATTTATCATCCCCGATACGGCCCCGGTCTTCGAGGCGCTGGGGGCCGCGGCTTTGGCGCCTCAGTCGGGAAGCCCTCTTCCCGCGGCGGGCAGTCTTCTCAAGCCCAACGAGATTCGTTTCGGTTCCCTTTCGGCCCTGAAGGACTGGTCGGGCAAGGTAAAGAGTTTCGAGAAGGGGGAGGGCAGGGTGAAGTCCGGGCGGCCCTACATTCTGGGGGTTGACGGCGGTTCTACCACCACCAAGGCATGTCTTGTGGATATGGAAACCGACGAGGTCGTGGCAAGCCATTACGGCCGCACCCATGGAGATCCGGTGAAGGCTCTCAAGGAATGTCTGGGGATCCTCCAGGAGAAGGTTATTGCCGACACGGGAACCAAGGATATTGATATACGCCTTGTGTCTACCACAGGTTCCAGCCGGGAGATACTGGGGGTCTTCCTGGAAACTCCCGGTGTTTATAATGAAATTATCGCCCATTCGGTGGGGACTACCTATTTTGACGCGGGGGTGGAAACGATCTTTGAAATCGGGGGCCAGGACGCAAAGTATGTGTTCCTGAAAAACGGGGTTCCCATCGACTATGCGATGAACGAGGCGTGTTCCGCCGGAACCGGTTCCTTCCTCGAGGAATCCGCCGCGGGGGATCTTTCGATCCACAGTGCCAAAGACATCGGGCCAATCGCGTTGGGAGCCGACGCCCCGCTTAAGTTTGGGGAACACTGCAGCGCCTTTATCAACAGCGATATCCGCAAGGCGGTTCAGCAGGGGGCAACCAGGGAGAACATCACCGCGGGCATAGCCTGTTCCATCGTTTCCAATTACCTGAACCGGGTGGTGGGTAACAGAACCATTGGCGGGAAGATCTTTTTGCAGGGCGGGGTCGCCAAGAATCCCGCGGTGCCTCTGGCCTTTGCCATGCTCCTGGACAAGGAAATTCTCGTGCCCCCGGCTCCTGAGTTGATGGGCTGTTTCGGCGTTGCCCTTCTTGCCAAGCGCAAGCATGCCGACAGTCTTCTTGAAGAGCGCAGAGTTGTTATCGATGAACTTTTGAGCCGGGACATCGGGTATGAGCGGGTCTTTACCTGCCACAGCTGCGACAACCTCTGTTCCATTCAGGTGCTCACCGTGGCGGGCCACAAGTACATGTTCGGCGGCCGCTGCAACAAGTACACGAACATGCGCAAGCAGGTAAAGGATGTACCGGTTTTTGATTATGTCGAAAAGCGGCAGAGGATGCTCTTTGAAGAGTTTGCCGCCCCTGCGGAGACGCGGGAAAAACGCACTTTTACGGTCGGCATCCCGCGGGCTTTCAGCGTTCATACACTCTATCCGCTCTATTCATGGTTCTTCCATGAGCTGGGGATCAAGACCTTCCTTTCCACAGAGGTGGCCCACGCGGGTGTTGCCAGGGCGGAATCCACCTACTGTTTCCCCGCGGAAATTGCCCATGGCGCGGTGCAGGACTGTCTGGACAAGGGGGCCGACTATGTGCTGCTTCCCCATTTCCGCGACATGCCCTCCTACGAAGAGAATGTACACGCAAACTTTTGTCCCATAACACAAAGTCTGCCGTATTATATAGAAAAGGCTTTTCCGGACACCGACAAGAAACGCTGGCTGCCTTTGGTGGTGAGTTTTAAATTCGGAGAAGGCAAGGCGCTGGAGCTCTTCACCCTTATGACAGCCCTCCTGGGTATAAGCGAAGAGGAAACGAAGGCGGCTTTTGAAAAGGCCCTGGCAAAGCAGAACGAGTACTTTGACGCGTGCAAAGCCCTGGGGAAAGAGGCGCTTGAGGAATCCCGTAAGGCAGGCCGTCCTGTCATAGCCCTGCTGGGGAGGCCCTACAACGCCTTTACCGCGGAGGCCAACATGGGGATTCCCCGTAAATTTACCACCCGCGGTTACTCCATCGTGCCCTTTGATATTCTTCCGTTCCAGGATGAAAAGATTTTCCCCAACATGTACTGGTACTACGGCCAGCAGGATGTGAAGGCGGCGGAACTCCTCAAGAAAGAGGATAACATCTACCTTACCTATGTCACAAACTTTTCCTGCGCGCCGGATTCCTTTATCCTCCACTACATCAAGTGGGTAATGGGGCAGAAGCCTTTCCTCGTGCTGGAACTTGACAGTCATTCCGCGGATGCCGGTGTCGACACACGGGTTGAGGCCTTCCTCGACATCATCGACGGTTACCGGGCCAAGAAGATGGAAATTGAAGCGGAGCGTTTCGACAACGGCTGGAAATTCGTTGCCGAAAAAATTCCGGGGGCCTCATCTTCCAAAGGCGCCTTTGACCTGCGTATAGACAATACCAAAACCGGCGAGAGGGTTCCCATCGTGGGGAATAAACGGGTAAAGGTGCTGCTCTCCAACATGGGGGCCATCTCTACCGAGTATATAGGAGCCGCGGTACGGAGCCTGGGGATCAACGCGGAGGCTCTGCCGGTTGCGACACAGAAGACCATACAGCTTGCCCGTTCCCACGCTTCCGGTAAGGAATGTGTGCCGAGTCATCTGGTGCTGGGCGGCGCGTTACAGTATTTCTGGAGCGAGAAGTACCGCAAGGACGAACTCTACCTTCTCTTTGTGCCCATCACCACAGGCCCATGCCGTACGGGGCAGTACTATGTCTACTACGAAAACCTCTTCAAGGATCTGCGCCTTGAAAACGTGGTTATCTTTATCCTTTCCGCGGATAATTCCTACGGGGAACTGGGGCCGGGCTTTGCCAGGGAAATGTGGCGGGGCTTTGTGCTTTCCGATTATCTCAAAGACATACAGACCAGCCTCAAGGCTCTTGCCGCCGACCCTGAAAAGGCGGTTGCCGATTATGAGCAGCTCTGGCGCGGTCTCATGCATACCGTTGAATTTGAACCGAAAAGAGTCTGGAAAAAGCTTGAGGCAGTTGCCGGGGAAGTCAAAAAGATACCGCTTAAACGGAAACTCGCGGACTGCCCGCGGGTACTTATCGTGGGAGAGATCTATGTCCGCCGGGATGACTTCGCGGTCGGCGAGTTGACCGACCTTATGAGCGAGCGGGGCATTGTAGTAAAGGTGGCGGGTATCTGCGAATGGATACACTACCTGGACTTTGTGCGGGAGTATTCCTACAGGAAACTTATTCGCCTTGAAAAACCGGGGAGACGGCTCTTTTCAAAGCCATGGAAGGATCTCAGGATGCTGGAAATTGAAGAGTGGTGGAAACATTCCATCGAAAAGAAGGTCTTAAAGATTCTCAATCCCACGGGCCTTATCCCCGAAACTCCCCACGATATGCACGAGATCATGGAGAATACCCAGCGGAACTTTGTCAATCTGGAACTTAACAGCGAAATTGCCGTTTCCACCGGAGGCGCCGCCACCGCCATGGAACACGGCTATTCGGGAATCGTGAATATCAGCCCCTTTGCCTGCCTTATCGGTCGGGTAATCGAAGGCCTCTTTACCCCCTGGGCCCGGGAACGGAACTACCCGATCCTCTCCGTGGAGGTAGACGGGAACCTTCTGCCCCCGAACATCGTGAACAAGCTCAACATCTTTATGGTAAATGTGCTGCGTTTCCGGGGCGGCGGCGATCTTTCGCTCCTCGTGGACGCGGCCGGGAGCCACAACCGCAGGTTCCCCGCCGGCGACACAAAAAAGGAAAAAACCGCGGCTGTGAATTAAGGCTCTCTATTTCGGCATTTTGGAACAGCCTCTTTCCTACAGAATTACCGCCGCCGCCATGATTCCCGCGCAGAGAAGCGACATTAGCGCGTCAATGGGGCGGAAAGGGTATGTTTTACTTCCCGAAAGACGGCCGCGGAGATTGAAACCCCGCAGTTCCGCTGAGATGGCGCCCCCTTCGATTTTCCGTACGCTGGAGATCAGCAGGGGAACGCAGAGGGGGAGGAGCAGCCGTATTTTTTTGAAGAAATTTTTTGTGTCGAATTCCACACCCCTTGAGATCTGGGCCTCCATGATCCCCGCCATTTCATTTGAAAAAATGGGGATAAAGCGCATGGCTGTGGTGAGCACAAAGGTGTACTTGTAGGGGATGCGGCAGCAGCGTACCAGGACATTGGAAATATCGCTTATCCTGGTAACCGACAGCATAAGCGCGAGGGGCTGGGTGGCGGCTATGAGGCGCATGACAAAGAGAAGCGAAAAACTTAAGCCTGAGTCCGTAATATAGAGGGTGAGGGGGAAACGGATGAGAACGTTACCTTCCCGTACAAAGAATATCTGCGCGACAAAAAGCACAATCGACAGTTTTATTAACGATACGAAGATCCGCACCGAACGGCGGAGCACTCCGGACAACGCGGAAAGAATCAGCGTAAAGCCGATGATCCCCAGTATGACAAGATGATTCATGCTGAGAAAACAGGAGACACAGAGGCCAAAGGCCAGCAGCAGCTTTGTGAGGGGGTTAAGCCGGTGGAGCAGGGAATTCCCGCTTACATAGTCAAGCAAGCCGCTCATATACAGCCTCCGTCATCTCATCAACGGTATACACATTTTCAAAACCTTCTCCCAGTGCCATGGCCAGGGCGGGTATCTGGGCCGGCAGCAGGGATGCCGCTTCCAGAAGGGGCCTGTTCTTCATCAGTTCCTTTACACTCAGATCCCCGATGAGTTTTCCGCCGCTTAGTACCAGGCCCCGCTCCGCGTAGTCGGCTACCAGTTCCATGTCATGGCTGATCATGAGAATGGTTGTGCCTTCCCTGTGCAGCCGTGAAATGATACCCATGATGTTGACACATTCCCGGTAATCGAGACCCGTGGTCGGCTCGTCGAGGATCAGGAGTTCCGGTTTTACCGCCAGCACCGAGGCGAGGGCTATCTGCTGCCGTTCGCCGCGGCTCATGCTGAAAGGATCGCCGCCGCCGGGAAGCCCAAAGAGTTCCAGTGCTTCATTGAGCCGTTCTTCCCTGATTTGTGCGGCCCCTTCTTCATTGCCGCCCATGATCGCGTTAAGGCCGAACAGAATCTCCTCCCGGACGGTGTTGCAGCAGATCTGCCGGTCGGGATTCTGGAAGAGGAAACCCAGCTTCCGGGCAATAAGGCTGGTTTTGACATGCCTGGTATCCAAACCCGCAACAGTAACCCTGCCGCTGTCCGGTTTTAAAAGACCGTTACAGAGCCGCGCCAGGGTGGATTTCCCCGCGCCGTTTTCCCCGATGAGCGCGGCAAATTCCCCCTTCTCAAGACGGAAGCTTATCCCGCTGACGGTACTGATTCCGCCCTCTCCCGTGCCGTAGGAGAAGCCGACATTATCAAAATACAGCATGTTTAGCGCTCCTCACGCCTGAGAATACCGCGTATCATCGCTTCCCCTTCGCCCAAATTTGAAACTACAGGCCCCGAATAGATACCCCCGGCCCTGAGCCGCCGGGCCAGTGTGCTTACACGGGGAATGTTGACCCCCGCTTCCTCAAGCCGTTCCCCTTCCTGCAGAACTTCCGCCACACTGCCTTCCAGAACAAGCCTTCCCCTGTCCATGACGGCAAGACGCTTTGCAAATTCACAGAGGAGCATGATCTTCTGTTCGACAATGATAATGGTAATCCCCTGTTCCGTGTTGAGCTTCCTCAAGGATTCAAAAACACGCCGGGAAGAGGCCGGGTCAAGTTCCCCCGTGGGCTCGTCCAGCACGATTATTGAGGGCCGCAGGGCGGTGATTGCCGCTATCGCTACCTTCTGTTTCTGGCCCCCGGAAAGGGAACTCAGGGAACGGTCACGGAGATTTTCAATTCCCGCGGCGGAAAGGGCTTGCTCAAGGCGGCCCGGAATATCTTTATGGGGAACGCCGAAATTTTCAAGGCCGAAGAGAATTTCATCCTCCGCCACGGAGGCTACCATCTGCCCGTCGATGTCCTGGAAAACGCTCCCCACATGCCGGGCCAGTTCCTCGCTTCCCGCGTCAATACTGTCAAGGCCGTTGATCTTCACTTCGCCGTAGAAGTCGCCGGGAAAGTGGTGGGGAATAACACCGTTAACGGCATAGGTGAGCGTAGTCTTCCCGGCCCCCGAAGGCCCGATGATCCCGATAAAATCCCCATCGGACACTTCCAGGTTCACGGAGGAGAGGGCATTCCTGCCGCCTCCCCTGTAACGGAAACCGAGATTGCCGATAGATACCATTACTGTTTTTTCAGCGCAATCTTTAAGGGTATGTACAATACCTGTACGATAACCGCATTGATCGCCGCAGTCCCGAATATGATCGCCATAAAGATTGCCAGAGGCGTCGGCTTGATGTCGAAACCCGTGTAGTACATGAGGTACATGACGCCGATAAAACCGAAACCCGACACCAGGGTGCTGAGGAATGTGCAGAGCATGGTTTTGACAGGAATCCTGCCGGTATTAACGGGAATCCTTGTGAGCAGGCACATGGCAACGGCCCCCATAAATTCACTGACAAAGTTGATATAGGGCTGACCCGGAAAGAACTGGCAGACGGCTCCGGAGAGCAGACCGATTATCGCCGCTTCAACAATCCCCGGCTTGATGAGCAGGATCGTGAGGCAGTACATGGCGATGATGAAGTTGGGCTTCATCCCGAAGTTGATCACGGATCCCACAAAGAATTTGAGAACCGCCCCGGCGGCCAGAAGAATGCCGATCAGGAGCACATCGGTAATGCCGAGCCCCTTCTTCTCTTTTTCGACAACTTCCCGTCGCCGGCCGCTTTCCGCCGCGAACGCTTCCGCGGCTTTTTTCTGTTCCATATTTCCTCCTTGTTACTATGTATAGTAACAGTTTCTATATATAGAAACACACCGGAAAAATCCTGTCAAGAGAAAATTCAGTTTTTTTAAGAATTTTTCGCACTTTTTTTTGAAAATGGGACTGTTCCAAAACTCCTGCTTGCCGGCTTCCTTCCCCGCCGTGTAAGGGTCTTTATATATTCCTGTTTTCTGTTATGCTTGAACCATGAACCGACTGGATCGCAGCATTGACGCCCTCATGGAATCCTACGGCGCCTATGGTATCGTAAACCACACGGGAGGCGCCAACCTCCCCAACAGCGAGGCGATTGAGCAGATACTCAAGGGCCTTGAAAGCCTCATTTTCCCCGGATTCCGGGAAAATATCCGTCTGGATCACAACGATCTCCGCCTTATAACCGCGGAGAAGATCAACCGCCTGGCCCGCGACCTTATCCGCGAGGTGGAAAAGAGCCTTTCCTTCTATGCCCGGACACATAACTACTCAAGCGGCCTTGAAGGCTGCCATGCCGGGGCGGAACTGGTAGTCGAAGCCTTCTTTGAGGAACTCCCCCGCATCCGTACAGCCCTTGCCCTGGACATGCAGGCCGCCTTTGACGGAGACCCGGCAGCCAAAAGCGCCGACGAGGTGATCCTCTCCTATCCCGGCTTTACAGCCATCACGATTCACCGTGTCGCCCACTTTTTCTGGGAAAACGGCGTCCCCCTGATCCCCAGGATGATGAGCGAATACGTCCACTCCCGGACAGGCATCGACATACACCCCGGCGCGGACATCGGCTCCTCATTCTTCATCGATCACGGCACCGGAGTCGTAATCGGCGAAACCACAGTCATCGGGAAGAACGTCAAACTCTACCAGGGCGTTACCCTGGGAGCCCTTTCTGTCAAAAAGGAAGAAGCCGATACCAAACGCCACCCAACCATCGAAGACGATGTTACCATCTACTCCCACGCCACGATCCTCGGCGGCGAAACCCTCATCGGCCGGGGCAGCATCATCGGCGGCAACGTGTGGATTACCAGATCCGTCCCCCCCAGTTCCACCGTCTACATCCACGCCGGAGAGCAGATTGAAAAAAATATGTAAAACATACATTCCATTGAAGCGCCATACATCCTGACACCCTATTAAGGGTATGGAAAAGCATGATACCCATAATGTATTCGACAAGGTCTTCAAACGCCTCATCCTCTCCTCCACAGGGGCCGTCATTCATCTTATCAATGGGCTTTTTGGAACTAATTACCCCCTGGACAGCAGCATCGAGTATCCAAACACGGAATTCATCACCGAACAGATGAAACACCTCTACTCGGATATCCTCATCGTGATCGGCGGTATCCACCAGTACCATCTGGAAGCGCAGATTCAGGATGATAAACACATGGCTCTGCGGATATTTGAGTACGGGTTTCAGTA
>JAISCR010000031.1 GCA_031265435.1 Treponema sp.
GAGGATATACCCGCCGGAATCCTCGCGGCAAGCCAAAAAGCCAACGGAATCATTTCCACCCTGCGCTGGGAAAAAACCCGCTGGTGCCTTATCCGGGTTCCCAACGAAAGTTTTGCCCAAGCCGCCGAAACAGACAATGAAACCATTATGGACATGTTTTTCGCTTCCTGTTTTCTGGACTGGGAAAAGGAAGTTAAAACCTGGACGTCCTGGGCGGAAATCTTAAACCGGGGACGAGAAGTCCGGATCTGCGGTCGGGACACCGATTTGTGTTTTTCCGTCGGGGGCCGCCGCTGGGTGCCGTTCGGGGGAACCAACAATATGCCCGACGGCGAAATTGCCACGGCGCCGGTAAACGGAACGGAAAACGGTCACATCTATTTTGAGTTCCCCGGAGTCCTGGGAGGCCGGCTGGTTCGGGATATTCATCTTGCCTGGGAAAAGGGCCGGCTGGTAAGGGCGGAATCTTCCACCGAACAGGATTTTTTACGTTCCGTTTTGGATCGGGACGAAGGCGCGCGGTCCCTGGGTGAATTCGCGTTCGGGACCAACCCAATGGTTACCCGTTTCTGTAACGATATCCTCATTGACGAAAAAATCGGCGGTACGATACATATCGCCCTGGGCCGGGCTTACCCCGAATGCGGCGGGACAAACCGTTCATCCATTCATTGGGATATTATTAAAGACACTCGGAAAAACGGTTCGGTCTTTCTGGACGACAGGCCCGTGTTGGACAACGGCGCCATTTTATTGTGAGAAGCGGTATGGATTTATTTATCGGCGTGGACATAGGAACCAGCGCGGCCAGGGGAGTTATTACCGATTTAGCGGGAAAGATACTGGCGGATCACATCGTACCCCACGGGATCTCCATGCCGCGTCCCGGATGGGTGGAACAGGACGCGGACGGCGTCTGGTGGAACGATTTTCTGGAGATAATCGGTACCCTGCTCAAAGCGCCAGGCATTGACCCAAAAAACATTAAAGCTGTCGGCATAAGCGCTATCGCGCCCTGCGTTCTGCCGGTAGACGGCAAAGGCAGGCCGCTGCGGCCCGGCATACTGTACGGCATCGACAGCAGGGCCCGGGAAGAAATCAAACAGCTTGAGAGCAGAATCGGCGTCAAGACCATTTTTGACAAAAGCGGGCAGAACCTTTCCACGCAGTCGTGCTGTCCCAAAATCCTTTGGATCAAAAATCACGAACCGGAGATCTATCAAAAAACGGCCTGTTTTCTTACCGCCACAGGGTACCTGGTTTACCGCCTTACCGGCCGCTTTACGCTGGACATCTACGACGCGATGGCCTACGGCCCCCTTTACGACATACGGAAGAGATGCTGGGACAACGCCTGCGAGGGGGAAGTTACCGAAGTCTCGAGGCTTCCGGAACTGATCTGGAGCCAGGAGATCGCCGGTGAAGTAAGCCCCGAGGCCGCCCTGCGTACCGGCTTGGCGGCGGGGACCAAAGTGATCTGCGGTACCGCGGACGCCGCCGCCGAAGCCGTCTCCGCCGGCCTTCATAAAGAGGGCGACATGATGATGATGTACGGGTCCAGTAATTTTTTCATTCTCAAAACGTCCCGGCTTCTTCCCCAGGAATCCACCTGGGCCAGCTACTTCGTCAACCCCGGCAGTTATGTCCTTGCCGGAGGAATGACCAGCGCGGGCAACCTCTTTAAGTGGCTTCGCGAAACTTTCCCCGGACGGGACTTTGCCCAGTGGGAAAGCCTCTCGGAAACTTCCGGGCCGGGCGCCGGGGGGCTTTTCCTGCTCCCCTACTTTGCCGGCGAACGGACGCCCATCAACAATCCCCGGGCCAGAGGCACCCTTTTCGGCATGACGCTAAATACAAGCGCGGGGGACGTGTACCGGGCCTTCCAGGAAGCCCTCGGTTACGGAGTACGACACAATATTGAGGCCCTCCGCAGCGAAGGCGTTGAGGCAAGGCGGATACTGGCGATAGGCGGCATGTCGAAGAGCCGTCAACTCATCCAGATTGTCAGTGATGTCTCCGGCTGCCCCCAGCTTATCCCCCGCGAAAAAATCGGCGCCTCCTACGGGGACGCTTTTCTTGCCGCCCTGGGAGCGGAATACTTTCCCGATGTTTCGTCGATTACCGAATGGATCAGTTACGAATACGAAATCTATCCCCGGCGGGAATACGGGGATCTTTATGAACGGGGATTTCAAAGGTTCCGGGAACTGTATCGTTCCCTGGAACCGTTTATGTAAAACTCAACAGCTTACAACTTAGCAATAACGTCGGAAAAGGTCTTCATCAAAAGCGAACCCACGACCGCGCCGGGATCGATCTTGTCCAGAGACTTTTCCTGGTTATAGGCCATCCGTCCAAATTGGGCCGCCATGGTTTTGGTTTGCTCGCAGCCTTCGGCGGCGGCCGCCACCGCGTCGGCAAAACCGCCGCTTAAAGATTTGCCTTCGGCGGCGGCTTTTTCCAGGGCCGCGGCGGCGGGTTCCAGCGCGTCAATGATCGTCTTGTCTCCGGGTTTTGCCTTGCCCCGCTCCATAAGACCATCCACAAAACCCCGCCAAAACCGCGCCATATCCGCCAGGTCAAGGCTTGTCTTTTCTTTTACCGCCTTGCCGCCCCGCATAAAACCGGTTCCCATAAGGGTACCCATCGTGGAAGGAGCCGCTTTAGCCATAGCCATGCCGCCCTTGATAAAAACCTTCCCCAGATCGGTTTCATCCAGGGCGGCCGTTTCACCGGCGGCCGCGCTGAACGCGTTGGACATGGTAAGCCCCAGGTCCCCGTCGCCCATAACGCCGTCAAGTTCAATCAAATGATCCCTGTTTGAAACCATCGTCTCTTTCAGGGCCGCGAACAGGGCCTTTAGCTGTTCCAAAGTCAGCGCTGCGGCAGCCATTCTACGCCTCCAGTTGAACCTGTTCAAAGAACGGCGTATTGGCCGGTTTGGCCAAAAGCCGTTTGAGTTCCCCGTCCAGCTTTAAAAGAGAAATTGAGGCGCCGGCCATCTCCATGGAGGTTGCGTATTCCCCGACATATACGTGGAATACCGCAATGCCTCTGGCCTTTAAAATTTCCGCGACTTTACGGTACATAACGTAAAGTTCTTCCTTGGGAGTCGCCCCCAGTCCGTTGACCAGTACCGCCACTTCGTCCCCGGAATTATAGGGAAGATCCGCGATAATTTTATCCGTCATGATCTGTACCGTTTCGTCGGCGGTCTTTAACTTGCCCCGTTCAATGCCCGGTTCTCCGTGTATGCCCATTCCCAATTCCATCTCGTCTTCCCCAATGGTAAACGAAGGTTTTCCCACCTCGGGAACCACACAGGGAGAAAGAGCCACGCCCATGGTCCTGACGTTTGCGCAAACCTTGTCGGCCACGCGTTTTACCTCGTCAAGGCCCAGCAGTTCGTCCGCCGCCGCTCCCGCGCATTTGTACACAAAAAATATTCCCGCCACGCCGCGGCGCTTTTTCTCCTGGCCCCTGGGGGACGAAGCTACGTCCTCGCCGGCTACGACCGAAAGCACCTTGATGTCCTCGGCGTCGGCCATTTCGGCGGCCATGTCAAAATTCATAATGTCGCCGCCGTAATTCCCGTAAATATAAAGCACCCCGGCGCCCTGATCGATCGCTTTGGTTACCTCAAACATCTGGTCCGCCGAAGGAGACTGAAATACCCCGCCCACCGAGCAGCCGTCAAGCATCCCGTCTCCCACGTATCCCAAAAACAGGGGAAGATGCCCCGAACCGCCGCCGGTGGCAATACCGACTTTGCCTTTTTTTGATTTGGCGTTGACAAGGCAGCGGTAATCGTTGTTGACGATCTTCACCTTGTCCGGGTGGGCCGCCAGAATTCCCTGGATCATCTCATCCACAAAATTGACCGGATCGTTGATAAACTTTTTCATGCTTTCCTCCTGTTAAAAGCGGTATCGCCGCTTACGTTAAATCGGACATTAAAAACCGTCCGTTTTATCATGTTTGTTCCCGAACCCTCTTTTTCTCACGGTACTTTGCGATAAGAAAATTAACGACCATGATAAGAAGGAGCGCGAGTCCCCAGATAAATTTTTTCATAAAAGCGGAAAAGGCCAGGATGTTTAAACCGCTCTGGGTAAACTGGAGAATCATAATCGCCATCACCAGACCCAAAACGCTTCCGGCACCCCCTTTGGGATCGGTTCCTCCCAATACGGATACCAGTATTGCCTGGAGAAGATAATCCGTACCGTAACCGGGCCGCATGGAATTTGTCCGGGATATCATGATCATTGATGAAATACCCGCCAGAATACTGGAAACCATATAGGTCCGGATCAATACCGTCGTATTATTGACGCCGGAAAACCGCGAAACAACAGGATTGGCCCCCAGCATGTACATATAAAAACCAAGCCTGGTCCGCCGCAATATAAAGATCACGAGGACCGTTACAGCCACAAAGATCAAAAAAGGAACCGGAATGCCCGCGACAAAGCCGTTGCCGATACCGTAAACCTCCGGGGGAAAACCGGTAATGCCGTGGCCTTTGGTAAAAATGATCGCCAGTCCCATAAGAAGCCCCTGGGTACCCAGGGTGGCTAAAATGGGCGGCACCCCGGCCACGGCGACGAGGGTTCCGTTTACGGCGCCGCTTGCCGCCGCCACCAGCAGAACCGTAATAATTGCCAGAAACACCAGGGTTCCTCCGGAGAAGGCCCCCGCGGCCTGTCCCGACGCCAAAATAATCGCCGCCACAACCCCCGTAAGGTTTGCCACCGCCACAACCGAAAGGTCTATCCCGCCGACCACCATCGAGAGCATCATTGCCACGGTTAAAAGGCCGAACTCGGGGAACTGGGCCAGCATTGAACGGAAATTCCTCGCCGTGGGAAACCGTTCGGGCCTGAGCGCCGAAAAAATCACCAGTATGCCGAGCATCAGAATAAACAGAACTATGTTTTTTGCAAAATTGGTCCGGTAAGCGCCCAGGGAATGCAGCAAGCTTTTCTTTCCGCTTTTATTCGCCATACTTCTAACTCTCCAGCGCCGGACGTACCGCCGGTCTCCGCGCGGTTTTTCTCCGGAATTTGATCTTGTTTTGCAGGTTGGTTATCGTAACGCCGATAACAATAATCAGCCCGACAAAAAAGTCCTGCCAGTAGGAAGAAAGCCCGATTAAAACCAGGTTTTTCTGGAGTATCATGATCATCGCGACCCCGAGCATCGTTCCGGTAAGGGTTCCCGTTCCGCCGCTTATTTTGGCGCCTCCCAGAACGACCGCCGCGATAACGGTAAGCTCCGTTCCCACAAGGTACATGGGGTTCCCGTAACGGATAAGACTGATGTGGATTACCCCCATGATTCCCGCCAAAAAACCGGCGTAGCAATAGATAAAAAACTGTATCTTGTGAAGGTTAAAACCCGACCGCTTGGCCGCCTCGGGATTGCCCCCCAGGGCATAGATGCCGCGGCCAATCATCGTAAAGCGCAGGATAAACCACGTTAACAGCAAAAGAAAAAGCAGGATAAAGAAAAAGACCGAAAGTCCGTAGGGCGTTCCGTCGGGAAGATTCCATTTGATGATGTTGAGGTTTCCAAAATCCTTGAAGCACTGCGGCAGGTCCCCCACGTTCAGGGATTTGGTTCCCACAAATTCCAGGAGCGCTCCGTGAAAGAGACTTGAGGTTCCCAGCGTCGCGATAAGGACCGGTATCTTAAAAATTGAGACAAAGACCGCGTTAACCGCGCCTAACGTTACCCCGACGGCAACAGCGACGGCAAAGGCGGCAAAAATATTGTTGATTCCCGTCGCGATAAGAAAACGGGCTGCTATGTATTCGGCGCAGATGGCTACGGCGGTACAGGACACGTCGGTCCCGCCGGAAAGGAGCACGATAAAAACGCCGATAGCCAGGATGGCCGTTCCCGTGGAATTTTTCACCAAATCGGCAAAATTATCCAGCGTTAAAAAAACAGGATTAATGATGGTAATCGCCAGAGAAAAGGCTATCAACACCAGGGCCAAATATGTTTCGTTATACGTAAAAAGTTTTCGTATGTTCATCCCGCCGCTCCTAAACCCAGGCCCCTGCTTATCACGTCAAAAACCTCTTCGGCTTTTACCTTCGACACGTCGGTAATTTCCTTTACTATCCGTCCTTTGGCCATAATCAAAACCCGGTTACAGTTGTCGAGGATTTCGGGGATCTCGTCGGAGATCATAATGATAGCCATTCCTTCCCTTGCCAGGCCGCGGATGATTTCGTGGATATTGTGCTTGGAGCCTATGTCAATGCCGATAGTAGGCCCGTCCAAAATAAAAATCGCCGGCTTAATGGCAAGCCATTTGGCAAGAACCACCCGCTGCTGGTTGCCCCCGGAAAGGCTGTTAACCGGCGCCAGATGGCTCGGCGTTTTAACGGCCAGCTTTTTAACCCATTGGATTTTTGCCGCTTCCTGCCGGCCCGTCACAAGAATTTTTAGTTTGTTTAAAAGTTCGCTCAAAATAGTGATGATGATATTGTTCCCGATTGACTGTTCGACAAAAAGCCCCTGGGAAAGACGGTCCTCCGGAAGATAGGCGATGCCGTTGGCAATGGCGTCGGCGGGCTTTCTGATTTTGACAACCTTGTTCTTAACCCTGATTTCCCCGGAGTCCGGCTGATTGAGGCCGAAAAGGGCAAGGGCCGTTTCCGTCCGGCCCGAACCGATAAGGCCGGTAATGCCGAGAATCTCTCCCCGCTTTAAATCAAAACTAATATCGGAAAATTGTTCCGCCTTGCTTAAATTGTTAACCGACAGCACGGTATCCGTTCCGTCGAATTTATAGGGTTCGGCCTTGAAATTCTGTCCGGTCATAAGAAAAACAAGCCTGTCGTTATCCAGTTCCGAAGCGGAATAATCGCCGACTTTTTTTCCGTCTTTTATAATCGTAACCTTTTCGGCAATCTCAAAAACTTCGTTGAGCTTGTGGCTTACAAAGAGAATCGCGATTCCCTTTTTACGGAGTTTTGAAATAACCTCAAACAGGTGGTTGACTTCTTCTTTGGTGATGGCCGAAGTAGCTTCGTCCATGATGATAAGTTTCGCGTTTTGCGTAAGGGCCCGTGAAATCGCGACGATCTGTTTGCGGGCCATCGGAAGATTCCCGACTTTTTCGTCGAGGTCGATCCGCTCGCCTATTTCTTCCAGGGCCTTTTTTGCTTCGTCGTAGATTGTCTTCCAGTCGACAACGCGGCTGTTCGATTCAAGCATCTGGTTCATGGCGATGTTTTCCGCCACGGTCATGTTGGGAAAAAGGGAAAGATCCTGGTAAATAATCTGAATGCCGGAACGTATCGATTCAATCGAATTGAGGGTTTTTGTTTCGGTTCCGTTGATAACAATAGCCCCCGAATCGGGTTTGTGAACGCCGCCGATAATTTTAATCAG
>JAISCR010000167.1 GCA_031265435.1 Treponema sp.
CCCCCCCCCGTTCAAAGCGCTTATATCGGCATGGGAAAAATAAAACAGTTTATTTCCGATAAATACGCTAATCCCATCCATGGCAGCCATCGTTTCTTCCGCCTTTTCCCCGGGTATCCTGAAAGAAAAGGCGCGAATAAAAGGATAGTATTCAATATCAACAGGTTTAATATCGGCATACAGAACAATGTTTTGCAGATTTTTATGATAAACGGTTGTAGGCAGTAATTGAAATACGGCATCGCCCTGATTTAAGGCTGCCTCAAGCGACACGAACTGTGCATAATTTTTATCGATTTCAATATTCACATGAACCGGAGCCTTCAATTCACCGATACTGTTCAAACCGGTACGAACATACCAGGCAAAGGAAACTCCCATCCCCATTATAAAAAACACTGCGAGTATGGTTCCGGCCGGTTTTGCCGTCATATTTTCTCCTCTTCATGAAAAGCTGTAAATTTATACAGTGCCCATATTTCCGCATTGTTCCTTTTGAACAGCTCTTTCAGCAAAGAATAAATATCGCGTCCTTTGTAGGCGTATTCCTTTGTCATGGTATAGCCGGATGGTACATACAGGGAGTCCATGTCCGTTTCCGGAGGGCAAACAATGACAAAGAATTCTTTTTTGCCCTTACCGGCCCGTACAATGTCATCAAAGCTCTCCCTGGCGTCTATTTCCAGTCCGGGCGGCCTGTAAAACCAGTAATCAAGCGGCTCGGGAAATGATCTGGTTTTTATAGCGTAGGCCCTGAACGGCGAAACGGTATTATGATAGATATAGTCTTCAAATTGTATGTCCGCCGCCGACTGGAACCCGGTCGCATAAGATAAAAGGATAAAAATATTTACCAGATACAGAGCCATTGCCGGTATTGAATAACGGAATTTCCATATTTTTTTGAAAACCGTATCCTTCTCCGTTCTGGGAGAAAAACCGTAAATCATCAAAAAAAGTGAAGGAATAAGGATATTGATAAAGAAGCGAAGCTCTTTATGACCGATCATTGAATGTACAACAAAAAAGAGAAGCACACCCCATGAAAACGGATGTTTTGGATAGCGTATAATCCCCGCGATACTCCCAGCCAGTATGATAAACAGCATTAACGCATAACGCCTGTTTCCAAGCATAAGCTGTATGTATCCGTAGAAAGGCATGGATCCGTAAGTACTTGATTTGTCCAAAATAATATTCTGATAAAAATAATTAACGGGAGCCAGGGTAAAACTTCCGTATCCCCACCAGTCCAAAAAAGTAGCAGGGATAACAACGGCAATAATACCGGCAAAAATAAAAAGAATTTGCATAAAGGCCTGTTTTTTATCGCGTATCGATATGAAAAAAATCCAGAAAATAAAACCGGCCAGAAGAAATGCGACTTGATACCGGAATTCAAAGGCAAAGCCCCAGAAAACTCCGGTAATAAACAAAAGCCTGTTTGAATATTTCCTTTCCCCGAATTTGCCGGCGGAAACAGGCGTACTCCCCAATATCAAAATGGCAAACCCGATCATGCTGAAAGATGACGAGAAAGACTCGGATGAAGTCCTTACAAACATGTAGGGCAGGAATGACAACAGTACCATGCTATACACGGCGCATTTCCGCCGGGAAGCTTCATCAAAAAAATGATACGCACAGAACATCATTGAACATATCATGAGCCAGGCAAGAAATGCGGAAAAATACCGGAGGATCGCAGCAAGCATAAAAGGATCATGTATTCCCGCCGTATTTGTAATTTTCAGGATCACAAAATAAATTGCGGGCTGCAGCCAGGGGCGCATCTTTGCCGGAAATTCCCATGAAAGCCGGGAGGAATCAATGGCGCCTGTTTTATAATATGCAAGCTCGATTGTCTGGAAATGCTCATCGAGGTGGTTATAGCCTTTACTGAAAAACGCGGTTATACCAAGAACAAGGGCCAGAATCATTGACCACAACAGAACAAATTTTCTCCATTGTTTATCCCTCATTCCGGACTGTGAATATATGACCGTCATAAGGTTATGCACAGGGAACCTCCGTCTGTAAGGTGGTGGAGTCAATGCCGGAAGAAGAATATCTAACCACAAAGTCGAAAAAGTCGAATAAAAGGCGCATAAAGTGATACTTTCCTTCTACTTTTTTCCTTCTTCGACCTTGCGGTTCATTTATTTAATTCTTCGTACATCCACAATTTCATCGCTGTCAGGACACTACTTTACCTTGGGAGGTCTGCCCCGCCGTTTCCCTGTTCCGGCGCCTGCCTTTGTCACGGGCTTTTTACTTTTGGAAGCCGGTTTAACGGTTTTTTTGACCGCGGCTTTCGCGCTTTCCGCCGCCTTGGGCTTGCGTCCGCGTTTGACAGGAGTTTTGTCGGCGGCCTTCTTTACGGCTGTCTTTTCGGCCTTCGGCGCGGCGATCTTTTTGACCGCCGGTTTCTTTACCGCCTTTTTGTCCCCGGCAGCTTTCCTGCCGGCCGGAGTCTTCCTGGCGGCGGCTTTTTTGGCCTCCGGCTTTGCGGTTTTTTTGGCTGCCGGTTTCTTCGCCGCCCTCGCGGGTACTTTTTTGTCCGCGGCTTTTTTTGCCGGGACGGCAGGTTTCCTTGCGGTTTTTGCCCTGGCAGAGATACTGTTGTTGATTACCGCCTGGGCTGCCGCAAGACGGGCAAGAGGCACCCGGAAGGGGGAACAGGACACATAGGTAAGGCCGGCCCGGTAGCAAAAGTCGATGGTAAGAGGATCTCCGCCGTGCTCTCCGCAGATTCCGCATTTCAGATCCGGGTTGACGGAACGGCCCTGCTCTACCGCGTAACCAATAAGATAACCTACCCCTTCTTCATCTATGGATTTGAAGGGATCGACATCAAGCACATTCTGCTTGAGGTAGCTCGGCAGGAAAGATGCGACATCATCTCTGCTGAAGGCAAAGGTCATCTGGGTAAGATCGTTGGTACCAAAACTGAAAAAGTCCGCATACCTTGCCACATGGGCCGAACGGATTGCGGCTCTGGGCACTTCGATCATGGTGCCGATTTTGACAGGAACACTCACTCCCGCTTCACCAAAGACTTTTTTCAGTATTGTTTCTGCATTGGGACGGAGCAGTTTTAATTCCCGCGCCGTTACGACGATGGGGATCATAATCTCGGGCTGCACGGGAATCTTCTGCTTGATACATTCCACGGCAGCCAGCGCGATGGCTTCAACCTGCATGTCATAGATCTCAGGATATGTAACGGCCAGACGGCAGCCCCGGTGTCCAAGCATTGGGTTCTGTTCATGAAGGCTGTCGATTTTGGGCTGAAGCGCCGCGGCATCAACCTTGAGGAAGTCGGCCAGTTCCCTGGTTTCCTCCTCTGTCTTTGGAACAAATTCATGGAGCGGCGGATCGAGAAGCCGGATCGTAACCGGACGGCCTTCCATTGCCTTGAATATTCCAAAGAAGTCTTTCTGCTGCAGGGGAAGGATCTCTTTAAGGGCGGCCTTCCGCTCTTCCAGAGTATCGGCCACAATCATGGCCCGGAAATGAATCAGCTTTGCCTTGTCAAAGAACATGTGCTCGGTACGGCAGAGCCCTACTCCCTGGGCGCCGAAGGCAAAGGCCCTGGCCGCGTCTTCCGGCTGATCCGCGTTTGTACGGACTTCAAAGCCTTTGAGGATTTTGCCGTGCGCGGTTTTTCTCTGTGCGGAAGAGCAGATCTCGTCGCACCAAGAGAGGAAGGTACTCATGTCTGTGGAAATATCAGGCGTAACGAGGGGCAGTTTGCCTTCGTACACATCTCCTGAGGAACCGTCAATGGTGATCCAGTCCCCTTCCTGAAAGGTCCTGTCTCCAATCACCATGGTCTTGCCCTGTACCAGCACTTCTTTCGCGCCGGCCACACAGGGGGTACCCATACCGCGGGCCACTACCGCCGCATGGCTGGTCATGCCGCCGGTGGAGGTTAGAATGCCCTGGGAAGCGACCATGCCGCCGATATCTTCGGGGCTGGTATCTTTGCGCACCAGAAGCACTTTCTTGCCCAGGGCGTGCCATGTTTCCGCCTCCCAGGCATCGAACACGATCTGCCCGCAGGCGGCTCCCGGAGAAGCATTGAGTCCCTTAGTCATGGATACCGCGGTTTTAAGGACATCGGCATCTATCATGGGGTGGAGAAGCTGATCCAGCAGGGCCGGGCTTACCCGCAGTACGGCGGTATTCTTGTCGATGAGTTTTTCCGCCACCATGTCTACCGCGCACTTTACCGCCGCAGTCCCGGTACGTTTGCCATTCCTGGTCTGGAGAATAAAAAGCTTCCCCTGCTGGATGGTAAATTCCATATCCTGCATGTCCTGGAAATGTTTTTCGAGCCTATTCTTGATGGCGATAAGCTGATCGTAAACTTTCTTGTTGGTCTTTTCCAGGTCGGAAATTTTCTCCGGAGTACGGATACCGGCTACTACATCCTCACCCTGGGCATTCATAAGGTATTCACCGTAGAATTCGTTCTTCCCCGTGGAAGGATCCCGGCTGAAACAGACCCCGGTTCCCGAATCGCTGCCGAAGTTGCCGAAGACCATGGACTGTACGTTTACCGCCGTTCCCCGGACATTGCGAATTTCGTTGATCTGCCGGTAGCGGATCGCCCTTTCGTTCATCCAGGAACTGAATACCGCTTCAATGGCGCCCCAGAGTTGTTCCAGGGGCCTCTGGGGGAAATCCTTCTTTGCCGTTTTCTTGATAATTCTCTTGTACTCGTCAACGAGCGCCGCCAAATCCCCGGCGTCCAGGTCGGTGTCAAGCTTGATGTTTTTGGATTTCTTCATCTCCGAAATAGCTTCTTCAAAATCCTTATGGGGGACCCCCATTACCACATCACCGTACATTTGGATAAAACGGCGGTAGGCATCCCAGGCAAAACGCACGTTTTCCGTTTTCCGGGCCAGGCCCTGAACCGCCCTGTCATTCATTCCCAGATTGAGGATCGTATCCATCATTCCGGGCATGGAAACCGGAGCGCCTGAACGAACCGATACCAGCAGGGGATCTTCGGGATCTCCCAGTTTCTTTCCCATCACCTTTTCCAGTTTTTTGAGGTAACTTTCGACTTCCTGCCGGAGAGTTTTCGGAAATTCCTGTTTATTTTCATAGTACGCGGCACACATTTCCGTGGAAATCGTAAAACCCGGGGGAACGGGAATTCCCAGATTGGTCATTTCCGCCAGATTGGCGCCCTTTCCGCCCAAAATATCTTTCATCTTCGCATCCCCTTCGGCTTTTCCCTCGCCGAAGAAGTATACATTCTGTTTCCTGACCATATATCCTCCAAAAAGAATTCAATACATTTAATTATAGATTAAAACATAAAAAAAGAAAAGACAGCAAAAGCCCACAGGGACAGGCACTATCTATTCCTTCTTCACTATTCATTAATCCTTCTCCGGTCTATAATAAAAAGATGAATTATTCCGATTTACCTGTCTACAGGCATAAAGACATTATTCTCCGGGCGCTGCAGGAAAACCAGGTGCTGGTGGTGGAAAGTCCCACCGGTTCGGGAAAGACCACCCAGCTCCCCGTTATCCTTTTGGAGGCAGGCTATTCAAAAAACGGGATCATCGGCGTTACCCAGCCCCGCAGAATCGCTGCGGTTTCCGTAAGCGAATTCATTGCCCGCCAGCTGGGAAATTCCGTCCCCGGGGACACGGGCTGTCCCGTAGGCTACAAGATGCGTTTTGAGGACAGAACCAACGCCGATACCAGGATAAAGATCATGACCGACGGAATCCTCCTTCAGGAGATGAAGCTGGATCCATGGCTTTCAAAGTACAGCCTTCTTGTGGTAGACGAGGCCCACGAACGGAGTCTCAACATCGACTTTATTCTGGGACTCCTGAAACGGGTACTGGAAACCAGAAAAGACTTCAAGGTGATCATCTCCAGCGCCACTATCAATGCGGAGGTTTTTTCCGAATACTTCGGGGAATGTCCCGTGGTGAAGATCGATGCGGTTACCTACCCGGTTACGCTGATCTACGATCCGGCGCTCATTCAGAGAGAAACACTCAAAAATTCAATCGAACAGCAAACAAAGTTTCCTGCCAAACCCGATCTCCCGGACAGACATTCCGGAACAAGCCGCTCCGCGGCGGAGGCGATCATCGACAAGATCGCCGCCATTGTGGAACGCTTTACCGGAGAAAAAAGGGAAGGAGACATACTGATCTTCCTTTCCGGCGAGAAGATGATCAAGGACTGCATGAACCGGCTTACTTTTAGTTCGGCGGGGCCGGGTCTCCATCTGCTGCCCCTCTACGGAAGGCTCGGCAAGGAAGAACAGGAGCGGGTTTTTGAAAAACCGCCTTCGGGCAAAACCAAGGTAGTGCTCTCCACCAACATTGCGGAAACTTCGGTAACCATAGACGGCATTACCTGTGTCATTGATTCGGGATTTTCAAAACTCTCCTGGTACAATCCCAGAACCTTTACCGCAAGTCTTGTGGAGGCTCCTGTTTCAAAGGCGTCGGCCAACCAGCGCAAGGGCCGGGCCGGCCGTACCAGGGAAGGGAACTGTTACCGTCTTTACACACGCAAGGATTTTGAAAACCGGCCCCTCTTTACCACCGAGGAGATTTACCGGACCGACCTTTCCGAAGTAGTGCTCCGTATGGCGGATCTGGGGCTCACCGACTTCGAGGAATTTGATTTTATTTCGGCTCCCGGCCGGGAAGGCCTTATAGCGGCAATAGAAACCCTGAACCTCCTTGAAGCCCTGGAAAGCGACAGAACTCTTTCCCGTACCGGGCATCTCATGACGGAGTTTCCCCTGCCTCCCCGGCAGAGCCGTATCATCGTGGAAGCAATTCTCCGTTATCCTGAAGTTCTTGAAGAAACGGTTATTGCCGCGGCCTTCCTGTCAACCCAGAGCCCCTACATCCTTCCCCCGGGGGAAGAGATGGACGCCCGCAAGGCCCACCACAGTTTCCGCGACCCGGGCGGAGACTTTGTTTCCTATCTCAAACTCTACCGTTCCTATGCGGAGGCCGCAAGCAGGCAGCGTTTCTGTGAAAAAAACTATCTTGACGAGCGGGCCATGGCGGAAATTTTCAATGTGGTGGATCAACTCGAAGAGATTATCGCCGCGCAAAACATACCGGTCTTGTCCGGAGGCAAAACCGAAGATTACCTTCTCTGCGTAGCCAGAGGGCTTATACAGTTTGTCTGCGTAAGGGAAGGCAGGGAAACCTACCGCAGCCTTACTGCCGACAGGATCATCATACACCCCGGTTCGGTAATGTTCCGCATGGATCCTGAATTCATTGTAGCCGGGGAAATTGTCCGCACTTCAAGGATGTACGCAATGTCGGTTTCCCCCCTCTCCCGGAAAACACTGGAAATGATAAATCCCGAGCTGTTCGGCGCCTTCGCTCTCAAAGGCCCGGGGAGGGAAGGCGGCAAAAGATCTGCGGAAAAGTTAAAAAAACCGAGAGACTTTACCAACAATATCAGGATTGCCGATACGGTTTTTGAGATCAAAACGGTAAAAGGCAAAAAAGAAGTAAACCTGCCGTGGGAAAAACTCTCCGCAATAAAAGACAGTATCCCTGCGGAAGTTGTCTACAAGGGCCTGCGCGGCATAATTACTGTCAATGGAAGCTACAGGCTTCTGGCAGGGGAGAAACTGGAACTGATACTGCTGCTGGCTTCCCGGCTGGACATTGACGGCGCGCTGGAACGGAACTGGCCGCGGAAGGAAAACTTTGATTCACGGAGAGACCTGGACGCAATTCTGAAACAGATGGACAAACTGGTAAGCCCCGCGCCCTGGAAAAAAGGAAGCCGGGAGCTGGGGTTTATTTCCCTCTTTACCGACGGGGAAGGAAACTACTGGTTCCGCTGTTCACGGGGCTTCCATACCAGTCTCAACGAGAGCGTCTCAAGCCTTGAAGCCCTCATTGATGAACTGGGAGAAGAGGTAGACATAGAAAAGAAACATATCGTCAACCAGACTTACCGGAGGCTTTCAGATTATCTCAGTTAAATCCCTGCTCCGGCAGAAGAAGCCAGACGCTGCCTGAAAAGCCACCGGCGGATAGCGGCATTGGAAAAACTTGCCCTGTGGCTTAAGTGTTCCAGGGGTGTCACCGAACCGGTAATAAACTCCGCGTAAATTTTGGAAGAGCCGGTGGCTTCCGCGGCGGCGATAGTTTCTTCCGCCTGTTTTTCCGCTTCCGCTCCCCGGAGAGCGCCGTCCCATGCGCCGCTGCCGGTACTCCGGTAAACCCCTACCCCAAGCCTTTCCAGTTGATCCATTAAGACCGGCATATTATTCCGGATTATATCCCATTCATCCTTTTCGGACATGGTAAAAAATACCGGTTTATTCTTCCAGGGAATGATCATTTCATCGGACAAGACTGCCGCCGATGAAAAAGAAAGAGCCGCCGCAAAGATCTCAGGCCTGTCAATCAGGGCGGCAAGCGCTCCCCCTCCTCCCATGGAATGACCGGCCGCGTATATTCTTTCAGAATCAATGTTGTAACGGGGCATCACGGCAGTAAGGGCTTCGATGGCGGTATGCAGGCTTTTTGAAGGATAGGTGCAGAGTTTATCTCCGTTCTTCCGGTAAGTATACCAGCCGTATTCTTCGCTCATACCACCGTCGCGTTCGGATGTTACCGGGCACTGGGGAATCATGAGAAAACACGGCTGTTCCGACCAGGCCTGCGGGCGGAGGTATTCCTGAGCCTGGCGGTAGGAGCTGAGGGGAGACCGGTTGTCAAATCCCGACTCCCCGGCGCCGTGAAGGAAAAACACCAAAGGAAGATTCTCAAGTTCAGGGGATTTTTTTTCATATCCTCCAGGAATGTAGATGTTATATTGAATTCTCAACCCTTCATCTTCATAGGCTTGCTGTATAAAATCGTCGGCATACTCAATGTACTGAGTATCATTAATTCTGTTGAAGGGAGCGATCTTTCTGCCGTCTCCGCAAAAGATCGTAACTGTCTGCCGGACAGGAATAAGCATGGGAAGTTCCATGGCCCATTCACCGCCGCCCGGACTAAAGCGGTAACTACCGGAATTTTCCCGCGCTTCATTTGAATCGGGGAGGGTATTGACAAGGAGTTCCAAAAAAAGATACCGGCCCTCCCTGCCCGCTTCTTTCCGCGTGCCGGAATCATTGACACAGGTTCTGATGACCTTACGGCCGGGAACCTGAAAATACGAAGGCTTAAAAAGACCTGGTTCCACGACGGCGGAAAATTCAATCTTCAATGCCGCGCAAACCAGGCCGTCTTCCAGAATTTCACCTATGGCGCTTATGTGAAGCGGGCGAATAAATTCCAGGTCATTCGAAAAATCGGGACTTTTCAGATAATGAAAACTCCCGCGGGGATCTGCTTCTTCCAAAATTATCTCCTGTTAACACTGAGTTTACTCCAAAATTTGGAATTTTGAAACAGCTCCGCTAATCAGTGTCTGTCCATAACGTGTCTACATTATAGACAGACTCTAATCAATGCGTTTGTATTTTTGAAGGGCATGCCTCTTTTTGCCCGGAGGTGCGGTTTCGGGATCCGGCAGTCCTGAATCGGCAATGTAAAGATTCCCCTCGCGGTCGAGATTTGCTCCATGGGCCGAGTAGAGATTCCCCGGCTTCCATGGATCTTCTCCGCCAAAACGGGTAAGCTCATGTCCTTCGGTGTCAAATACCCTTACCCGCGACCACGGCATATTTTCGTAAGGTTCATACATTACGTTGTCGTTATATGCCAGGTGTCCCAGTTCCGCTACATAGACTATCCCATCCCGCACACAGATTCCATCGGGCCGTTTTATATCGTTCCAGATATCAAGAACCCTGCCTTCGGTATCGAAGATCTGTACCCGGTCGTTTTCGCGGTCGGCCACATAAACTCTGTCATTTTCATCTACGCCGACACCGTGTACCAGCCTGAATTGCCCCGGTTCACCCCCCGGCTCACCCCAGGAGGCAAGGAGCTTCCCGCCGGAAGAAAAACGATGAACACGGGAATTGCCGTAGCCGTCGGCCACAAAGATCTCCCCCCGCACAGATACTGTTACCTTTGAAGGAGCATTGAAAGGTTCGGCTCCCCGCCTGATGGTCTTGTAGTTGCCTTTTTCGACACCGGAAGACGAAGGGCGGCCTTTATTGCCGGCCTGCATAAGAAGATCCCCATTGGGAGAAAATTTGGAAAGCACATGCCGGTCGGAATCGGCGATATAGACAAAATCATTTTCATCTATATAGATTCCGTGGGCACAGCCGCAGCAGTCTTCGGGCCAGCGGCTCAGGATCTTTCCTTCTTGGCTGAAAACGGTAACCGGATAGGGGATGCTTACCGCGAAGATACGGCCTTTTGAATCTACCGCCGCATCTCCGCATCCGCCTATGTACACTTCAAAGTCAATAGGTTCAAATTCAAACTGCATCAGGCGTTTCCTTTTGCCTCATTTTATCTGGACCGCTTCCAGGCGTCCAGCTGTTTTTGAAGTTCGGCGATTACAATATCGCTCCCGGCGCCTTTGAGTTTGGCAAGAAATTCCGGCAATATCCTGTCGGGGTCTATGGCGCCGGTATCCAGAGAAAGTTCATACTCCTTAACCACCGCGCTCACCCCGGCAATTTCAGTCTGCACCGGGATGGGGTTGAATACAAATCCCAGGGCCGGAGAAGGCTTGGCGCCGACATTGATCTTTATGGTTTCTTCCCAGTCGGTAGTGCTCTGCCCTTCCTTAAAATGGGCAAGGAACTGATTACCGTACATCCAGTCGGCATTGGGGGTATAGCCGCAGTTCGGGACAGGACGGATAAAATCTTTGTCTATCCAGGTGTAATGTTTGTTTTCAATACCATTGATAACAAGATTGTAGAGGTATTTATCGGAATTCATCAGGTTGATGAACTGGATAGCCTTGTCGGGATGTTTGGAAGTCCGGCTTATGGCGGTCATGGTTCCGGTGATACCGCTGGTAGTCTGAATAGGGGAAGACAGGGGGAAACTTTTAATCGTGCGTCCGCCGTTGCTGATCGTATCCTGCACATCCTGTCCCGGTTTCATGGTTCCGGGGAATCCTACGGGCAGCCTCCCGGCCTTTGAGTCGGCGCTGATGTCCGTAACAGTCGCGGCATCGGGGCGGATGTACCCTTTCTGGTTCCAGGAGCGCATGAGCCGGTAGTGAGCCTGCACCTGCGGAAGTTCAAACTGATTGACTGCCTTGAGATTTTCGTCGGTGAAGAGGATTACTCCGGGAATATGCCGCCCGATAAGCTCATCATATCCCATGTAATAGGTAAGAAAGTCCAGAATCCCGTCGGTATGAGCGGAAAGAGGATACCAGTCGGGATGATCTCTCTTGATTGCCGCCAGAAGCGGTTCCAGATCCTCAACCTTTTTTACCCCGGCCGCATTAAAATTGTACCGGTCAATATAGGCCAGCTCCGCGGCCCAGCCATTGGATCGCGCCCAGATCTGCTGATTGGGAACCGCCATAATCTTCCCATTCACCTTGACCGCCATCCATCCGTTTGCCGGTATATCAGTCTTGAGCTGAGGCACTTCTCGATCAATCAGATCGTCCAGTTCCAGAAATGCGTTCTTGCTCACATTGCCGTAGAAATCTCCCATCCAGTCGGCGGTATAACAGAGATCAAATTCTTCCCCGCTGGCAATGACCATCTGGAGTTTTTGGGTATAGTTGCCAAAATCGGTTTCTATGATTTTCAGAGTACACCCGATTTTCGGCACAAGGTATTTGTTAATCTCTTCCAGAACCGCCGGAAGATCCACCTGCGGGCCCCGTCCGCCTACATAATAAACCAGTTGAATGGGCGCGCTGCCGGACGAAGTCCTGTCGCTTCTTCCTCCGGCAAATGCCGGAAGACTGATCATAAGAACCGCCAACAGCAAAAATAACATCTTTTTCATTTCTTTCTCCTTCTCTGTATTTCAGAACAGGACTATAAAGCCCCATCCCCGGAACTCAAGTTCCGGTAATCCGCATAACACGGATATATGCCTGTGGTATCCCTTCATTCTTTTACCGCCCCCAGGGTAAGACCCCGGATAAAGTATTTTTGAAAGAAGGGGAATATAAACAGCATGGGGCCTGCCGCCAAAACGCAGAGAGCCATGCGGGCGGTCTCCCCGGGAAGATCTCCCAAATCAATGGTAATGCTCCGGGAAGCCATGGAAGACGCCAGAAACTGAATGGTATTCATGATCCGGTAAAGGTAAAACTGCAGGGATACCAGACGCGGGCTGTCGATATAGAGCAGGGAGAGCCACCAGTCGTTCCAGTAGGTAAAGGCGCAGAAAAGGCCGATGGTAGCAAAGGCCGGTTTGGAAATCGGAACGATGATGCGGAAAAAAATGGACGCTTCCCTGGCGCCGTCCAGTTTCGCCGCCTCAATCAGGGAAACGGGAACATCGTTGAAAAAACCTTTCATTAAAAACACATGCCATGGAATGATAATATACGGCAGGATCAGAGCCAGAATCGTATCTTTTAGATGATAGTAACGGGTAACAATAATATAGGCGGGCACCATGCCTCCGGAAAAGAGCAGCGTAAAAAGAATAAGAAATGAAAACAAGCGGTGAAAATAAAAATCTTTCCGCGCGATGACATAGGCCAGCATACCGGTACAGAGAAGGCTCAAAAAACTGCCCGCGGCGGTAACAAAAATGGTAACCTCGTAGGAATAGAAGAGCTGCCGCGGATTCTGCAGGATAAACTTGTAAGCCTGGAATGAAAAATCCCTCGGCAGAAGGGAGTATCCCTTGAGATTGATCCCCGCCTCGGTGGATAGGGATGCCGCTACGATAAGGATCAGGGGCAAGAGGCAGCACAGGCTGAGGAGAATGAATATTCCGTTGACAATGATGTTTTTAATCATGCTTTCCGTTTTATAACTTTTCATCCTCATCTCCTAAAAAATCGCGCTGCCCGGATTTATCCGCCGAACCGCCAGATTGGTACAGAATACCGCAATAAAACCCACAACCGACTGATAGAGACCGGCGGCGGAAGCCATGCTGATGTCTCCGGTAACGCGCAGCGCCCGGTATACATAGGTGTCGATTACATCGGTAGTAGAATAGATGGGGCCTGAATCCCTGGTAAGAAAATAGAACATGCCGAAATCAGAATAAAATATTTTCCCGATTTGCAGGATCGCGAGCAGAGTTATGACGGGAACAAGAAAGGGAATTGAAATATGGAACGTAATCTGGGTTTTGTTGGCTCCGTCGATAGCGGCGGCCTCGAATTGGGTCGCGTCAATTCCCATAAGTGCGGTATAAAAAAGAAGGGTCATATAACCGGCATTTTTCCAGACATAGGAAACGGTAAGGATCAAGGGCCAGTATCTTGGAACGGTGTATATATTCGGAGATTCCATGTTCATGGCTTTAAGGGCATGGGGCCAGAGACCCGAAACAGGATTGAGCAGGGCATAGAGAACATAGCTTGCCACCACCCAGGAAATAAAATAGGGAATGAACATGGTTGTCTGGTATACCTTTACCCGGTTTTTCGACAGCCCGAAAAGAAGAAGCGCCAGGGTAACCGCCAGAACCATGGTAATGACAATAAACATAAAATTCAAAAACAGGGTGTTTCTGGTTACCCGGATCGCGTCCTGGGATTTAAAGAAAAATTCAAAGTTTTTAAGCCCTACCCATTCGCTGCCCCATATTCCCCTGGAGTAATCAAGACGCTTAAAGGGGATGACAAGTCCGAACAGAGGCGCATAGTAAAATGCCGCCAGAAAAACCAGCCCCGGCAGGGCCAGAAGAGAAAGCTCCCAGTTGATCTTTTTTTTGTTCCGGTTCAGACCAGCCTCCACAGCACAGCCTTATCATAAAATGGTTTTTTTGAAGCTTCTACTGTAAATTTGACAGGTTTGAATGTAAGATTAGCATACCGGATCATATAATGCTTGCAAGATTATTAAAAACCGTCTAAATTGCAGTTATATATGCCGGATTTACAGCTTCCCGGAACATTCCGCCGCGGCCCCATCCGGAAAGAGGGAGGGAATCCAATGGGTTTAAGGCTCAAGCGCCTGCGGACAAGGCAGTCCTACTACAAGCGGATAATCCTCTTTATGCTGATTTTTACCCTGGTTCTTTTTATACCCTTTTCCATTATTTCATACAGTATATCCGTAAAGAATATCTCAAACAGCATCTCCTTTTCCAATAATGTGGTACTGTCCCAGATGAATTACCGCTTCGATTATATTACAAATATGATAGGGAATATATGCCTTGAGGTATATCTGCATAATAACGCCCAACAGTTTCTCTATAGCCAGGATCTGGACTACCGGGATGTTATTACCTATATGAGAAATCTTACGGAAACGACCATCGCGGCCAACCCTTCAATTGATTCCATAGTGCTCTACAATCATAAAAGAAATGAATGGATATCCACCAAAAATGTCGAGCCTTCTTCGGGGACGGACCTCGGTGGTTTTATAAAAACTCAAATGTCTATCCCGAGACTAAAGCCCATACTCAGAGAGATAACAAGAAAGCAGGGGGATTTTGAAGTCCAAACCTGGGTTTTTTCCTACTTTATGTATCAATTTTCCGATCCGGTAAGCGGAAATGACAGCTATATCGCGGTTAATCAGGATGCGGGCTGGTTCCTGGATACCTTAAGTTCCATCCGCCAGTCCATTACCTATGCCGGTTCAATCTATCTGTTCAACGGTACGGATATTGTCTTTAGCAATTCCATGGATCTTCAGGATGAGGCGGCCGAATTTTTGATTAAGGATCTTTTGGATAGGGATAAAAATGACACCGAAGGCATACATCCCGGAAAATACAGAGGTAAAAAATATCTTCTTTCCTCAATCCGGCTTGGCGCCCGGGAAAATTATCTGTTTATTATCCAGGATCATGATAAAGTATTCCGGGATCTCAGCACCCTTCAAAAAGAGTACATTGTCTTCGGTTCGGTGTTTATCATTATCAGCATAATAATACTCATTCCCTTTTCACGGCGCATTTATTCACCGGTCTTAAGCCTTGTCAATTCCATCTCCGAAACCGAACCCGCCGCGGGCATTCCGGAAATGGAGAATGAATTTGAATACCTGCAGAAGATGTACCGGGACGCGGGGGAACTGAACAGGAAGTTACTGAGGCAGTCTGCCTTTTATGAACCCATATTTGCCCAGCACCAGCTTTTTCTGCTGGTTACCGACAATACCGAAGAGACCTACCGGCAGTTCAAAAGAAACCTTCCCGGCAACTGGCTTGCTTCGGATATTTCCGGAGATATGTTTGTACTCCTCTTTAAGATAGACAGATTCAGGGAAAATAAATATAAATTTGAAAGAGAAGACGCCAACGGGCTCTCCTCCCTTGTGGGAAATTTTATGCGGAATTTTTCCGGCGAATGCTGCGATTTTGCTTCCTTTACGGAAGACCGCGAAAATCTTGGAATCATTATCCGTGTTCCCGGAAATATCGCCGAGGCCGAAGAAAAGATGATACTCCCCTTTATCGAAAACTGCCGCGGCATTATCAAGGCGCGCCTGGGGCTTACCGTATCAATTTCTTACAGCGGCGCCGCCGCAAACGTACTGAATCTTGGCGAACTGTACCGGAAGGCCAGGGACTATCTGCAGTACCGTTTTATTTTTGGAGAAGACTCACGTATAAACGAGAAACGGTGCAGAATAAATATCGAGAATAAAGAACTCCATTATCCCTATAATCTGGATGAAAAATTAATTGAGGCTGTAAAAAAGAAGGATCTTTCCACGGCGCTTATCACCCTGGAAGATATTAAAAGCAGCCTCCTTCATCTTCAGTACACCAATTGTACAATCTGCACAATGGAACTGGTAAACAATGTAATCCGGATCGTAACCCAGGCTGATGAAAACGGCTCCCTGGGCCAGGAATCCGACGAACTTTACCGTAAAGTCATCAATGCGGAATTTATGGACGACTTTTTCAGGGAGCTGAATCAATACATCAGGCTCGCCACAGGGAAACCGGAACATACCGCGGACACCAGGAAAACCAGAATCGTCAGCGCAATCCTTGAGTATATTCAGAATAACTACAGCAATCCGAATCTTTCATCGCAGATGATAGGCGATTTTTTGGGAATGTCAAACCGTTATGTAATGTATAAATTTATGGAAAGCACCGGAATATCCCTCAATGAATACATCATTGATGTAAGGATGAGGAAAGCGGCCAACCTGCTGAGAAACACCGATCTGCCGGTAAGCGAAATTGCCAAAAAAACCGGTATTGAGAATAACAATTATTTTTACAGGCTTTTTAAAAAATTCTCCCATGTGACCCCCCGGGAATTTTCGGAACGCTACCGGAACGATCGGCAGGGGGAATAGACTCAAGTTCATTAAACGCGTCAATGACAAAGGAATCAAGAAAAAGGAGGCCCTCCCCTGTCATTGCGGATGCGTTTTTTTTAACAAAACTTCTCCCGCGCCATTTTTCAAGAGTTCCGGGAATTGCCTCTTCGATATCCAGTCCAAAACGGCGGCGGAAAAGAAAGGGATCGGGGCCTTCAATATAGCGGAAGCCCATGAGGATACTCTCCTTCATGAGGGTAAACCTGTCGAGTAATTCACCCGCCGCCTCAACGCCCCGGCCCAAAAGCCATGTATCCAGATCCGCAGGAACAGTGTAACGCATGCCCTTCCCCGCTTCCTCATCGATAATGGTTCCCGACGCGGCGGGCCCTGTGCCAAGCCAGTTTTCCATGCGCCAGTAGCGGATGTTGTGGAGGCTCCTTTTACCGGGCAGGGCAAAATTTGAAACCTCGTATTGTTCATAGCCGGCTTCTTCCAGGGCGTCCCGGCCCGCTATCCAGATCCGGTCGGCTTCTTCGGCGGGGGGAAGGGAAAGTTTAGATCCGGAAAGCCGCCGCGCCAGGGGCGTCCCTTCTTCAACAGTAAGACTGTAAAGGGAAACATGGGAAGGAGCATATTCCAGAAGTTTCCCGATGCCGGAAAGCAATTCCTTTTCATCCTGACCGGGAAGCCCCGCCATAAGATCCGCGTTGAAGTTTCCGGGAAAGAAAGCGGAGGCCAGGGCAAGGCACCGGGAGAGAGACGCGCTTTCCCCTGCCCGCCCAAGCCGCCTGCGGGTAGATTCGCAGAAACTCTGCAGCCCAAGAGAAAGCCTCGTTACGCCCCTGTCCCGGCAGCAGGAAAGGAAATCCCTGTCCGCGGATTCGGGGTTTGCCTCAACGGTAAATTCCGGGGGAAAAGAAATACTCCGCCGGGAGAGGATACCGGAAAGGCCCAACAGCAGAGATGCCATCCCCTGCGCCCCAAGCATGGAAGGGGTTCCTCCCCCGATATATATTGACGGTATTGATTCTACCCGAAAACGATCCAGCTCCGCTTCCGTACTGCGCAGAATCTTTTCAATGCAGCGTCCAATTCTTTCGTCCCCGGCTTTTACCGGTATCGAATAAAAATCGCAGTAATCGCATTTTGCGATACAGAAGGGAATGTGGATATAGAGAGAGGAGATCATGGATCCGGCCTCTTGCGCCTACGAATCAGGGAGGGCCCAGACGGGTAAGCGGCCAGTAACGGAAGATCGCCCTGCCGCTTATTCCGCTCAGGGGAATGGGCCCCCAGGTACGGGAATCGTTGGTATTACTTCTGTCATCGGAAAGGACAAAACATTCACCCGGCCCAAGACTTATCGTTTCCATGTTTCTTGAAAAGGGCATGGAATCATCCCAGAGAGCGGGAATTTGAGGTATCGTCACTTCGTAAGGTCTCTGCGAAAGTTCAAATTCGGTAAGGCTGTAGGAACTCTCCTCCGTCTTAACCCTCATGACAAAATTAGTCATGACAATCTCGTCTCCCGGCAGAGCTATTACTCTTTTGATATAGGTTGAATTTTCCGCCTTTCCAAATCCTATCCGCTGGGCGGTAAAAAAACGGATGGCGCCGTCCAGCAGCGCCTGAACTACACTCCGCTTCTCTCCGGTTCCTGTATCAACAAGAACAATATCCCCCCGCCGGAAAGGAATCCCCCTAAGGGCATTGATGCGCGAAAAAAATGAATACACGGGAAAGGAAGAAAAAATAAAACGATCACCGGGCTTCAATTCCGGCTGCATGGTATTGTTCTCCAGCACCCACATGGAAAAAAAGAATGAAGAGAGGGAATTGTATACCGCAAAAATTATGACTATACAGAGGAAGATCCAGAGAATCTTTCGCCTCTGGCTTTTTTGGTCTTTGTAGCTGTACTTCCGTCCCTTAAAAAACATCGTTTTCTTCCTAATTATGGACAGACACTAATTAATAAATCCAATACGTCTCAGAGGCCAGTATTTTAGTGAACCCTGACCCAGCACCTTTGTCATCCGCACGGGCCCAAAGTAGCGGCCGTCTCTCGAATTATCCCGGTTATCCCCCAGGGGCAGAAGGCGGTTTTCGGGCACATACCAGCCAAGCCGGTGACGGGCCAGGAGCATACGGTATCTTTCTTCCTCAGGCTCAAAACTTCTGAGAGCCTGGAGCCTGCTCCGTTCCAGGGCAATAAAATCCGGATAGCGCATACCGTTAAGACCCGCCGACGCCTCCCTGAGCCGCTCCGGCGGTGTAAGGCCCAGATCCTGCCAGGCCGCGCGTTTCCCCGCCGCCTCCAGCACGGGGTATGCGTCTTCGGGAACGAGCCGGGAGAGCCGGTGGTTCCAGCCCCGGGCCTCCTGGTAATCCCGTTCATCCACCCAGCGGTCTTCCCCGGCGAAACGGACGCTCATGTTTCCCCTTTCCATGGTGAAGTGGTCGCCCCCCATGCCTACCGCCCGCTTGATCAAAAAATGGGCCTTGGGCTCCCCGGATTCATCCTTATCTATATCCACGAGGGAGAGGGTGAGCATATAGATGATCCGCTGGGCAATATCAAAGACAGGCCCTCTGGAGATATATGAAGGGTTTTCAAAGATGATGATATCATTCCGCTTCGGCTTTACGGGGCTGGGAAGCTTGGCAAGACCGGGAAGCAATTCCGGGCCGTAGATAAGCTTGTTCACGAAGATGTGATCCCCAATCAGCAGAGTGTCTATCATGGAGCCTGAAGGGATCTGATACGCCTGAAAGAGATACTGATTGATGAGCAGGACAACTCCGGCAGCCCATAGAAACGCTTCCAGCCAGTCCAGGACGGGATTCTTTTTCTGCTGTTTCTCTTTCCGCAGCCGTTTTATCCGCCGCCTCCGGGTGAGAAAGGCCTCGGTAATACCCTGCAGGCGGTCAAAGAACCCTATCTCTTTCGCATTCCGCGTCATTGCCATAAAGCAAATTTAGCACGAAGACCCCTTTCATACAAGCGAAGTTTTCCACAATCGGCAGGGATCATAATTTTGGAGCCGGTTACATTGTAACCGGCTCAATTGACACTATATTTTCCAGGACTTATAATTTTAAAAATGTCAGAAGACGATGTAGTCCACCTTAAGCCCATACTCGGAATCAAACCGGGCCACTATCTGGGGTTTCTCTACCTTGTAATTATCCTCGTCATCCTCTTTTTTCTGATCCTTTTCCCCGGACTTTACCGTCCGGGAAGTCTTGTTATCGTAGAATCGGAGCCCGGGGGCGCGGCCTTCCGGGTGGATGGGGTGTATATAGATACCAGTCCCTGCACAGTTTTTATAAGCCGGGGGGCTCATCGTCTTGAGGCGGTCCTTCCGGGCTTTGATTCATGGGAAAAAGAAATGGAAATTCCCGGAAGGCTCCTGTTTTCTCTCCTTTTTCCCCGGCGGATCAGCGTTAAGGCGGAACTTTCAAGTCCGGATCCCTTTGAGGCCTTTGCCGAAACAGCGGCCGCTTACGCGGCCTGGACATTCGGGGGGGAACCTACCCTCTCCTGGCAGATACCCCTAAGCCTCTCCGAAGGCGCCTACCGGACGGGGCCCGCGTTTGCCGCGGCGGCGGCCTCTTCAGACTCTTCCGCGGAGGGAATACTCCATGCCGCGGCCCGTTTTGCCGTAACCAGGGCAGGTTTCCGGGATCTTGTCCGGGCCCGCTGCCTGATCGATAACGGGGGAATCTCCTCCTCCCCCTTGAGCCTTTCCCGTTCGACGGAAAAAGTTCTGGATTACCTTTCCGAAAACCCCGAAGCCCTTTCCTTGTTTGCGGCCCTGCTGCCGGAAAAAAACGCGGAACTTTTCGAGGGCTATACCCTTCCGCTTCCTGAAGAATCCCCTTCCGGCGTCAAAGAAGATCCCCCGGCCCTGCGGCTTGAGGGCATCAGTTTTTACCCTGTTCCCGGCAAAGACTTCAGCATTGCGGAGACACCTGCCGGGGCAGAGTCCTGGGAAGCCTTTACCGCCGCCAATCCCCGCTGGGGGGAAGAGGGACGGGACACATTGGTTATCGAAGGGCTGGCAAGCGACGAGTACCTTTTCCGGGAAGAGAGTTTTTCCTTTCCCTGGCAGACTGCCGTCTCCTGGTACGCGGCGGAAGCATTCTGCCGCTGGTTAAGCATTGAAGCGGGAGACAGGCTGCCTTCAGGCTGGGAGATCCGTCTTCCCGGAGAAGCCGAATATGAAGCTTCCGGAGGGGACTTTGAAATCTGGGAATGGTGCGCGGACCCTTATGCGCCGCTTTCCCGTCTTTCCGCCCCGGCCAAGGCCATTGAGGCGGTAGGGTCTCCGGAACGAGGCTTGAGAAACGGCAAGGGCGGATACGCTTCCCTTCCTCCGGAAAGCTGCTCTCCCCTGACAGGCTTCCGGCCTGTCATTGCCCGCAAGGATACGGAATAGGCATGAGTGAAGGCGTCAAGATCATTGCGGTAAACCGCAGGGCCCGGCATGATTATGCGGTAGACGATACCTACGAGTGCGGCATAGAGCTTTTCGGGACAGAGGTAAAGTCCTTCCGGGAGGGAAAGATCTCGTTTCCGGACGCATGGGCGGAAGTTATTGAAGGGGAAATGTGGCTCCGTTCCCTGAGAGTTGCGGAAAATCCCTTTTCATCAATATTCAACCACGATCCCGACCGGAAGAAGCGGCTCCTCCTCCACCGGGAAGAGATTAAACGGATTAGACGGCGGGTGGAAGAAAAGGGATATACGCTCGTTCCCCTGTCCTTTTTCTTCAAAAAAAACCGGGTCAAGGTAGAATTGGGACTCTGTAAGGGGAAAAAGCTCTTTGACAAACGGGCCGACATACGGGAACGGGATGTCAAGCGGGACATTGCCAGAGAATTTCGCCATGGTTTACAATGAAACAAAAGGCTTCCGCGCCAAGGCTTACAAATACAAGGAAAGCGGTTATACTAGTTATATGAGGCGGCGAATCCTTACAGGTTTTGCAGTTTTTTTCATCCCCCTGTGTGCGGGGGCTCAAAGCGACAGGCCGGGTATTCGTTTTGACGCTTTGATGGCCGAAGGCATCAGCTCAAACGAAAAAAAGCTTATCGAGTCCCTGATCCTCTCCTATCTTCAGGATTTTGGTGAACTGGTTTCCTTTCCGGCAGATTCGAACGATGAAAATGAAAGCGAAACACCATTTATAGATTTTGTGATCTCGGGCAGCATCTATCTGGAACGGGAAAGCCGTATATTCATGCTTCAGATCGACAGGCTTTCCACCGGAGAAAAGAATTCCTTTACTTCGGTGTATAGATCCGCCGGAGAAATGGTGCTCAAGGCCCGCTCTTTCCTTGAAAACGCCTTTTCCTCAAGCGGCAACATTTCTCCGGCCTCCATGGCAAAAAACTCCGATCCGGAAAAGATAGACACAAACAGCCTTCTTGGAACCTGGCAGGGAGAACAGGGGATAGAGATGATCCGTTTCCAGAGAAGCGGCCGGGGCATAGCCATCTTCTCTTCCGGCGCCCAGATGGTACTAAGCTATTCGATAAACGATAATACCCTGCATGTACGCCAGAATTCCCCCAATTCGCTGCGCTATTATCACTTTCTGCCGATAGAGGCGGCCCGGAAAATGGCCGAAGCGGCCCCTCCCATGGAGTGGGAATTCATACTCTGCGAGAATGGAACGGTACTCAGGGGTTTCAAATTTGCCGCAAAGGCCAAAATGGACGGGGAAATTCTGGAGGAAATAACTCTCAGGGATGTGCAGGAAGTGGAGTGGAAGAAGCTTTCACGCTAATGACTTAAGTTTTTTTGCGTATACTCAGGACATCAAAGAACAGCAAAATCGCAAAAAGAAGGGCCCCGGAGAGCAGCGCGGCCAGTTTCAGAACCGTGTCTCCTATGTATTCCGGGTTTTTTGCCAGGACAAGTTCACCGGCTTCGGTCTTGGTTTTTTTCAAGCCCCCCAAACCGACGATACGGAGGTATACTTCACCGGGTTTCCCATAACCCAGGCCGCGGGCATATACTCCCAGGGTATCCTTGTCATAGAGAAGACTGTCGGTAGCATTTTTCAGGTCGCTGTTGATAAGCCTGAGTCGTTCCATGTTTTTTTCCTGGCGGTATTTTTCATTTTCAAGCTGCCTGAATGAAGAAAATCCCATCGCCCCGGTCAGAAGAGAAGATAGTGTATAAACAGCAATTACTGTCCATGGAACGATGAGGTATTTGCAGGCTCTCATTAGATCAATTTACGGATGCTTCCGGCCTATACTTGAGGGAGCAAAGCCGGGAGGCTCTCCCCATTCCGGACCAGCCCCGCGGATTTACCTGATTGACAACCGGAAAAACCACGGCTACCATGATTCGAAAGGGTTTTTGTCCGCTTTTCGGTAAAAAGGCTACAAAAAATTATATAAATAGCCGATATTTTACAATATATGTTGTCCAAATAGTGGGAGCTGTTAATGGCAAAAGATAAAAAGCCTTCCGGGAATCCCGAAAGTGAAAAAAATAACGCATCACATCCTTCAATATATTCGGATCGCGGTACGATTGGATCCGCCGATGAACTGGATGAATACGGGGTATGGGTAAAGAGTGAACCTCAGGATCTTTCCTCAGCCGGTCAGGAAAATTCTCACCAGGAAACTGAAGATTCAGGCGATTTTGATCTGGATCTTCCCGATGAAGATCTCTCCCTGCCCGAAGACGATTTTGCCATAGATACAGAGGCAGCCGCCGAAGAGGAATCTTTGTCGTTTGATTCCCCGGCGGAGGATTCCGGGGACAGCATGGACTTCCCGGAACTGGACATCCCTATAGAGGACACCGAAGAAGATATATCTGTGGAAGAGTCTTCTCTTGAAGAAGAGGATTTACCCGAGCCTGAACTGGTGGATTTTGGAACCTTAAGCGGGCCGATGGGCGAAGCGCACGACTCCTCTCTCAATGAAAGCAGCTTTACCTCTACAGAAGAAGACTCCGAAACGGATGAAGGATTCTCTGAAGTGCCGGTAACCGACTTCCTCGGAGATGCTCCCGAAACCCTCGAAGAACCTTCCGCCGATATGGACACCGGCTTATCCGCGGAAACAGAAACCGGAAAAAAGCCGGAGACAGGGCATACGGAGGGGGCAACGGATCTTTCCACCAAACTTTTAATGAAGATAGCCGAAGAGCTTTCGTCTATCCGCACAGAACTTTCAACCCTGAAAAAGGAATTTACCGTTCTCAAGTCCGGCGCTCCTGCCGGGGAAGAACAGGGCGGTTTCTTTGATGAAGAAGAGGATGAAAAAATCGCTCTTACCGGAGACGAACTTGATAACATCCTCAATACCGCGGATTTTACCGAAGAATCCGGTGAGGATGCAACCGAAACTTTGGATACGGAGAATCTGCCCGGAGTGCCGGATGAAGAAACGGCGGGGGAAGAAGATTTCTCCCTTTCCGAAGGGGAAGATATTCTCAGTGAAAACCCGGAAGACGAAGAGGCCGGGACAGAAAAGGCCGGTTCCGGCGATCTTGATATAAGTCCGGATGAGGAAAGCGGTGAATCCTTTGATAATATTGACATAAATCTCGATCTTTCGGATTCCGATCTGGATGAACTGAACGGTGAAAGCAAGATAGAAGCGGCGAGCGAACCTTTCAGCTTTGATGAAGAAGACGAGCCTCTCACCATCGACGATCTTGAGGAAAAGGATGCGGCGGAACTCAAGCATCTTCGTGAAGAAGGGGCTCTGCCCATAACCGTCGCGCCCGAGGACACCAGTTATCTGGAAGAGGATCCTCTGGGAACAACGGAAGAAAGCGCGGAATCCGGTGACTTTGAGGAAATTTCCCTTGACCTGAGTGATGCCGTAATTGATGAACCGGATTTTGCCGGGGAGATTACGGAAAATCCCGTGGAAGAACCCTCTCTTGACAGCATCAGTATTGATGTTGATTCCGCGGATTTTTCCATTGAGGAAAGCAGTGAGGACTTCACTATTGACGAAGGCGTTCCTGAAGAAATTATCATAGATTTGGACGAAGAAGAGGCCGGCGCCGGAGAAAGCGAAGAGGATCTTTCCCAGAGCATTCCCGAAGGCTTTATTGTTGAGGCCGATGAGAATTCCTTCGACTTATCTCCGGGTACGGAAACGGAAGAGGAAAGCATAGAAGTAAGCGTCGATGATTTCAGCGCGGATGACAGTGAACTTGCAGGGGAAGAGGATGATACATCATTTGCCCTTGAAAGCGGTAGTGCCGCTGCCGGCGATGAGATCTCTTTTGATACGGAAGCCGGTAATCCGGATGCGGATGAAGAGCTAAGCTTCGGGGAAGAAACAGGATCCGAAATGGAAGTGGAGGAGGATGAAACCGAAGAAAAAGTTCCCGGCGGCATCAAAGAGGAACTCAAAACCGTTCTTTCCTACATGGATCAACTCCTCGAATCCCTGCCGGAAGAAAAAATAGAAGAATTCGCCCGGTCTGAATATTTTGATACCTACAAAAAGCTTTTCAGGGAATTGGGGTTGGTTTAATGGGGCTTTTAAGTAAAGCCGCCACAAAAAGCAGTTACTCCGGTACTATTGACACTATGGGGGAAGCTTTAAAAAATCGCATCCTCCGTCTTCCCCGCAGTAATTCTACTGTCGATACGGCGCTGAACCTCCTCAAGGCCTACGGGCCTTTTCAGGCAGGGTTCTGTTTTACGCTCTCCGCTGGAGAGTATGTCTGCTATGCTTCAAGCGGCGCGGGAAAGGGAAAATTACGTTTCCCCCTGCGGAGGATCCCTGAAAACACAGGCGATTACCGGCGCCTGGAAGATAACCTGAACGGTACTGTTCCGGCGGGCGGCCGGGCCTGGTTTTTTCCTCTTGACAGAAAGAATCCCTGCCAGAATTTATTTCTCTGTATTGAAGAAGGCAGACTCAATCCCGAAAGCCTCATGCTCCTGCTCAGGGAACTCGGGGAAGTGCTGACTCCCCGGCAGAAAGCTTCCCCCGGAAAGAAAGGCGGGCTTCTGGAACGGGGGATGAAAAAACGTTCCATGATTTCAACAGGGGAGAAACGCGGCGCCCTTGAAACCGTCATCCGCCGTTCCATGGAGGGAGAAAACGGAGTGGGAGGCATTATACTGAAAGACAATAAAGGCAAAAAAAATTTCCCCTCCGCGGTTTCCAGGGCAGTTTCTTCGCTGGGGAACATGTTTCCCCTCCCCGATTCTACCTGTCTTGTCCTTGTTCCCCTAAACATTGACCAGGAATTGCTGGCCCACCGGCTCTCAAAAAGTCTGGACGCAAAAACAGTGCTTCGTTTTGAAGCGGACAGTGCTGGCAAGGTTTTGGAAATCCTTAAATCTTTCGGCTAAGATGAGGCTGCCCGCTTCCATTCATTCCCGCTACAATCCACGGCAGGAAGCCGAACGCTATATCAATTCCCTTAATCTGTCTGAAGACACAGAATACTTTTTATTGATAGAACCGGGAGAAGGCTACCTGGCGGAAGCTCTGCGGAACAAATTTCCACATGCAAAAATACTCATCCTTCATGCCGGAAAAGGCTGGCCCTCCCGGCCGGGACTGCCCGTGTGGGAACCGGATTCGGCCCTGGGGATACAGGATTTTCTTGAAAGGGAGATCCCGGACACGGAAGCCGGAAAACTCAAAATCGTTGAATGGAGGCCGGCCCTTTCGTTTTACGGGAAAGCGTACAGGGAAGTTCTTGCGGAAACAGTAGAATTTATCAAAAGGATAGACGCCAACACAAAAACTCTCAAGGGATTTGGAAAAAGATGGTTTAAAAATTTTTTCAGGAATATTCTCCTTCCCGAACAACTGGTATTCTACCGGAAAATTCCCTGTCCCGTACTGGTAACCGCGGCGGGGCCGGGCCTTGAAGCTTCTCTTGAAGTCATAAAAAAAATCAAAAAAGAGGGAACGGTATTTATTGCTGCGGTCTCCTCATCCGTCCAGGCCCTGCTCTGCGCGGGAATTGTACCGGATCTGGTGATCAGTACCGACGGCGGCGGCTGGGCGCTCCTTCACCTCTACGAGGCTCTCAGGTTCATTCAAAGCCCTCCCTACAGCCTTGCGGCAAGCCTTTCCGCCGCCCTCCCCTCCCAGTGTTCCGCCTGTCCGCAGATCCTTATCGCCGACGGAAGCCGCTGGCAGCGCCATATTCTGGAGAAGCTTGGCCTGCCCCATATCAGTTTTCCGCAGAGGGGAACGGTAAGCGCCTCCGCGCTGGATCTGGCTTTTTTTCTGAAAAAAGAAAAAGTGTATACGGCGGGTATCGATCTGAAAAATTCCGGCATCAAGACCCATGCCCGGCCCTACAGTTTTGAGCGGCTCATCCGGGAACAGGCTTCCCGCATGAAGAGCGAATACTCACTTGCCTTTGAACGCTCTTATGCGCTGGAGTGCGGCGGAAGCCACAATATCTATGCTTCATGGTTCAGCCGTCATTCCTGGCCGGGAAAGGTTCTCCCCCTGGGAAGAGGCAGCGCCTTCGGTTCGGACGAAGGGGATACTAATCTGCAAAACCTTAAAAAAGAGGCCGCCGCTTCGGGGCCGTCTGAAACAGAGTACTTTATCATAAAAGAGACAGGAGAAAAACGGAGGGAAAAGGCAAAAGCTTTTCTGCTGGATGCCCTGCAGGACAAAAAAAACGGAGCTGAAATTCAGGGGGAATTGGGAAGCCTCCTGCGGTTGAATTCCCGCGGAGAGATCTGCGCCGCGGTAGAAACACTGATCCGCACAGGGGAGAATGTCCGTGGATAAACATTTTTTCTTTGAACGGAATCTTCTGGCTCTTTCGGCAAGCCATGAACGGCTCTGCTCACGGCTTTCACTCGCGGAAACCACATTAAACCGCTATAAGTTTCTGGAGTCCAGAGGCGGAGAAACGGTTCCCGCCATAGTTAATCCCGGCGGAGGCGCACATCCCCTGCATTCCACGGTGGATCCCCGGAGGGAAGCCCGGCGGCTTCTGTCCAGTACCATGAATGGGGCGGGCTTCCTCGTCTTCCTGGGTTTCGGCGGGGGCTACTATGTTGAAGCCGCGCTTGCGCTTCCCGATGTACGGGGAGTAATGGTAATCGATTATGACATCAACAGTTTTGCGGAACTTCTCTGTTCGGCAGACCATGCCCGCGTTCTGGAAGACCGGCGGCTGAGGATCCTCATCGACCCTTCACCCGGAGAAATTGAAGAGTGTATCCTGGAAAGATACCGGCCTTCCCTGGACGGGGCGATCCGTTCCCTGCCGCTCAGGATCCGGACGGACATGGAAAGCGGCCGCTTTGAAGAGGCGGGGACGGCAATCCAAAACGCCGCAAGGCGGCTTTCCGCGGACTATTCTGTACAGGCATGGTTCGGCACACGCTGGTTTTCCAATATCATCCGCAATCTCAAGGCCGCCGAAGAGACAAGACGGCCCTTCCCCCCGATCCGGGAAGCCGCAATCTGCGCCGCGGGCCCCTCGCTGGACATGCAGCTTGAAGGGCTCAGGAAGAAACGCGGCGGACTCTTTCTCCTTGCAAGCGACACAAGCCTCCCCGCTCTCCTGGCCGCGGACATCGAACCCGATGCCGTTATCTCGATAGACTGCCAGCATATCAGCTACAAGCACTTTCTGGGCGGAATTCCCCCGCATATTCCCCTGTTTCTTGACCTCGCAAGCCCTCCCCTGTTGGCAGGCATGGTTTCAAGGCCCATATTCTTTTCCGGCGGGCATCCCCTGGCGAACTATGTATCCGAATACTGGAGGGCTATCCCTGTTGTGGATAGTTCCGGGGGGAACGTTACCTATGCGGCCGTTTCTCTGGCAGAGGCCCTGGGCGCTTCCCGGATAGAGATCTACGGCGCGGACTATTCCTACCCTCTGGGAAAAAGCTACGCAAAAGGCACATGGATCTTCCCATATTTTGAAAACATACAAAACCGTTTCTTTTCCGTGGAAACCAGGTTATCTTCCCTCCTCTACCGGAGCCCGGATTTGCGGAAAAAGACACGGGAAGACGGCATCTGGTACTATGAAACCCGCACCCTGAACCGTTACCGGGAAGGACTGGAACTAAAGGCAGCAAAAACGGATGCCCGGTACAGCACAGCAGAGGGACTGGGAGCCCCCATCAGACTGCCGCAGGGGGAAAAGACCCGCCGCAGTAATCCCGCAATCTTCTCCTCGGGGCCCGCGGCGATGAAAACCCGTAATTTCCTTGTTTCCTACCGGGAAAAGATAGCCGGACTTCCCGAATCGGAGCGGGAGATGAACGCGGAAGAAGAACTGATACTGAAAACCCTGCTCCCCCAGGCGGCCGCGCTGAAACGGAGGGAGGCGCTGAACAGCGGCAGGGAGGTACTGGAAGCGGTAAAGCGGTACTGCGTGAGGGAAATTGAGAAGGTGCTTGAGGCAATGTACGGAGAATAATGAAGAAGCTCCGCCTGCGAATCAACGGCTCAGCTGAAACAAAATGCCCCATAACCGACAAAAGAATCGGGAATTTCATCCGCTGACATGGCCGCGCTTGTGCCGTAGGCAAGGAGTTCCGCTTTGGGGGTCTTTGAGCCGGCGCACAGGGAAGCAAAACCCATGGCGCCGAGAACCGCGCCGGCCGAACAGGCGGATCGGTCTTCTTCCGCCCGGCGGAGTGTCTCTTCAGGATTTCCGGCAAGAACCGCGTCGATAAAGACTCTGTCGTTTTCCTTTTCTACCCATTCCAGGGCCTTTCTGCCGTAACCGCGGGGAGAAAAACTGTAATTCGGGCCGTAGTGGGTAAGATCCGTGGAACCCAAAAACACGGTTTTGCGTTCAAGTGAACGGGCTGTCCGGGCGATGGTTTTTCCGGTCTCAAAGGATGAAATTTCCGCGGGGAGCCGTATCCAGAGGAGGCGGGCCTCCGGGAAAAAATAGCGTACCATGGGAAGGAGCACTTCTACGGTGTTGTCCTGGTAACGGTCTTCCCGGCCTTTCAATTCTTCATATAACGCATCCCGCAATTCGGTGTCTATGGGGATATTTCCCAGGGGGCCGGCAACCTGATCCTCCAGGGCAAAGAGCGGGGACATACCGGCAGGGAGATGGCCTCCGGCAACGATTACGGTGGAGGCGTCCCGTTCCAGGGCGGCGGCGGCCCGGGCGGCAAATCTGCCCGAATAGTACCAGCCCGCGTGGGGGGCAACCGCGGCAAGGGCTTTTCCGTTTGAGGGGGAAGCAAAAGGAGAGAGAAAACGGGAAACCGCCTCTCCGTCCCGGGGATACCAGCCTGAAGGCAGGCAGGATCTTCGAATATCCATTATGTTATTCTAGCATAGATAAAAAAAACCGTATATAATTCTCTTATGAGGCAAATCAATACCCCCAAAAATCTGATCACTACCTTTATGGCGGTTCTGTGTATCACCGTATACTCTGCCGCTCTTGTATACGGCGCTATTCGTATCGCCGGCAATTTTCAGGATCGCCGGAATCTGATGGAGATTGAATTCAGGGATCTTGAGGATCTGGCTTCCTCCGCCGGGGTGCTGGGTTTCATGGATGAGCCTTTCATTCAAACCATCGAAGATGCCGTGCTCAACTCAAAAACCATGGAAGCCCTCATTATTTCCGGCCCCAATGGAGAATATGCCTTCGAGCGCCGCCAGGGGACGGTAATAAACTGGGTGAATGATTCGCCGCGCTTCAAAAGCAGTTTTACCCTGAAAACAAGCGATCTGCGGCCCCTGCGGATCGAAGGCCAGCGGAATGTAAATATTCAGGCGCTCTTCGGCCTCATCGATTATGACTTTCTCCTTTCCTCCATGAAGCAGACTCTTCTGGCGGTATTGGGCGGTCTTGTGCTGGCCTTCCTTACCCTGCTCTTTAGTTCCCTTTCGGGAGCCTCCGCGGCTCCTGCCCTTCGGGAACAGAATAAAACGGATGAGCCTCACGGCGCGGAAACAGACGGCCTTATAGACTTTGAATCCCTGGTAGGCACGGAGACAAAGGGCGGAACCGGAAAGGCCGAAGTAAAGACTCCGTCGCCTGAAGAAACGGAAGAAGAGCCGGCGGGTGAGGCTGCCGAAGAATCCTTTGAGGAAAAGTACGAAGAAAAGACGCCGCAGGGGCTTTACTCAAAGCGGGGCATAGGCTGGGAGGAATACACAAGGGATCGGCTTGCCGCGGAACTGCACCGCTGCGCCTCCTTTGAACAGGATCTGGTGTACATCATGATGGAATTCCGGGATGACGATTCCCTGGATGAAGATTTTTTCAGGCAGTTTGCCGGGGCGGCTGTGGAATTCTATAATTTACGGGATCTGATCTTTGAACTTGGGGAATGGGGCATCTCGATCATCTATCCGAACATCGATCTGGATCAGGGTTTTGTAAAGTCTGAAGAATTCCATAATCGTATACTTACCCGTTTTGCCGGCGCCTTCCGGTCAAAGAACGATCTCTGCATAGGCATTTCATCCCGTACAGGCAGGCTCATTGATGCCGAAAGGCTGATCTTTGAAGCACGGGAAGCCATGCGGCGGGCAATGGCCGATCCCGTTACCCACATCGTAGCCTTCAAGAGCGACCCGGAAAAATACCGCGACTTTATTGCGTCTCAAAGTAAGCAGCTTCCCTGAATATCCGGCTCACGGCCCAGTCCGCAAGTATATAAACCTCATTTGAGCCGCTTACCGTAACATTCCGTTTGCCTGAGTCATCCTGGGGAGAAAAGGCAATGACAAGAACACTGCCGTTTCCCAGTTCCAAAGATACACGGCCTGAATCGTAAGGCCCGGTATGTTCCGGGGCAAAATTTTCCCCTTCCGTATTAAGGATACCCTGCAGCCAGGATTCCACCTTTGTCCGTTCAATCGCCGTATCGGTACCACTCATGTTCCAGTTGTTTTCGTCCCGCGTAAAAATGAGAACCGGGGAAGCCGCTTGTACGACACTGCCTTCCTCTTCATCCGCTGAAACGGGGGGAAACTCCAGCGTTACGCGCTGCACATCCGCGGGACGGGGGCCTCCCTTTTCCGAGGCAGGAAAGAGACGCAGGTTGTACCATGAAGTCAGAGAACCTGAAAGATAGGAACTGAAACCGTCCTCCCCGGAACGGACCGCGTCTTCCCCTGCCTTGCGAAGGTAGATTTCCCGGCCCGTAACATCCATGCCGCCGGCCAGAAGATCCAGCAGGGGAAGTCCCGCGCCCGCCTTAAGTAGTATCCGCCCGGCCTCAGCTTCCTCCACTCCAAGACGGGCATGGGAAGACGAAGAGGAAGAACGCAGCGGCCAGTCCTGCTTCCGTGTAAAAAGGGCAAGAAAATCCTCCACCCGCTCCTGTTTGGCCGGGTACTCGCGGCCAGAGTTGTTTACATGCCAGAGATTGTTCCGCCTGAAAAGGGATACCTCTTCCGCCGTGCCCCGTATCTCTATGCCGTCGATACGGCCTTCGGAACGGGGATCGATCCAGGAAAAAGAAGAAGAACGGGAAGACGCCCAGCCGGAATTGATCAGAGTGACAAGTATATTGGCAAGCAGAAGAATTCCCGCTAGGGACAAAAGTACGACAAGTTTCCGTTTATACGCCATGTTATGCTCCTGTAATTCCGCTTGAGAGAGCCCTCTTCTTTCTCCGCCACGCAAGGAAGAAGGCCAGGGCCAGCAGGCCCGCCGGTACAAGCACTATGTTGAGTATCTGGGCAAAACTCATGACGGCTTTTCTGCGCTGAGGATCGGCAATGCGGTCAAGCCGGAGCGAAAGCGCTTCCCGGTTTCTGATACCGATTATCTCATCGTCACTGGAGAGCCAGTCCAGGGCCTGAATAAAGAATTCAAGGTTCCTCTCTCCTCTGGTAAACTGGAGCATGGCGGTGAGAAAATCGGTATCCCCCACTACGATGATCCGGGAAGACAGCCCCTGCGGGGGCAGTGCGGGAAGTTCTTCTTCGGAGCCTTCCCTCTGCGGCTTGTCCCTTCCCCGGAAATAGGAGGGAAATACGCCGCTTAATGATACCGCCAGAACTTCCCGGCCCCGGGTAGCTTCCGCCTCGTTTTCAAACAGGAAGGCCATGTCCGGATTGGTAACAAAACTGTCGGTCATCAGCCATGCCTCGGGAGTAGTGGCAAAAAGTTCCTCGGAACCGATCCCCGCGGGGGCGTTTACCGTAATGGGGCTGGGCCAGAAGAGGTCTACACCGGAAAAACGGGCCGTTACCGGATTTTTGGGATTGCCGTTTTGGGGAAGCACCCCGATCCAGTGGGGATAACGGATGATCCTGTACTGCGTTACGCCGTTTGCCTGACGGCTCTGGTACTGGAGTGTCAGGGCCGCCGTGTCCAGAACAAGCCTGTTTGTAACTTCCGCGCCATAGGAGGCAAGCATACTCAGTAAGCCTTTATCATTCATACTCCGGGCCTCAAGGCTGCCGCCCTGGGAATCTACAAACACAGCCTCCGCCGCAAAAAAGACCCTGCCTCCTCCCTGAATATAGCGGTCAATGCGGTAAAGAGCCCAGTCGTCAAAGTCTTCGGAGCCGCCGAGAACCACGAGACTCGGAAGGTTTTCGGGGATCTCTTCCCCGGGGGCGAGAAGCCGTGTGCGGTAGCCTGCCTGGAGCAGAGCCTGGCCCAGATAGCCGTAGTCCTGATTCCACTGACGGTAACTGTCTCCCACGATGATCCCCGTCTGCCGCTCGACACCGCTGACAAGGGATCGGATACGGGAAGTAAGATCGTACTCAAGGGTTTCAAGGGAAAACACAACCGGCAGTATCTCCGCCTGATCCAGATACTCAATGACAATGCCTGTGTAAACCGTAGCAATGCTGGTTTCGCCCTGATCCACCGTCTGGATCTGCTGGGGGAGAATTCCCATCTGCTCAATTTCTTCAACCAGATTCGCCTTGACAGGATCACGGAGAACAATGCGTATCCTGCCCCGCGAATAAGCCGCATATTCCCGCAGAAGATCCTCTATCTCTCCGGGCAGGGGATGGATCGACGCAAGTTTCCCGGAAATATAGTAGGTAATCCGTACCTCGTCGGGGATCTCCTCATGAAGCCTGCGGGAAATCGCGGAAATAGTGTAGGCCTTGTTTTTGGAAAGATCCAGCCTGAACCAGAGCCTGCTTGAAAGCATGAGGGCCAGGATAACAACCACGATAGACAGAATAGTAATACTGTTGACTTGCCGTTTTGTCATAAATCTTCTCCTTAACGCCACTTCCGGTAGATAAGCACCCTGGTATTCAGAAAGAGGAACAGGATGGCGGTAATAATGAAGAAAGAGAGATCCCGCGTATCAACGAGACCCCGGGAAAAACTTTCAAAATGAAAGGAAAGGGACAGCCAGTTAAGCGCCGCGGCGAGAGAGGGAGGGAGGTTAAAAACAAGCGTTACACGGTTAATCAGCATAACCGCCAACAGTATCACTGCGCTTCCCAGAAAAGCGCCTGCCTGATTCCGGGAAAGGCTCGACAGAAAAAGCCCGAGGCTTATGGCGGAACATCCCAGAAGCAGGGCCCCCAGATACTCGCAGAGGATCACTCCCCCGTCAAAAGATCCCAGGCTCATGAGGCTCAGGGGAAGAGGGATGCTGAGGATGAGGATAAAGACAAGCACTCCGAGGGCCGCAAGAAATTTACCCAGTACAAGATCCCATTCCGAAAAGGGCATGGTAAGGAGAATTTCTATGCTTCCCAACCGCCGTTCTTCGGCCCAGCTCTTCATGGTAATGGAAGGTATCACCAGAATAAAGGCCAGGGGAAAGGCGGCAAACCAGGAACGCAGAGATGCGGTATCCATGGTAAAGAAATGCTGGAAATAGAAAAGCCATATCGAACAGAAGAGCAGGAAGAATATGCCTGTGCCGTAGGTAACAGGATAATTGCTGAAAGAGTAAAGCTCTTTTTTTGCCAGAGCCAGGACAGGCATATTCTCCGTTCCGGGTAAAGAAAACTTTTTCATTGTCCGGCTCCTTCAGAGGGAGAAGCTTCATTCACGGAAGGCGGCTCGTGGGTGAGTTCGACAAAGATGTCTTCCAGGCTGAGTTTTTTACGGTTCATGCCGAGGATCTTGAGAGAACTGTCAATGGCCCAGTCGAAAATCCTCTCCCCGTTTTCCGCGGCGGACGCGGAAACAAAGAAGACCGCCTTGATCAGCCCATTGTCCAGGATCTCCGTTTCCTGATTCCGCCCTTCGATAAGCCCGGCGAGTCTTGCCAACGCGCTGCGGACAGCGTGAATTTCGGCGCCCTTCAAAATGAGTTCCCAGGTATCCCCGCCCTTTATGGCTCCGGCGATTTCCTCGGGCCTTCCCTGCGCGGCAATGCGGCCGCGGTTGAGGATCAGCACCTGGGAACAGATTGCCTCCACCTCCTGGAGAATGTGGGTGGAGAGGATCACGGTCTTGCGCTTCCCCAGTTCCCGGATTAAGGAACGGATTTCGATGATCTGGTTGGGGTCAAGGCCGGTGGTGGGTTCATCCAGAATAAGTATGGCGGGATCGTGAACAATGGCCTGGGCGAGACCTGTCCGCTGCCTGTAGCCCTTGGAGAGCTGCTCTATGAGCCGGGAACGCATATCCTTTAACCCGCAGGCTTCAAGACTTGCTTCAACAGCCTCTTTCCGTCTCTTTTTGGGAATGCCGCGGCCTTCCGCCACAAAAGCCATGTACTCGTCCACCGTAAGATCCCCGTAGAGAGGCACGCCTTCCGGAAGATAGCCGATGCGTTTCTTCAATTCCACCGGTTCCTCCTGTACGGAAACGCCGTCTACCAGGGCTTCCCCCGCGCTGGGGTAATGATAACCCGTGAGGATCTTCATGATGGTAGTTTTTCCGGCTCCGTTGGGCCCGAGAAAACCAAGCACCTGATCGGAACCCACGGAGAAGGACACGTCCTTCACCGCTTCAAAATCTCCGTACTTCTTCGACAAATTTTTAACTTCGATCATTTTGTCTTCACCTCAATCTATAAATGACTCCCCGGCGCACAGCGGCGGGGCATGTGCCTTCCCGTGAATCAGTCTATGTACTCGATAGGTAAAACCATCCTGTCCCTGGAAAGTATCGTTTCGGGAAAGAGAACCTGGGCCTCCTTCAAAAGCTGTTTCAGGTTGAAATCCGTATAACGGGGACTGTAATGGATAAGGGCCAGCCTCTTTACCCCGGCCTCAAGAGCGATACGCGCGGCCTGAGCGGCCGTCATGTGCTTCTTCTCCCTGGCGCTTTCTATAAGTTCCTGTTCAAACATACCTTCACAGACAAAAAGATCCGATCCTGAAACTTCGGGCGCTATCTCCGGGAAGGCAAGCGAATCGGTAACAAAGGAAAACTTTCGGCCTGAACGAGACTTTCCCAGCACGTCTTCGGGCCTCACAGGAGATCCGTCCGCCGCCCTTACAGACTCCCCGTGCTGCAGCCTTGACCAGAGGGGCCCCCTGGGCACTCCCAGTTCCAGAGCCTTTTCCGGGTGAAATTCACCGGGGCGGCCGTCCTCTTCGAGGATATAACCGTAACAGGGCTTGGTATGACGCAGGGCAAAGCATCTCACCCGGAAGTCCTCTCCTTCATATACCGGTCCGGGCCCGTTGATCTCCCTGACCACGATTTCGTAGTTGATGTACATATCCAAAACCCGGCGGCTGGTTTCTATGTATTCGGCTATCCGGGGAGGGCCGTAAATATAGAGAGGATCATCCCTGTCCACCTGGCTTGAAAGCATGAGGAGGCCGGGCAGACCTGTTACATGATCCGCATGGGTATGACTGATAAAAATGGCGGATATCTTCTTCCAGCGGAGGTTAAGCCTGCGGAGGCTCACCTGGGTTCCCTCTCCGCAATCAAAGAGAAAGAGATCCCCCTCGCGCCTGAGAAGTACCGATGTAAGATGACGGTTGGGAAGGGGCATCATGCCCCCGCTGCCGAGGATAAATGCTTCAAGATTCATGACTTGGACCAGTATAGGGGTTTTATGGTTTTTTTTCAATAACCCGGCCGGTGGAGGGATCGGAGGGTTGTATGGGATTTACGATGAACGAAAAACAGTCGTTGACCGGGGAATACGCTCCTCAGTATATCCCTGAAAAGCGGAGCAGGGAAATTTTGCCTAAAAATGGCTGGAAAATATGACGATAATTTGGTACATTGGTTTCAGGAGATGGATTGGTGTATTTTAATATTGACGGCCGGGATGAAAAATATTACCACGAATTAAAAATGTTTATTGAGAGGGAATATCAACTAAATATCTTTTCCATGAAAGAACACAACCGGGGATGGTATGGTGAAACATGGAAAATTGAATGCGGCGATAACCGCGTTTTTTTTGTAAAGATAATCTATTATGACAAACATGCAAGAAAATACCGGCAATGTTTCCCGGTTCTCAATTTTATGCGTTGGCGACATCGGCGGAAACACAATGGTTCACAACGGACGCTATACAATTATTGACTGGGATTGGGTTAAACTTGCTCCGCCGGAGCGTGATTTTTGGTGGTATATCCAATTCCCTGAACAAATCGCCGAAATAAACGCATCGTTCAAGCGTGAGGGCTTCGATTATGTTATAGATACCAATTTGACAGGTTATTACGCGTTTTATTCCTACATCTATTTTTTAACGGAATACATAGATTGTTTATTATTCAACCCGGCCTCACGGCCGGAAATAATTCAAAGGCTTAAAGAGCATTTTGACGAAAATAATTTTTATCGAAAAAATTTGCGTAATGCCATTTGCTTAACGGGGTTATAAAAAACAGAAAAGGAGATGATATATGGCATACTCTGTTACAAAAGACAAAATTCGTTCTTATTTGGTGCGTTATCATTCATTGGATTGTTTTGATATTCTTATTGGAGAACCGGGAATTGATACATTATTTCAACGTATTGGATCTATTCAGTATGATCCGTTGAATGTAGTAAGCCGCAACTCTTGTTTGGTACTACAATCAAGAATAAAAGGATTTACTGAAGATACCCTTGATAAACTTTTGTATAAAGACAGAAGCCTTGTTGACGCGTGGGATAAGGAAATGTCGATTTATAGAACCGCGGATTGGCCTTATTTTAATCGAATTAGAAAATGCATGGAAGAATCCAAAAAACATACACTTATATGGCGCGGACAAGAGGAAGTATTATCCTATACAAAACAAGTACTGGAAGAACTTAAAAAACGCGGACCGCTTGGAGCGAATGATATTGATTTGGGGAAATGCCAATCAACCCGCTGGGGGCACCGCAAAATAGCAGGAGCCGCCCTTGATTATTTGTTTGGCATAGGTAAAATCGGAGTATATAAGAAAAAGAACGTACAAAAAGTATATGATGTAATACAAAATTTACTTCCCGAAAGAATAACAAAAACCGAAGAACCATTTAGAAAAGATAGTGATTTTTACGAATGGTATTTCTTGCGCCGGATTGGAAGTATCGGCATACACTGGACAAGAAACGGCGGCGGCTGGAACGGTTATTTTCTTTCCGATAGTCAATTAAGAAAAAATATATTTGAATCCCTGGAAAAGAAAGGCGCCATTATACAAATAACGGTTCCCGGAATAGATGAAACTTTTTATATCCGCCGGCAGGATATGGATTTGCTTAATATGAAATCCGGCTATGATAACTGTATCAGGTTTCTGGCTCCATTGGATAATCTTTTATGGGATAGAATGCTGATACAAAAAATATTTGATTTTCAGTATAGCTGGGAAGTATATATACCTGTAGAAAAGAGGAAATATGGTTATTATGTATTACCTGTATTATATCAGGATAAAATAATTGCACGCATGGAACCCATAAAACAAAAAACCGGCAGGCCGTTCGGGATAAAAAAATGGTGGTGGGAACCAAATATAAAACCAAATAAAAGATTAAGAAATGCGGTTGAAAATGGATTAAAGACATTTTCAGAATATTTAAATGC
>JAISCR010000037.1 GCA_031265435.1 Treponema sp.
AAGCGAATCGATCCGGGAAAAGGTCAACCTTTCGGCACGGAAACTGCAAACCCTCGGCGGCAAAGACGGCGAAGGCAGGGAAGCTTTCTATGAACTTCGCCTGCACAACGAAGATTGAAAATTTTTTACTGCGTGTTGATTTTTTCGATTGTGGGCTGTAGTGCTACAGCCTGGCATTTTTCACTGCGTGTTGATTTTTTCGGTTATGGGCTGTAGTGCTGCAGCCTGGCATTTTTCACCGCGTGTTAATTTTTTCAATTATGGGCTGTAGCTGGCGGAGGCGTACTACTTTTCCGCCGCCGTATTCGGGGAAAGCCCGGTAGCGTTCGCCGTCTTCCGAGAAGGGGGAGGCCTTTTCTCCGGGGAAGGGCGGGTAGCGTTTCTGCGACCAGCGGAGGGAAGAATCGGCCAGGGACATTCCGGGGGAAGCGGGATCGAAGTATACAAAAGATTCATGAACACCCCGTTCCGCCAGAGGAGCCTCATCGGTACATTGCAGATAACGGATCAGGCCCCGCCTAAAATCTACCGACTGGATAATGGCGGAGTGAGCCGCGTCTCCATCCGGCCCCCGGAAGAGTATGATATCCGCGGGCTTCAGGTTCCGAATCTCGTCTTTTACCGTAATTATTTCCCTGCTTCGGGAATCAAAGAAACCGGTTCCCGCATAACGGGCAGGACTGTCTCCGGGGCGCACTCCCAGCGTTCCCCTTAAAGAGCGGCCCAGATCCAGCCCGCCGCTTTTCGCTATATAGGACAGCGTATGCCAGACAAAGGCTGAACAGTCCATGCCCGCCAGACCTATGCAGTAGAGGTAGTTATACACATCTGTTTCTTCGACGCCCTTGCCCTGTACATACACATAGGGCCGGTGGGGGAGACCGCGGTAGGCTCCGGCCTTCATCCTGGCAAGCTCAAAAAGTTCCCTGCTGCTTGTCCATGTCTGGGTCGGAATATCGAAGATCAGCACCTTTTCTTTTCCATCGGAGACAGCGTCAATGTAGGTTTTGAAATCCGCCGAATCAATAATCGTTTCGATGGCAGGCCAGAGAGTTTCCGGGCTCCCCTTGCCGCCTTCCAGAAACACCCAGCCCGTATCGCTGAGCTTATCCCGCTCGTTGTTCTGGGCAAAAGGCATGCGGAGGTTCATCACCCTGCCTCCCAGAATCCGGGTTTTGAAACAGAGCCTGAACGCCTCCTCAATAACCTTTTCGATGCCGTTTCCCCAGATACGGGAAGGATCGGAGAACGAAGAAAACGGATCTTCCTGGGCCGCCGCATGGGTGACAGGGAAGAGGAAAAAAACGAGAAGAAGGGAAAAATGTACTTTGAAAACTTTAAGGAATCTGTTCTCCATGAACTTAAACATCGACACTGTCTCTTTTGGGGCCGTCTTCACATGGCATCTTCCTACCGCTGCCCTGGAAAACCGGTAACGCAGAGGCCTTTCTTTACCATTCGCGGGGTTTGAACCCGTCGGGGACATCTATCCGTACCGTGTCGCCGGTCTGTTCAATCACATAAAAACCATTCTTTAACGTATAGCTGCGGACCTCTTTTGGCAGTATGGCCCCCGCAATGGCACCGAGGAATTTTCGTTTGTCATTATGCCGGTCCGCCCAGCGGCGGAGCACTTCCATCCGCTCACAGTGGCGGTCCACATCCTTGTACTGCGGTTTGGCCTTGACCTCCACCGCTATGGCTATATCACCGTTTTCCAGCAGCAGGTCAATTTCCGCGCCGGAATACCGGTCCCACTCATCGCTGATATCAATATCCTGGGAAACCTTATCAAAGGTATAGTGCAGGGCGTTGAATTTTTCCTTGATACTGGGGGCCACGAGGTGTTCCGCCAACTCGCCAAAACGGTTGCCCAGTTCGCCGATTCGCCGGTCGGTTTCGCGCATCTGTTCCCGTAATTTTCGGTCGCTTTCACGCATCTGTTCCCGGGTTTCCTGGAATTTCCGGTCGCTTTCACGCATCTGTTCCTGAAATTTCCGGTCGGTCTCCCGGAACATGGCCCAGACTTTTTCAAAGTTGAGCCCTGAGTCTTCGGAGGGGAGGGTGGTTTGCTGATCTTCCATGGTAAAATCCTGAAATAACATCATGCCGCGCCCGGCGGCAAAACCCCGGAGCGGATGGGCGGCGGGGGGAACTATGTATAGGACAAATATACCGGATATACCGGAGACCGTCAAGAAGACTTTCGGCCGGGTTTTATTTTGAGACATCGCGGAAACTTGAGCCTGTCCCGCTTTCATGCTAGTATTTATTTATGGATGCCGCACATTCTGAAACAAGAGCCTGGATAAACGGGAAGTTTGTGAGCATGGATCCCTCTGTGGATGGGGAGTACGGGCTTCTTGAAGGCCGCGCGCTTCTCACCGAAGGGGGCCTTATAAAAGGTTTTTTCCCGGAAGAAACGCTCAATCCGGCCCTGAAGGTGACGGATCTCAAGGGCGCCCTTGTTACTCCGGGTTTTATTGACTGCCACACCCACCTTGTGTTTGCGGGGAAGCGGGCCCATGAATGGGAGATGAGGCTCAACGGTGTCTCCTATGAGGATATTGCCGCCGCGGGGGGCGGCATACGGTTCACGGTGAATGCAAGCAGGGCGGCGTCTTTTGAAGAACTCCGTTCCGCGGCGATGAAGCGTCTTGAGGCCATGGCTGCCGAAGGTGTCTGCACCGTGGAAATAAAATCGGGCTACGGTCTTGATCTTGAAACCGAACGGAAGCTCCTCCTTGTGATTAAAAGCCTCGGGGAGGGATGCAATATGGATCTTGCCGCAACCCTTCTGGCGGCCCACAGTGTTCCTGCGGAATTTTCAGGCAGGGCTGCCGCCTATATGGATGAGGTATGCGGACGCATCATGCCGGAACTGTGGAAGGAAGGGCTCTTTGAGGCGGCGGATGTTTTCTGCGAGAACATTGCCTTTGATGTGTCAATGACAGAAAAACTGTTCAGGAGGGCGGCGGAACTCGGTATCCCCGTAAAGGGCCACAATGAACAGATGAGCAATACCGGCGGTACCGGGCTTTTGGCCCGTTATCACGGCCTTTCAAGCGACCATCTTGAGTACCTGGATGAGCGGGGGGTGAAGGCTCTTTCCGAAGCGGGAACTGTCGCGGTTCTCCTGCCCTCGGCTTTTTATTTTCTTAAATGTACCCATAAGCCGCCGGTAGAACTTCTGCGGAAGCATGATGTTCCCATTGCGGTGGCTACGGACTACAATCCCGGTACCAGTCCCTTTATTTCATTGAGGCTTGCCATGAACATGGCCTGTACTCTCTTCGGTCTTAAACCCGCGGAGGCTCTGGCCGGGGTTACCATGAACGCGGCCAGGGCTCTTGGACGGCAGGATTGCTGCGGAATGTTGAAGTCCGGTTTCCGCGCGGACTTTGATGTCTGGGACGCGGAGGAGCCCGCGGAAATGATATATGAACCGGGAGCAAAGCTGCTGCTCAGGCGGGTCTGCCGCGGCAGGGAAGAATTTTATAATCGGTAATTCCTGGATTCAGTTTTTTTATAAAAAAGCTGAACGGGAATAACGGAGGTTGAAGATGGCAAAGCTGGTTGAGTTTATTCCCAATTTTAGTGAAGGCCGCAGGCAGGATGTAATAGATCTGCTGGTAAGGGAAGCCCAGGGCGTGGGCGGGGTGAGTCTTCTGGATCATTCAAGCGACGCAAACCATAACCGGAGTGTCTTTACGCTTGCCGGTACGCCCGAAGGTATCGCCGAAGCGGCCCTGCGGCTCTGCGGAACGGCAATGGAACATATCGACCTGAGGCAGCATAAGGGTGAACATCCCCGCATGGGGGCCAGCGATGTGTTTCCCTTTGTGCCCCTGAAGGAAGTAAGCATCGAAGAATGTGTGGAACTGTCAAAGCGTGTAGCTGGACGGATATGGGAGGAATTGGGAATTCCGAGTTTCCTCTACGAATATTCCGCCATAAAACCGGAACGGCAAAACCTGGCGGACCTGCGCCGGGGAGAATTTGAAGGCATGCCGGAAAAGCTTCTGAAGGATGAATGGGCGCCGGATTTCGGGGAACGGAAGATCCATCCCAGCGCGGGGATCATGGCCATTGGCGCGCGGCCGCCGCTTATCGCCTTCAATGTCAATCTGGATACTCAGGACATTAAAATTGCCAAAGCCATCGCAAAGACTATCCGCGGTTCCAGCGGCGGCTATAGATACTGCAAGGCCCTGGGCCTGATGCTTGAAGACAGGAACATTGCGCAGGTTTCCATGAACATGGTTAATACCGAGGGAACTCCCATATACCGTGTCTTTGAGGCGATCCGCGCGGAGGCCCGGCGCTGGGGGGTGAGTATCACAGGCACGGAACTGGTTGGTCTTTCTCCGGCAAAGGCTCTTATCGACTGCGCCGAATACTATCTCAGGATCGAAGACTTCGATTATAAAAAGCAGATCCTGGAAAATTATCTTATTTGAGTCTGTTCCCAAATATCAAATTTTGGAAGCGGCCCTGGATTTAATGGGGGCAAAGAATGCTTGTTGATTTAACGGTAAAAGAATTTCTTGCGGAAACCGCATCCGCTTCTCCGGTGCCGGGTGGCGGCAGCGCTGCCGCTCTCGCGGGCGCCCTGGGCGCCGCCCTGGCAGTGATGGTGGCGAATTTGAGCGAAGGGAACGAAGAAATTGTACGATTGCGGGAAAGGGGCGCCTTGTATCTTTCGGAAGCCGAAGCTTCCGTCGACAGGGATACTGAAGCCTTCAACGCGGTGATGGCCTCTTACCGCAGGCCCAAAAACACCGCTGGGGAAAAAAAGGAACGGAGTGAGGCCATACAAAGCGCCTTGAAGTCCGCCGCATCTTCCCCCATGTCTGTCGCGGAACTTTGCGTAAATGTCATTCAGCTGGCGCTGGAGGCACTGAAGGCGGGCAACAGTAACGCCGCAAGCGACGCCGCAAGCGCAGGCCGCATGGCTCATGCCGGTTTTTGGGCCGCCGTTTACAATGTGCGGATCAATCTCAAGTCAATAAAAGACGAAGACTTCAATACCGGTATGCGTAAAAAAACCACGGAGCTGATCCTGAAGGCCGAAGCCCTCCTCGCCGAACTTTCAGAAACAGCGGACGAAAAAACCGGCCTTTAGTTTCAGGCAAAGAAGCCTGGAGGCAGCGCATCCTGAAAGAATCCTTCCGCAATGAGGGAAGACGCGGTTTCAATGTCGGGAGAGAGGAAACGGTCATGATCGTAGTAGGCCACTTTTTCCCGCAGCCCTGTACGGTATTTTTCCAGGGGAGCCGAACTCTTCAGCCCGTTTTTGAAATCTATTCCCTGAACCGCGGCCAGTAATTCTATTGCCAGAACATAACGCAGATTATCCGCCATCTCCCAGAGACGGCGTCCCGCATTGGGGGCCATGGAGACAAAGTCTTCCTGATTGGCGGAAGTCGGCAGGCTGTCCACACAGGAGGGGAAGGCCAGGGTTTTGTTCTGGCTGGCAAGGCTTGCGGCGCTTACATGGGCGATCATGAATCCTGAATTGACTCCCGCGTCGTGTACCAGGAAGGGAGGCAGCCGGGAGATGCCGGGATCGACCAGCATGGCTATACGGCGTTCCGCAATAGCGGCCATCTCCGACAGTACCAGCGCGAGATTGTCCGCGGCCATGGCTACAGGCTCCGCATGGAAGTTGCCGCCTGAGATTATGTCTCCGCTGCCGGGGAAAACCAGGGGATTGTCGGAGGCCGCGTTGGCTTCGGTTTCCAGCACCTCTGCCGCGTTGCGGATCTGGGTAAGGCAGGCCCCCATCACCTGCGGCATGCAGCGGAGGCAGTAGGGATCCTGCACCCGGTCGCAGTCGGCGTGGGCATCCCCTATTTCGCTATGGGTTTCCAGAAGCCTTCGGAAAGCGGCGGCGGCCTCTATCTGCCCCCGCTGACCCCTCACTTCATGTATCCTCTGATCGAAGGGGGTGCGGGAACCGGAAAAGGCTTCTACGCTCAAGGCTCCGCAGGCCGTGGAGGCCGCAAAAAGTTCTTCCGCCAGAAAGAGGCCCTTGAGCGCAAAAGCGGTGGAAACCTGGGTACCGTTGAGAAGACCCAGCCCTTCCTTGGGCCCCAGTTCCAGGGGCTTAATCCCCGCCGTTTCCAGGGCTTCCCGGCCTGAAAGCCGTTTCCCCTTATGGCGGGCAAAACCTTCACCTATCAGCACCAGGGCAAGGTGGGCAAGGGGGGCAAGATCCCCGGAAGCTCCGACGGAACCCTTGCGGGGAATGAGTGGATACACTTCGGCATTGATCAGGGCCGCGAGGTTCCGTACCAGTTCCGGCCTGACGCCGGAGTAGCCCCGCGAAAGACCCTTCAGCTTGAGGAGCATGATCAGCCGCACCAGCGGATCTTCCAGCGGCTCTCCCACCCCCGAGGCATGGGAGAGAACCAGGGAACGCTGGAGAAGAAGCAGATCCTTTGCATCAATGCGTTTGTTTGCCAGATGCCCGAAACCCGTATTGATTCCGTAGACAACGGCGTTTTTTCCGATAACTTCGTTTACGCAGTCCGCGCTTTTCTGCATGGCTTCTTCAACATCCGTCCCGATTTTTACTTCCACCGGAGAGCGGTAAACTTCCCGAAGCCGCGCAAGATTCAGGGCTTCAGAATTTATAATGATTTGCATATCGTGAATGTTAGAGTATACTTATTGAAATGTAAACCGTTCAGGCTTAATAGAACCGGATGAGCCTGTTCCTAAGGAGGGAATGATGTCAGTCGCACTTGAGTTTGAAAACGGCCTTCCACAGATGCCGCCCTTTGAGGAGGGAATACGCCGTGCGCCGGCGCGGAATTTCAATCTTTCAAAGGAGCAGACCAGGATAGCGGTAGCCAACGCGCTTCGCTACATTGAGCACAGGTACCATGAACAGCTTGCCGGGGAATTCCTTTCGGAACTCAAGACCTATGGCAGAATCTACGGATACCGCTTCCGGCCGCGGGGCCGTATCTACGGCAGGCCCATTGATGAGTATAAGGGCCGCTGTGTCGAGGGCAGGGCCTTCCAGGTGATGATCGACAACAACCTTGACTTTGAAGTTGCCCTATACCCTTACGAGCTTGTTACCTACGGCGAGACAGGGAGTGTGTGCCAGAACTGGATGCAGTATCTTTTGATTAAACGCTGCCTGGAAGAATTAACCGAAGATCAGACACTGGTTGTACAGTCGGGCCACCCTCTGGGGCTCTTCATATCAAGGCCCGAAGCGCCCAGGGTCATTATCACCAATGCGATTATGGTGGGCCTCTTTGACAACCAGAAGGACTGGGAAGTTGCCGAGCAGATGGGAGTTGCCAATTATGGTCAGATGACCGCGGGCGGCTGGATGTATATAGGGCCGCAGGGAATCGTGCACGGCACCTACAATACGCTGCTCAACGCGGGAAGAAAATTCCTGGGTGTTTCCAATACCGGAGATCTTAAAGGCAGACTCTTTGTCAGTTCAGGCCTTGGGGGGATGAGCGGCGCGCAGCCAAAGGCTGTGGAGATTGCGGGCGGAGTAGGCATCATTGCCGAGGTTGATCCTTCCCGCATAGAAACCAGGCTCAGGCAGGGATGGCTGCGGAAGTCGTCCCGCAATCTTGAAGAACTTTTTTCCATGGCCGGGGAATGTATGGCAAAAGGTGAAACCATATCCCTTGCCTACGAGGGAAACATTGTGGATCTCCTTGAGCATGCGGCGGAAAAGGGCATAAAGATAGATCTTCTGTCGGATCAGACTTCCTGTCATGCCGCTTATGACGGAGGCTACTGTCCCCAGGGCATCTCCTTTGCGGAGCGCACACGTTTACTGTCACAGGACAGGGAAGCGTTCAGAAAACTTGTGGATAGATCCCTGCGCCGTCACTTTGAGCTTATCAGAATCTGTGTTGAAAGGGGAACCTATTTCTTTGATTACGGCAACTCCTTCCTCAAGGCGGTCTACGACGCGGGAGTCAGGGAAATCTCCAAAAACGGCGTCGATGAAAAGGACGGCTTTATATATCCCTCCTATGTGGAGGATATCATGGGACCCGAACTTTTTGACTACGGTTACGGCCCCTTCCGCTGGGTATGTCTTTCCGGCAGAGATTCGGATCTTCTCGCCACCGATCACGCTGCCATGAGCTGTATCGATCCCCGGCGCCGCAGTCAGGATATGGATAACTACAACTGGATTCGGGATGCGGACAAAAACAGGCTGGTGGTGGGTACAAAGGCGCGGATACTCTATCAGGATGCGGAAGGCCGCCTTGCCATTGCCCTCAAGTTTAACGAAATGGTACGCAGCGGCGAAACAGGCCCCGTGATGATAGGCCGGGATCATCATGATGTAAGCGGCACCGATTCCCCCTTCCGGGAAACGGCAAACATTAAGGACGGCAGCAATGTCATGGCAGACATGGCGGTGCAGAACTTTGCGGGGGATGCCTGCAGGGGGATGTCTCTGGTGGCCCTGCATAACGGGGGCGGGGTAGGCATCGGCAAAGCCGTCAACGGCGGTTTCGGTCTTGTGCTGGACGGAAGCAGCCGTGTTGATGAAGTGATTAAGAACGCCCTGCTCTGGGACGTGATTAACGGCGTTGCCCGCAGAAGCTGGGCCCGCAATCCCCATGCCATGGAAACCGCCGTCGCCTACAACAGTAAATATGCGGGGAAAAGCCACATCACCATCCCTCAACTGGTTGATCCAAAGCTGCTGGAAAAACTGATCTAGAACCGGTACACGAGATCCCTGTCTCCGGTATCGCAGATCACAAGCGTGAGGGCTTCTTTTTCCCCGGAGGCCTTTTCCATGATAAATACCTTGATGTCCGCATGTTCCGTATGCCCCGCGATCTGACTGTATCCCGCAAGGTGATCTTTAATCAGGGAAGCGGGCCGTATCCAGATGGGACTCTGGGTTACGTCGTCGCCGTAGTTGTTGATGCCTGAAAAGGTAAGAATAGTGCGATTCTGAAGGAAGGATGAGTTAATGTCTTCCGGTTTATGTACACCGTGAGCCTTCATCCGCTCCATAAAGGTAGTCGAAACGCCCGCGTGGGAAATGATGATCCTGTTTTCGATAACATAGAGAACCTTGATAAGATCCATGTTCTCTTCCAGGGCTTCCCGGATTAGGGGGACTTTTCCGGCCTGAAATCCTGAATACTCCTGGGGAAAAATGTTTGAGAGATAATGGTAGTCGTGGTTCCCCAGGCAGAGCTTTATACGGCTGTCCGTCCGGGCGGCTTTACAGAGTTCCAGAAAATTTTTCAGTTGAAATTCAAAGGGCACATCAAAACTGTCAAAGTAATCGCCAAGAATATAGAATTGGGAAAAATCTTTTTCAAGATGCCGTTTCCAGAAGTCTCTGCCGTGAACATCCCCCATAACAAGGCGTTTAAGCCGCTTCACTTTTTCCTCGACTTCATTGGGGAGCCTTCGCCCTGACGGGCCCGGTTGAGTGTCCCGGGGCAGATGAGTCTGTCTATAATGCGGACATTATAGACAGACGCCGCCTTAATACTCAGCCCGGCCTTTTCTGGATTTTTTCATCAGTTTACGGGCAATGGATTTCTTTTTCCTGTTGAGGATGGTAGAAGGTTTTTCATAATATTCCCGTTTTTTAAATTCCCTGATAATGCCTTCCTTTTCCACCATGCGTTTGAAACGTTTAATGGCCTTCTCAAGCATCTCGTTGTCATCAACGATAATATGAGCCACTGTTACATCACCTCCTTTCCTCAAAGGTCAAGATAGACGGGACATTTTGAAACAGCCCGCCGCCGGACTTGCCGGAGAACCCGGTTGACTCTCCGGCTTCCAAATAAACTACTTTATTATTGCAAGAATGGTCTTTTTGTCAAGTACCGGCCTTGAGATGAAGGCATCCGGGTCCGCGTTTTCCCCGGAAACCCGGATTTCCCAGTGCAGATGAGGCCCCGTGGCAAGCCCGGTGGCTCCCGAAAGCCCCAGTTCTTCGCCTGAGGCAAGGGTCTGTCCCTCCTTGCACGTGATGCTGTCCAGATGATAGTAGAGGGAATACACGCCGGGCAGATGTTCGAGAATCACCGAATTACCCGTAACGATGCGGCTCCGGGCAAGAACCACTTTTCCCGCCGCGCAGGCATCTACCCGGGTTCCCTTTGGAACGCCGTAGTCTACCCCCGCATGGATGGAAGTGCCGGTTTTGCCGTTTGAATACTGAAAAACCCGCCGGTCTCCGAAGCGGCTCGTCCGCCGGGTGGAAGCAACAGGCACCCTGAAGTATCCTTCGGCAAGGATACTGTTTCCCGTCCGGTTGAAAATGGCCCAGACCTGTTCCGCCTCGGCGGTCTTCCGCGGATCGTCCTCCGTCCGTATCCGGGTGAGATCTTCGTTGAGCGTTATGGTTTCCGAGGCAAAGTCCCTCCGCGCGATGCCCAGAGGCTTCTCCGCAAGAAACACAGCTTCCTCTCCGGCATTTCTCCTCTCCACCCTGATGGAGGCTTCCCCCGGCAAGACGGTGGAGGGTACGGCAAGCAGGGCGGTTTTGACGGTTTTCCCTTCCCCCAGATCGTAGTCAAAGAAGGCCGCCCCGGAAAACCTGTTTTGCCCCCGCATCAGCACCGCATGAAGCCCCTCGCCCTGCGCTTGTTCACCCTGAAGGATCACGGTTACCGGATCTCCGGGCCGGGGAGCTTCGGGGACAAGAAAGAGGTGCGGATTTTTGTTGTCCTGGGGGAAGGGAAAAACAGTTATGAGGAAAAAAGAGACAATGAAGAGTAGCGCGCTTCTTTTCATTCCGGGCTTCTCTTGAGTTCAATGATTTCCATTTGAAGGGTTTCCATACCGTTAAACCAGTTGCGGGAAAAGTTAAAAACAGCGTCAACAGTATCGTTAAGGGCAAAGTCAACATTGATTTTGTCCGCCGCCCCCCAGTAAAGCGCGGGCCACTTGTGCATACCCGAATTCAGGCTGAGCTTTGCGTGACGGTTCCCGGTTTTGCCCACAATGTTTACATCGTCTATCTTTAGTTTTTTTGCGAGAAAGACGAGGGCTTCGTTTTCCTCACCATAGGGTTCAAAACGGTCTACAACCTTGAAAATATCAGGATTCAGATAATTCCGGGGAAGTTCCGCATCAATACTGACGCTCGCCTCCTCCGTGGATACCGTTTCTATGTTCATCGCCTCGTCTTTAAGCCGTTCGGTAAAGGCTTCCCAGTTGGATTTCCGCATGGAAAAACCCGACGCGTGATCATGACCGCCCCAGTCGATAAAGAGATCACTGCAGTTTTTCAGCAGAGTACCGGTTTTAAAATTTTTTTCCGAACGGAGAGAACCTACCGCCGTTTCTTCCTGGAATGACACAACTATTGCCGGCACATGGAAGAGTTTGGCAAGCTTGTTCGCCATGTTCCCCGTAACGCCTCTCTTGATCTCTTCCCCGGCGGCAAGAACCAGTTTTCCCCTGTACGCTTCAAGACTGTTCCGGGCGCGTTCCTCCGCTAAAGGCCATATTTCCCCCTCAAGGTTCTTGCGTTCCTGATTGAAGGCGATAATCTCATCGGCAAGCCGGTCTCTTTTCCCGGCGTCCTTTTCCATGAGAAGGGCGGCGGCCTTGTCCGCGCTGCCCATGCGGCCTGAGGCGTTGATTACGGGGCAGAGGTTCCAGGAAACATCCTTGCTGTCAAAGCGCCGCCCCGCCATGCCCAGCTTGAAGAGGAGGTCGGATATTCCGGGCCTGGGTTTTTCCTGCAGCGAGGCCAGGCCTGCCCTGACAATGATTCTGTTTTCATCCCTCAGGGGAACAATATCGGCAATGGTACTCAGCGCGGCAAGCTGGAGATCCATGGCATCGCTTTCGGGAACGAGTTTTTCCCGTTTATATACAAAAGAATTAAAAAGATTGACAAAGACATCCAGCTCGGTAAGTTCCCTGTCCGCATAACGGGCAATGCGGGAAAGTTCCTTGATGCGCAGGAGACTCTTGCCCGCCGCCTGGGGAATCTCCCTGCCTATTTCCGCCGAGACATCCTGCATGTAGATCTCTACGCCGCCGCCGAAGAGTTTCGCGAGAACCTTGCGCTGAAGGGGAGCGTCCCAGCAGAGAATCTGCTGGCCTTCAAGGAAGGCGGGCAGCCTCGTTGCGGTAATACTGATCCCGCCGGGAATAACGGTCTCGGAAACCGAAGCGCTTACCGCCATGTTCCTGAGCTTTACCGCTTCAACTACCCAGGCTTCGTTTACCGGCCGGGTATTGAGCAGGCATACGGGCTGTCCGTACAGGTTGCTTTTTTTGGCAAAACGCAGGGCGGAAACGAGCTTATATGCCACATTACAGCCTGAAAGATCCCGAAAAGGATAGCTTGAAGAGGCGAGCTTGGGATTGATTATGCTCAGGGCTTCGGGAAGCTCCTCGGGCGGGTTGTGATGATCCGTAACGATTACGTCCACGCCCAGTTCATTGGCCCTGCGGATCTCCTCTATATTTGAAATGCCGCAATCCACAGTGATGATGAGCGTCCCGTAGGCCGCGGCAAATTCCTCCACCGCGTTTATGGAAAGGCCGTAGGGATCGTCTCCCACCGGGAGCCGCCAGCTCACATCAATTCCTTCTTCCCCAAGATAGTCCGCAAGAAGGGTGGTACTGGTAATGCCGTCCACATCCCGGTCGCCGAAGATTAAAACTTTTTCTTTTTCCTCTTTGGCGGCGAGAATACGGTCTACCGCGTCTTCCATGCCGGGAAGCTCAAAAGGATTCCTTAAATGACGGGTATCGGATTCCAGAAAAAAACAGATATCCTGCGCTTCGGTAATTCCCCGGCGGAGCAGAATGGATGCGGTAAGGGTATCGCAGCCGTATTTGGCGGCAATGTTCTTTACCTGTTCCGCGGCAATCTCTCTCTTGTCCCACTTCATCCGGTTCTATTTCCTTTTCATGATACTATCCGCTTTTGAAGAAGCTCAGCTGAGCTAAGCTTAGCTAAGCCTAGCTCGGCTCAGCTTACATTCTCCCAGCTTGAAAATCTCCTGCCCAGGGCACCGGACATAAGCGCCGTAACGAGATGTTTGGCCTCTGCCCTGGATACCGTATCCAGGGAGTAGCGCTTCAGTTCCGGTGGAGCTATCCCGGCAACGGCGTTCAGCCACTTTCCCGTGCCGGGGCTGAGCCTTAGCAGGCTTCCATCCTCCCGGCCCCGTGCGCAGTCCGCGCACAGAACGCCTTCTTCAATACTGTCATACCACAATACCCTATCTCCGCCCGGCTCACAAGCGCAGGAAACGCAGTGTTCCAGATCCGGGCGAAGTCCCAGAACGTCCAGCCAGTTCCAGAGAAAATGGATGAAGATCCTGCCTGAAAGTTCTTCACCCGAACTGTCCAGGGCATCCAGAGATTGACATGCCGAAGGAAAGGCCTCCGCCCAGTTTCCCCCTCCACCCTGGGAAGAGAGAATCGTTTCGGCAATGGCGCTTGCGGCCATGATCCGTTCCCAGAGTTCCCGAATTCCCGGCCGCCAGGACCGGACATCGAAGTCGCTTACCTTGCGGGAATTGCGCACCGGGTCGCGGTAGATCCAGAGCTTCCCCGAATTGTGGGGGGAAACATGGGAACGCAATTTACTCTTTGGGCCGCCGAAGACCGTGGCCCTGAGGAGCCCCGCTTCCTCGGTGAGAAACCACGCTTCCCGGTTTGACTCTCCGGAATTTTGAGTCTTGAGAACCAGGGCTGTATAGGTTTCCGTTCTGGACATTACAGATTAAGCGCAAAGACTTTGCTTCTGCGGTTCTGATTGTAAGCCCTGCGTTTACGTTCCGGCAGCGTTTCTACCGTTGTTTCCCGGAAACCCAGAAATTCAAACCAGTCATGGGTAGAGGTAGTCAGGACAAAGACACGCCTGAATCCCAGCTTCTCCGCCTTTTCCTTGAGGCAGCCTATGACGCGCCTCCCCAGCCCCATGTCGGTGTAGAGGGGATCTGTGGCAACGGCGGCGATCTCCGCCTGGCCTTCACCCCAATCGTGAAGAGCCCCGCAGGCATGAACGGAACTGTCGATCTCGAAGACCACATAGTCGTCCTTTTTTTCCTGAATCTGTTCCGCGGTACGCCGGACGAGGATGTCTTTCTGCATCAGGGGCTCCATGAGGCGGAGTACATCGGGAATATCCCTGGTATGCAGGGGCCTTATGGATTCATATTCGTCCGCATGGATCATGGTTCCGGATCCCAGATTGGAGAAAAGTTCCCTGAGTACGGAACCTTCCTCTCTGCCGCTGATGATATGAACCCGTTCCACTCCCGCCCGGGAAGCCTGCAGCGCAAGATGCAACTCCCGCAGTTGTTCCGCGAAAGATTCATCCCGCTCCCCGCTCCCCGTAGTTTTACTGTTCGCCTCAAGCACCGCCTCTGCCTCGGCAGGACGGAGCTGTATGATTCTGCCGTTCTCTCCCACCTCAATACCCGCAGGAATACGCAATTTTTCCGCGGACAGGCCCCCCGAAAGACTTACAATGAAAAGCTTAACCGCGCCCAGGGCGGAAGAGACCGCAAGGGCGATTCCGTCGCTGGATACATTGTAGGGTTTCCCCGCGGGACTGTAACCGATACAGGGCAGAATCGGCGCCATCCCTTCCCGGAGCAGCCGTTCAATGGAACCGGTAAGAATCTTGTCGACCGTGCCTGTATGTTCCATATCAAGACCGTTGACGACCCCCAGCCCCCTCGCCCTGATAAAGTTCCCGACAGCCGCATCCACCCGGCTGGCGGAGAGAAAGGTCATGAAACGGGTAGCCACATGGAAGGCCGCCATCTCCACAAAGGGAATCGCCTCCGCCGTTGTGATTCTCAGGGTACCAGACGCGGGCCCCTTCCTTTCGCCGGGAATTTCCGTATATGAGGAAACTATATCGTATTCCGCCAATACCGAATCTATCCATTCCTTTGCGCCGGGGACGATCACAATCTTGAAGCCCGTCTTGGACAGCAGGGCGAGATCCTTCATGAGATAGGGGAAGAGCGGATCTTCCGTGACAGGGAATTCGATCTTGAACACCATGGTGGAGCCTTCAAAGCGGCTTTGATAGTGAAATGCCTCCCGGATCAAATCCACCTGGGAGAGATCTTTATCTTCCATGAGTATATTATAGTGAATTTTCCCGGATTAAAAAAAGGCCTGTCCGTGAGGGCCTGTGGTTGAATTCGGAATTCCTGATGTTACCGATCGGGCTATTGACACTTCTCCGGGACCATGCTATGACGTTACCGGGTTTCTTATATAGCAAGAGCTTACTTTTACCCCCCCTCCCCCCAGATATAGCGTAGCTTTACTCAAGATACCACTGCCTGTAGTGTTCCCACCGGAGGTCTCCCTTGTATGAGGTCTTCCTTCCCCTTATCCGCCATCTTCGTGCTCCTGTTATTGCCTTCCTCCTGGGCGCTTTATGCGCAGGAATCGCCGCCGGACTTCTCGTCTATCGACAGCAATCCGGGAAAGGGTGGAGGGTGAGGGGTGAAAAGGTGACTCCAGAATATTCTACCGCGAGGTCGAAGAAGTCGAAGAAGTTTTTAAGAGTCCCTCACTCTTCTCTTAACTTTTTCGACTTATTCGACTTAGAGGTTAAAAAAAATTCTTTAGGTAACGCAGAGGTGCGGATACCAAATTTGAGTAAAAGACGACACCGGGGAGGTGAGAAATGAAGAAAGGGTTATATGTAACGATGATTGCCGGGATAGCGGCGGCGCTGCTGATAGGCGGCTGTGAGTTTATATTGGGGCCCGATGAGGCGGTGGGAGGAGGGAATCTTGCCATCGCTTTTGGGGAAAACGGAGGCCGGGGCGCGGCTCCCGCCGATTTGGATCGTTACGGGATGGTATTAACCGGGCCCAAGGAACAAAAGATTACCGTTTCCCTTGCTCCGGAAGAAACCTTTCATCAACAGGTGGCGCTGGGGGAATGGCATATAGACGCGAAAGCGTATAATGCCGAGGACGTGCTTATCGGCACGGGTTCCACTACCGTAACGGTGAAGCCGGGGAAGAACGAGGCGCGGGTTCTCATGCGGGCAGTTCCGCCTGAGTTTGTAGCGGTAACCGGGATTACCGGCGTACCCACGAGCGGGACGGCGGGGGTGTCCATTGATTTGACCGGAACGGTAGCGCCCGCGAACGCCACCAACCAGGCTATTGTATGGTCGGTGAAGACAGACGGCGGAACCGGTGCTTCCATTAGCGGGAACAGCCTCTCAACCACCAGTGCGGGAACGGTGGCGCTTACCGC
>JAISCR010000113.1 GCA_031265435.1 Treponema sp.
CGTTTGTTGATGATGGGGATGCCGTACTCAACCTCTATCTCCCGGCCAACCTTAACCAGGGGGCCGGCTATCCGGAGAAGTTTGTCCCGTATACGCTTCCGGGTTTCCTCCCCGGAGGCGGAGGCGCAGTCCAGAAGAGATACCCCCAGGGTAATAGCCCGTATGTCCAGCTTGTAACGCAGGAACATATCCACTGTCTCTTTAATTTCAAAAGGTGTAAACAGCAAAACGATACTCTCCGTTCCCGTTTAGATCCGGTGCATGGCGCTAAACACCTTTTCGTGCATCAGATTGATGGAAACATTCATGGATTCACCCAGCCCGGCCAGCTCTTTTTTTATAGTCTCCAGGGCCGATGCGCTGGAGGAAAAATCCACCATCATCATCATGACAAAGTTGCCCGAAAGGATGGTCTGGCTGATATCCTCAATATTGATATTCCGTTCGGCAAGAAAGGCGGAAACTTTGGCTATGATACCAACTTTGTCGCTTCCCACCACCGTAATAATCGCGTTCATTAAACCCTCCGTCTGCTCCGGTTTTACACGGTTTAATCTTCACCTATTTTGTGTTCAATAAGGAACATATCCAGTACGGTAAGAAACAGGATAACTATCATGGGGCCAAGGATAAGGCCGTTAAAACCAAAAACGCTTACCCCGCCAAGGATAGCGAAAAAAATGATTAGCGGATGGAGCTGTATCCTATCCTTTAAAAATAAGGGGCGCAGGATATTGTCCAACAGGGAAATAAAGAACCCGGAAACGATGAGAAAGAGAATTCCGTTAAAGACGTTTCCCGTAATAATCCTGATGAGTCCCAGGGGCAGCCACACGAGGCCGCCGCCGATCATGGGGATAAACACGCAGATAAAGGTAAGTCCCGCAAGAACCAGCGCGCCGCTTACCTTGAACAGCGTAAAAATGATGTAGGCCAGGGTAGCCTGAATAAGGGCAACCAGGATGTATCCCAGAAAAAGATTCCGGGTAATATCCATAAACTTACCTACAAGGGTACGCATATATACCCTGCGGATAGGGATGGCGTGGGTTACCAGCCGGGAAAGGTAGGGGCCGTCGGTATAGAAAAAGAACAGGGTAAAAACCATCAGCACCACTCCCACAAAGAAAGTTCCTATATTTTTCGCAACGATACTGCTTAGGGCGATAAGGCGCTGGAGGCCGCTGCTCAGGGAATCAAGAAGCCACCGTTCAATATCGGCGCCGCTTAGCCGTATCTGATCCTGGGATATATCGGCGATAAAGGCCGACAGGCTGTTGAACAGATCCGAAAGGCCGTCGGGCCGCTGGGTAAAAAGATCCCGGACGTACCGCATTAGTTCCACTATCTGCCGGGAAAACAGGGACGCGATAAAAGTCAAAGGGATCATGATGAGCACCGCTGTACCCAGGGCAAAGACGGCGGCCCAGAAATTCTTGAGTATCCTGCCCTTTATACTGGAAAAATCAAGGTTCCGGATCAGCCGGTGATGCAGGGGGCTTATGAGTACGTAAAGCAGGGTAGACCAGAGCAGTACCGTAAAGAAGGGGGCAAAAAGCCGGCAGACTATGATGAAGAGGAGGATGAGAAGGGCCCCGAGGACATAGGCCTGTACAGGCGACAGAATAACCCGCCCCTGGACCGGGCTTTCCTCCGGCCCGGTGTCTTCGTGTTTTGGAAAAAGCCCCGGCGTTTCCTCCGGAACCGGGGGTTTAGGGGGAAAACCGTTCATAGACCCGCCAGGATCCTTTCAGCCTCGGTCTTTCCCGAATAGGAAGGGTTCCGCTTGAGGAGATCGGTAAACCAAGCCCTGGCGGAATCGGTATCCCCCAGGCTCACACAGGTCTTGCCCAATTCCAGGATCGCTTCCCAGCTATCCGGGGCAAGTTTAAGGTGTTGTTCGTAAGCTTCCCGCGCCTTACCCATGTTATTCGCCCCCGCGTAGGCCCGGGCCAGGTTGAGGCGTACCGTGGCGTGGCCCGGCTGGGCCGCCAGGGCTTTCTCGTAATGTTCAACGCTCTTGGCCCAGTCTTCCTGTTTGGCGTATACGGCCCCAAGGTTGTTGTTGACCTCGTGATTGTTCGGCTCCAGCCGGTATGCCTCGGTAAGAAACTCGATGGCTTCCTGGGCAAAGCCGTTTTCCAGACAGAGCCGGCCCAGGTTGATCCGGGGTTTCACATACTTAGGGTCCAGCCTTACCGCGTCGGTATAAGCTACGGCAGCTTTCTCCAGATCCCCTGTCCCTTCCAGGGCCTGGCCCAGAGTATAGGCATAGGAGGCGTTACCCGGCGCACTGTTTACCGCCCGCCGGGCATAGCCTACCGCCTCCGCGTCTTTATTCAGTCCCAGTTTGACGATAGCCATGTTGTAATTGGTCTGTTCATGATCCGGAACCGCGCCAAGAGCCCCGGCAAAGAGAGGCTCCGCGGCCCGGTAATCCCCCGCGGCCGCCTGGAGTATTCCCAGTTCCCGCAGGGAGGCCAGATCGTTGGGGCTGGACTCCAGGGCCTTGCCGAAGGCGGCGGCAGCCCCCTTGGAATCCCCTTTGGATGAAAGGATCCGCCCTATTTCCCGGTGAGCCGCCGTATAGTCGGTTTTTATACCGACAGCCTTACGGTAAGCCCCCAGAGCTTCATCCTGCCGGCCCAGGGAACGGAGAACCCCTCCCAGGTTGTACCAGCCCGGTTCAAAACCGGGGTTTAGCCGGGTAACCGCCTCAAAAGACTGGCGGGCGTCGGCAAATTTGCGGGAACTGAAATAGACCCGTCCCAGTTCAAGGGAGTAGAGATAGTTGTCCGGATCACGCCTCACCGCCTCCCTCAACTCCCCCGCCGCATCGTCCCACTGTTTCAAATCCCGGTATACCTTTCCCAAAGTATAGTGGGGGAGTCCCTGGGAAGGATCGGCGGCAAGGGCGCGCTCCGCCTGGGATCTCGCCTCGGCCACAGCCTTGCGGCCTTCCGCCGAACCGGGACTGGCCGCGTAAAGATCGTACCACGATTCGGCTATTTCCGCCCTTTTCTGGGATTCAAAGCGCTTTTCATCCGGAGGCAGCCGGCCAAGGGCATCCGCAAAGGCCGCCTCCCCCCCGGAAGCGTCTCCCTGCCGGATCAACTCCCTGCCCCGGGATACCAGATCGTTTACCGCCCTCATCCGCTCCTGTTTTTCCGCGGAAAGCCGGGCCAGTTCAGCCTCTTCCGCCCGGCGGCGGGCCCTCTCGGCTTCGGCGGCGGCACGGCGTTCAGCCTCCACGGCGGCCCTGGCGGCGGCTTCCGCTTCGGCAATGGCACGGCGCTCGGCTTCCGCCACAGCCCTGGCGGCGGCTTCCGCCTGGGCAATAGACCGGCGCTCCGTTTCGGCGGCGACCCTGGCGGCGGTTTCCGCCTCCAGAAGCAGACGGCGTTCTTCCGTCGCCTTCCGCCTTTCCTCTTCCAGTTTAAGCTGGGCGGCAATATTTTCCGGCTCAGGCTGGGGCGAAACAACGGGCTGCGCCGGGGCTTGGGCCAGGGCCGCGGCTTGTGCGGCCGCCGCCGAAGCCTCCGCCGCGGCGCGGGCAAGAGCCGCCGATGTTTCCGCCGCCGCCTCCGAAGCGCTAAGCCCGGCATTCCGGGCTTCCCGGACAGCCAGATCCCGCAGTTCCCTGGCTTCCCGGTCATCGGCGTTTTCAATCAGAAGCCGGTCCAGATGATCCAGGGCGCGGCTGTACTCTTTCCGCTCGATATAATCCCTGACCAGTTTCAAGGTGTTCTGCCGGGTACGGGCCGCCGGATCGTCTTTTTCGGAAAAAGCCCGGAGCAAAAAGAAAACCCCCGTTCCGGCCAGGATCAGGGCCAGAACAGCGGCTGCGGCAATGATTGTTTTTTTCCGGTCCGTCATTTTAAACTCCTATTCCAGCTCAAATTCACCTTCGTAACCCTGTACCGCCTCGGCCCCGGAGGAAAGCCCCCTGCTTTCCTCCGCGGCAGCCTGGAGGGAAGAGGAAACTTCTTCCAAAAGGAGCTGCCGCCGGAGGGCTTCCGCCCGGGCCGCCTCTTCCGCCAGAAGGCGCTGTTTCTCTTGGGCGGCAAATTCGGAACGGATAAGGGACATCACCTGTTCGATCTGGATCCGTTTGGGCGAGTGAGGTTCCAGGGACAGGAAGAATTCGTAATCCGGCAGGGCTTCCCTAAGGGCGCCGGTCTTTATACGGATATTAGCCCGGTTCAGGTAGGCCGCCGCGTAAGAAGGATCGGCCTCAATGGCCTGGGTATAGTAATGGTCAGCGGAATCGGATTTCCCCATGGTGAAGTACAGGTTGCCCAGGTTACAGGCAATCCGGGAAGTCTCGGACTCCCCCCTGGGCAGGGCTTTGAGGTAAACAGCCACGGCATCGTCAAAGCGCTCAAGCTGCTGGTAGGCGATCCCCAGGTAAAGATAGGCCCTTATTTCATCCGGATTCTCCAGGATGGCGGTTTCCAGGAAGGGAACAGCCTCCTGCGGTTTGTTCTGCATAAAGTAGTCTTCCCCCTGGGAAAAACTGGCCTGGGCTCCCAGAAAGGGGATCCACAAGACCGTTAGAAGGGGTAAAAGCGCCGTTTTTTTCATAGCCTTTTCCTGTTTTCAATGTCGGCCAAGCCTCTCCGCCCTATAACGGACGAAATCGTTAAACCTTCCATCAAAAGACACCTATAATTAAAATATCACTTTGGAGGTGTGAAAAACCTCAAAATTCACGACAACCTGAGGCTTTCCCAAGACTTCGGTTTTTTGGGAAAGCCGGTTTGTATTTAGTATAAAGTATCCGGTGAGCTAGGAAAAGACATGAGAGTGCTGGCGTTAATTATTGTTCTTGCAGTAGGGACGGCTTTTTTGGCGGCTTTTATAATCAGGCAGTTTCTTTTTTCCAAAGGAACGGATGCCCTTCCCCAGCTTATCAAGAGGGGAAAGACCCAGCTTGCCATCAAGTCGGGGAAACAACTGGTCTCCCGGGATCCGAAAAACGCCGAGGCTCACTACTATCTGGGACTTGCCTACTTTGCCGAAAAAAAGGAAGACCTGGCCTACCGGGAATTCAAGACCCTTAACCAGTTGAGCATCCAGGGGAAAGCCATACCGGAGATAGAATACCGCCAGACTCTGGCCCAGCTCTACGCATCCAACAGGGAGCCGGAAGAGGCTTTGAAGGAATACCTCCTCCTGATTAAGCTTATGCCGAAAAAGGGGGACTACTACTACCAGGCGGGGAAACTTTTTGCCGCCCTGGGTAAAACCGACAGGGGCCGGGAATATCTGGAAAAGGCCGCGGAATTCTCCCCGAATGACGGAAACATCTACTTCGAACTGGGGGTTCTGCTTTACAGGGCCAAAAAGGCCCCGGACGCCAAGGCTGTTCTGGAGCGGGCCCTGCGCTTCCAGAAGGACAAGGCCCAGGCAAAAACCTGGTACTACCTGGGGAAGCTTCAGAAGGACGTTAAAGACTACGCCGGCGCGGCGGCCTCCTTCGAGAAAGCGGCGGCGGAGCCTGAGTATAAGCTGCGGGCCCTGGTGGAACGGGGGGGCTGCTTTATGTCGGTAAACGAGTTTGCCAAGGCCCTGCCGGTTCTGGAAAGGGCGGCGGCGGCTATCACCAAAGAATCCGACCAGGAGAGCCTCTTTGCCCGTTACTTCCTGGGGCTCTGCTACGAAAAAAAGCGGGAAATCGACCGGGCCGTAGCCCAGTGGGAAAAGGTCTACAGCGAAAAGAAGGGCTTCCGGGACGTGGGGGAAAAGCTTGCCCAGTACCAGGATCTGAAGGCCGATACGGGCGGCGGGGGCATAAAGAAGTACATCACCGCCGGCAACGCCGACTTTCTGGAGCTCTGCAAATCCATCGTGAAAAACGCCATGGGGCTGAGTGTGCAAAACGCCAGGCCCAGCCCCGGCGGCGGCGAGGTGTTGGCCGTTGAGGGAGGGAGCGAGGATGACTGGCAGAGCAACCGCAAGATCCCCCGGCTTATCCGCTTTTACCGGGGCAACGATCCGGCCGGGGAGGAGGAGATCCGCTCGATCCTGGACGACGCCAGGGAGCAGAACATTCCCAAGACGGTGCTTGTGGCCAGCGGGGGCTTTTCCCGTGCGGCCCTGGATTTTGCCAACAACAGGCCGGTGGAGCTTTTCGGCAGGGAAAAACTCCAGAACATGCTGCGCAAGGCGGCTCAATGAAGATACTCTGTATCTCCGACCAGATAGATCCCCTGGTGTACACCAACACCATAAGGGAACGTTTCAAGGATGTGGATCTGATCCTCAGCGCCGGGGATCTTCCCATGGATTACCTGGACTTTATTGTTTCCAGCCTCAACAAACCCCTCCTCTTTGTCTTCGGGAACCATCACGCCGAAGACATACCCTACTACGAGAGGGGCTTCTACGATAATCCCGGAAGCGGCGCGGAGGGGCATTACCGGGGCTCGGGGGCTATCCATGTGGGTTCCCGGATCCGCCGGGAGGAGGGGCTTATCGTGGCCGGCCTGGGAGGTTCCATGCGCTACAACAGGGGGAGGAACCAGTTTACCGAATTCCAGATGAAAAGGGAGATCCTCAAACTGCTCCCCGGCCTTATCTTTAACCGGATCTTCCGGGGCCGCTACCTGGACATACTCCTGACCCACGCCAGCCCCCAGGGTATCCACGACAGGGAAGACCGCTGCCACCGGGGCTTTAAGTGTTTTCTCTGGTTCATGGAGAAATTCAAACCCAGATACCTTATCCACGGGCATATACACCTGTACGATTTAAGGGATATCCGGGTTACCAAATACAACGAAACCACGGTGATCAACGCCTACAGCCATTACCTTATCAATACCGGGGAAGGAAAATAAGGTGTCCGATACCAAGTACGATATGGCTTACCGGGTGCAGGCCATAGAGGATTTTAACAGCGCCCGGGGCAAGGCCCTTTTTTCGCGGATAAAAAATTTTATGGACGCCGACAGGGACAGGCTGCTTTCCTTTAACGATGTTAAGGAGATTCTTAAGCCCAGGAACCAGGTTTACCGGGGTATGCAGGTGGTTCCCATTAAAAACATCATCGGCAGCGAGGGCCGCTACCGGGATTTTAACAGAGTCTTTCTGCCCCGATCCAACCATCTGCGCCACCGGTGGGAACGGGTCGATATGGCCAACCTAAAGGACATAAGCCTTCCGGCCATCCAGCTTTACGAGATAGGGGGGGTCTACTTTGTCCGGGACGGCAACCACCGGGTATCGGTGGCCCGCACCAAGGGGGTGGAGCTTATCGACGCGGAGGTTACGAGCCTTGCCAGTGAAATTGTCATAAGCCCCGGCATGGGCGCCGAAGAGATGAAAACGGCGGTGATAAACTACGAAAAAAAGATCTTCTACGAGAAAACCGAATTCGGAAAACTGACGGGCTGCGGGGATCTGGATTTTACCATGCCCGGCCGCTACGACGTTATCTACAACCACATCCTGGTACACAAATACTACATCAACCAGGATAGGGAAGAGGAGATCTCCTTTCCCGACGCCCTGGTATCCTGGTACGGCGAAGTGTACCTGCCGGTTATCAACATTATCCGGGAACAGTGGCTTACCCTGAATTTTCCCGGCAGGAGCCCCAGCGATCTTTACGTGTGGATCGTAAAACACTGGGATTTTTTAAAAAAGAAATACGGTTCCTACTCTCTCTCCGAGGCGGCCAGGGATTTTGCCGTCAAGTACGGCCGGAGCCGGGGGCCGCTCTTCCGTTTTCTGGCGATTCTGGCAGGCCGCATCGGACGGATCGGAAAGGCCAGGTAGAAACCGGTGCCTTTTTTGAACATCCGGGGGAAACCTTTCGCGGAAGCCCCCTTTAACCGCTTCTTTGAATTTATCGCCCCCAACGCGGATCGCTACCGCATCCTTAAATCCCTGCTGGAAGAATTGGGGATGGATTCCCTGACCTTTACCGTGGCGGGAAACCGGCACTTTTTCATATTCCCCCGGGGACAGGCCGCAAATCCCGGTAATTTCGCGGCAGGAACCGTGGACTTTCCCTTCCGGGGGAAAAAACCGGTGATACTCACCGCCCACTATGACCGGGCGCCCGGAAGCCCTGGGGCAAACGATAACAGCGCGGCGGTTTTTCTGCTGATAAAAACCGCCGCCCTTTTGCGGGCAGGCGAGACCGGCAACTGGATAACTATCCTGACCGACAAGGAAGAACTTGGCCCCGGAGAGGGTATCTGTTCCCAGGGCTCCTATACCCTGGCGGAAGCCCTGCGGCAAAGCGGGCTGGGGAAAGGCCGGATCTTTATCTTTGACAGTTGCGGAACCGGGGATACCCTGATTGTCTCCTCCACCACCGATTATCTTTTTAAGGGAGAATCCAGGAAGGGGGTGCTGAAAGCCCGGCAGCTTACCGGGGAACTGCGGCGCATAGCCCTGGAAACGGCCCGGCGGCTCAACATGGACAAGGTGATCCTTCTTCCCACCCCCTTTTCGGAGGACGCGGGCTTTCTGCGGGCGGGACTTCCCGCCATAACCATTACGGTACTACCCTCCAGGGAAGCCTCCGCCTTCGTTTCCCTGCTGCGCCGTCGCCCGGATTTTGCCGGAGCCCTTATCGCCAGGGAAAACAGAAAAGCCGGGGACGAGCCGCTTATCCCCGAAACCTGGCGCCGCCTTAACGGCCCCAGAGACCTGCCCTCCCGGCTTACCCCGGAGCATTACGGCAGGATACTCCGCTTTGCCCAATACCTCTGCGAAGGGTGAGGGCGCCAGGAGGCGGATTGGACAGGTTTGTCCGGCAGGACAAAAAAGCGTAAACAGGCCTTTATGCGATGTAATTTTTCTCACTGTTCGCTATAGATGGCGAACGGCGATTTCATAACTTATCCTAAAAATTTATCACCATTAAAATGGATTAGATGAGAAGGATTATCCGATAGCCATACCTCTGTTTCCCAAGCAATTTCACTGGCAAACCTGATAAAAATCCGCCTATTTGGAAAAGCTGTTACATAAATATTTGTCAACGAAGTATCAAATAATTTATTTAATTCAATTTTTCTTTTACTATCTATGGGGCCATGACTTGTAACGGATTCTACCAGAATTAACCAATTACGCGATTCAAGGTAAAAAATACAATCGGGCATTTTCCCATGTTCGTCTAACACTAAGCCAATTTTTCCAAATGTTTCCTTGTCAAAATAACCCCATTTATTGCCTGTATCCCCTACATAGAGAAGTATTGATCCGGGAACAAAACGTGGAGCAAAATTTTCGATAATGTCTTTTATTAATTGGCTATGCTCCCCTGGGGTTAATTGCAGATCATGCCCTAAAACATTTACAGGTATCATTTTTATTTTACGTTGCCACTGATAATGTTCTGACAGAAATCCAATTTTTTCGTGAAAATCTTTTATGGCCGGATCATAATCATATGTTCCAAATGTTTTGATTATGTCGCGTACTAATGGAGACATTTGATACACTGTCTGGGGACTGTTTACGGGTCTTTCCATTTTATCTGGATTATATAATGCAATACCAGCTTCTACCAATTGATGCATACTAAACCGCCTAAAAGTTTCCCTTGTATTTGGCGCATAATTTCTCTGGTAGAATTGTTTCGCAAAATCCATTATTGGAGTAATACCAATTAATGGATTTTTTGCTTCTTTCCACTCTGAGTTCTCTTTTATATCAACCAATGCCAATAGGCAAAGAGATGTCCGCTCGTTTTGTTGTCCTTTGGGAACTCCTAAATCTTTCAGGATTTTTAAAGCTTCACTTATTTTGTCCCCCATTATTTATTCACTCCAATTTTTGAAACGTTCAAGATTAGGATATTTCATATTCCTCAAATCAGTAGCATTGATTTGTGTATGTCCGCTAAATTTTCTAAAGATATTATCACAATAATCACTATTTAAATAAGCCGCAAGAGCAAAAGCCAAGTCCTTGTCTAGCCCTCCCTTGTTGCAGTGAATGATATTCAGATGATTTTCTACAGTAAAATACTCTGAAGAAATATCGTTAGGAGATATTAAAGTTGCTTGTATCCTATGTCTTTCTTCTTTTGAAGAAAAACGTTTTATTAAAATATAAAATCCTTTTTTAAAACAATATTTCACTTTTTCTGTCTCGTTGAGGATTATCACATTTGGTTTTTTTGAAATAACAGGCCATGTTAGTTTCTGATTTCTGATATGAACAGTGTATAATAAAGGAATATCTCCTTTATTAACATCATAAGCCAGTTTGTCTTTCATACGAAAATCAACAATGGGGCCTGTTGAAATTTCAAATCCGATCTCCTTATTTGAATATATCAATGGTACACTCTCGGCGCTTTGATTATAGCCCGGTATAGATATGAAACGTTGATTGTCTGCTGCATTGATAATTAAATTTGCCGATACTTCCTGCTCACAAAAAGAAGATAAATCTTTTCCCTTGGAATAACTGAGAGTAATTTTTTTTGGCTTAATTTTTGTTTTTTTCAAAACAATGACAATATTTTCCTGTAATACATTTTCGTCTTTAAAATTGTCCTTACGAGATTCAAAAATATGTATGTGCTGTATTGCTGTGTTATTATTTATATATTTTCTAAAGGGAAGAAAATAAAGGCCATTACAAAAACTTCTCGGTACAATTGCCGTAAGTATACTATTTTCAGAAAGTAATTTTATAGCAATAGCCATAAACGCGCTATAAGTATTTACCGTCTCTACACCTATATCATGTAATACATTTCTATATTCAGAATGAGTACCAATTTTTTTATAGGGAGGATTCATAATTATCATATCATAATGTTTATTAATGCCCCATAAAATATCCGATCCAACATCACTTATAAAATTTTTGTTACTAATATTATAACTGATATTAGTATATTTTTTTATTATCTGAAATGATGCCTCAAGTTCATTTAGTATACTATTATCTATTTCATAGGCATCAACATTAATATTGATTTTTCTATTTTTACTTTTTAATTCACTAATTAATGAACATGATAATATACCAGAACCAGCCCCCGGATCTAAAATATCAATTGTATCTTTTATCATACAATATTTAGTAGTAATTTTTGCCATAAAGGAAGCTATTTCAATCGGAGTTAAATATTGGGAGAATTCTTCTTTGTGAAGACGATTTACAGAAGAAATTCTTCTCGTTCTTCTGTTTTCCAACTCGCTCAGGGTATACATAATACGATGTTATCAGAGAATTCCAATATTTTCAAGTGGCTTTTGTTATTTTTTTGCGCCGCATGGAGGTGGCATATTTTGTTCTGAAAAATTATTTCGCATAACATTTTCTGTGCAAAGCGCAGCAAACTGCCAAAGATAGAAGCCGCCAGATATACTAAAATTCCCTCATGGGGATCATGGATCGTCCGGGGAACGTGAT
>JAISCR010000159.1 GCA_031265435.1 Treponema sp.
TGACCTCAAAGAAGGAGCGGCTTATCAAGATGCGGCAGCTCCGGCCGGTTTCCAAAACCGAAAAGATCGCCTTCCCCATGGTGGTGTTCACCCTGAGCCTCGTCCTCATCCCCGCGGCGGCGCCCCTTATCGGCTGCCTTATGTTCGGCAACTTTATCAGGGAAATCGGCTGCGTGGATCGGCTTTCCAATACGGCCCAAAACGACTTAATGAATATCGTGTCCCTGTTCCTCTCCCTGGGGGTGGGCAGCCAGATGACCCCGGAGAAGTTCCTGAACCCCTCGTCCCTGATCATCGTGGTCATGGGCCTTGTGGCCTTTGCCATCGCCACCGCCGCGGGGCTTCTGGTAGCCAAGTTTATGAATCTCTTCCTTAAAGAGAAGATCAATCCCCTTATCGGTTCCGCCGGTGTTTCGGCGGTGCCCATGGCCGCCCGGGTTTCCAACAAGGTCGGCCTTGAGGAAGATCCCGGCAACTTCATCCTCATGCACGCCATGGGCCCCAACGTGGCCGGCGTCATCGGCACCGCCATTGCGGCCGGCGTCATGATAGCGGTCTACGGCGGTTGAGTTACTGATTTATCCGGGGAGTTTTTGCTTCCCGGACAGCGTGTCATTAGTTTTTCAAAGCCCGGCTATGCCGGGTTTTTTTTCGTGCGTTCATCAGTACAAAAAACCGAAGAGCCAGAGGGGAATCTTGTTGTCATGCCCATATTCAATATCATCGGCGGCAATGTAGGCATCGGATATTTCCGGTGCCCGGACAGCTAAAATTGTACAGTGCAATAACCAAAATTCTGTAAAAATTGGTTACTGCATTAATCAATTAAACGATTCAATGGTTAAAATGATGGCGCAATGCGCTCGCCCTGACTGCACACTCTTCCTTCTTTCAGAACCTTTCATTATACTGAATTTATGAGAAAACTTACCGAAGCGGAGTGCCGCCATGCCATGGAATATGGTGAATTTGATAAGCCGCTTATCTCCTTTCCCGCGGCGGTAATCATACTGACTCAAAGCTGGTGTCCCCAGTGGATCACGGTGAAAGGATGGCTGGCGGAGGCCGAAAAGCGCCTTGAGGCGGTATATCCGCAGGGCTTCTCCATCTGCTATACTGAATATGATATTGCCGAATGGAACGGCTTAAGCCACGAGTCTTTTATGGAATTCAAGGAGAACCATTTTGGGAATCTGGAGATCCCCTATATCCGCTACTACCGGGACGGAGTCTTTGTCCGCGATAGTAACTTTATCAACCTGCAGGGTTTCCTCGCGCGTCTGGGCCCGGACGCCTGATTCGCGGACATGTTTATGTCCATGTCCATACACGGGAACACGCTTTCGCGTGGGGTTTCAGGGCGAGGCGAGTCATTGAAAACTTTGACATGCCGGGGAATTTTTCTGGCCTTCCTCCTCTTTGCGGGAATTGCCTTTTCCCTTCCGGCACAGGAAGGCGCCCGGCGGGGTGAAGGGCTTACGCTCAAAATAGCCGTTATCGGGCCCGGAGACGAACTGTATTTCTGGTGGGGTCATATCGCCCTGGTTATAGAAGACGCCTTCGACGGCAGCAGCCGGTTCTACGATTGGGGCATTTTTTCCTTTGACGCGGATCATTTTTTCAGCAGTTTTGCCATGGGCCGCCTTGTGTATATGTGCGGCGTTTCCCCGGCGGATCTCAATTACCGGGTGTACCGGTATACCAACCGGGACATCACCCTCTACACGCTCGACATGAGTCCTGAAAAAAAGGAAGAGATCCGCCGTTTTGCGGAAAATAATGTGCTGCCGGAAAACCGGACTTACCTTTACCACCATTTTAAGCATAACTGTACAAGCCCGCTCCTCAATATCATTGACATGATTACAGGCGGTCAGTTCAGCGGCGCCTACGAAGCGCTGCCCGGCCGTTTTACCCTGCGGCAGCATGTAAGGCGGTATACCTGGTTTAACCCTTTCCTGGACTGGATTCTCAACTTCTGGATGGGCCAGGATATTGATACCCCCATTACCGTATGGCAGGAAATGTTTCTTCCCCTGGAAGTCGGTACACGGATCGGCGAGTTCAGCTATACTGATGAAGGCGGGGCAACATGGAAACTTGTTTCGGATATCGAGGTGTTCAACCGTTCGGTTAACCGGCCTCCTGTTCTGGACAAGCCCCGGCTTCAGTGGCCCAGGGAACTCTGCTTCGGCGTCTTTATCGCAGTGGTTCTGGCCCTGATCCGTTTTTTCGGGCAAAACCCCAAATTCAAAAAAGCGGAAACGGCCTTGCGCCGTGCAGACGGCATCCTGCAGGCAGGACTGGGGCTCTTCTTCGGTATCGCGGGTTCACTGTTATTCTTCCTTACCTTCTTTACAGACCATGATTATACCTGGCACAACAGCAATGTTATCTTTGTTAATTTTCTCCTCCTTGCCGCGGTACCTCTGGGGATTATCCGGGCCTTCTCCGGGAAGAGCCGCCGGCGCTTCCTGGCCGAAAGGTTTCTTAAATCCCTGTGGACTTATGTGTTTCTCGGAGGCCTGGTCACCATTCTGATAAAACTCAGCCCCGGTTTCTGGCAGCAGAATCAGGTTACCCAGGCCCTTGTTATGCCCTGGGCCTTTGCGTTAAGCGTTTTCCCCGGCTGGATAGCCGTACTTTTCAGAAAAAAATGAACGCGCGCTGTTTTTTGTTCCTGTGCCTGTTTTTTCCCTTCTTTGTATTCCCGCTTTTTGCTCAGGATGAAGAGGGGGAAGGGGAGGCCGCTGAATGGATCTACCCGGTTTCACCCGTTCTGGAAATTATCAAACGGCAGGAGATCATCTGGCGGCCCGACTGGCCCCTTGAGGCGGTTCCCGACTCCTTCACCCTGCCCGAAGGGGCCCTTTCTCTCAGTCTGGAATTACCCGGCGGGGCTATACGCCTCGAAAAAGATGCCGAAGGAAGACTTACGGCCTTTCCGCTTCTCCGCGAAGGCGTCCTTCTGCAGGCGGTACTGCAATCTCCCTCCGGTGCGGAGATGCCGTCCTTTACCCTTGGCGGGGATGAGGGGTGGGTATATGAATACCGTCAGGCCTTCGGCGGCTATGCGGTCAGCCGGGAAGAGAGCCTCTACTATGTTCTTTTGAGCGGAGCGGGGGATCGGCCCACGGAAACCTGGTATGACCGGTACGGCAATCCCTACGGTTTTTATGCCTTTCCCAAAACCCTGGCCGCGGGGGAACTGAGAATCCGCGGTATCGAGGGTTCCTATGGCGGAGAAGCTCCATCCGATCCCGAAACCGAAGCGCCCGTGGAAAGCTCCGCGGAGCACGGCGGGGAAACTGAAGTTCGTGAGTACTACGACTTTGACGGCCGGGCCAATATTACCCGTGTTGTTTCCGCCGGAGGGGAGTTTAGCGCCCTCTACGGAAGGGATAACAGACTCCGCTATTGGAACATGCAGTCAGGCTCCCGGGATGATCTCTTCCGGCAGGATCTCTCCCTCCAGTGGGATGAACAGGGTCTTATGATACGCATTCTGGGTGAAAACATTGACCTTCGTTATGAATATGAACTGAATGAAAGAGAAGCCTGGGTACTAAGGCATGTCTTCAGCGTTAATCCCGCTTACCGGGCATTTTTTCCTTCCCTGCCTCTGGAGACGGCCCGCCGCATTCGATACGGAACGGAGGAATAGGGTGGGGGATTCTACCGCCTGGAAGGATATAAAGTACCGGGAAACTTTTGAAGCCGAACTGCGGGGTCTTGAACGCCGCAGGGCGCAGGATCCTTCCTGTACCGTTGAAGATCTGGAAGGAACTCTCCGGCATCTCTACAACATGGATGGCGACGGCTGGCTCGGCCGCGGCGAAGTCCAGGACATCACCATGGCGGCGACCATAGCCGCTTATGAACACTTCATTGCCGAGTGGGACAAAAACCGGTAAAGCTCATTAAAGACACCGGTTTTTTTGGGATTCCTGTTACCTTTTTTAACCATCAGTGTTTGAATAAGTAGCAGTATTGTTTATTTCATGTTCCTCCTTTTTTTGTGCCCCGGGGTTACTCCTTTCCCCGGGGTTTTTTATTGCTAAGTATTTGTTTTTGGTATATATTATTAGGGCATCGCAGATGAATCTATGCGGGCCATGGTCGTAAATGCCGGAATAGTACATCTGGTTTTGGAGGTTTTCGTGACAGGTAAAAATACGGATTTTAGAAGCATTCTTCAGCTGGATTCTGAATTAACCAAGATTCAGGATGTTGATATCCTCCTGGAACGGATTCTGCTTGAAGCCCGCAAGGTGGTTCATGCCGATGCCGGTTCAATTTACGAGAAAGTAACCGTTGAAGAAAAAGGGATCAGGATTGACAAGCTTGCCATCAAATTTGCCCAGAATGATACTACCGACGCGGATCTTCCCCCGGGTCAGAAGCCGGTTATGTCTTTCTTTTCCGTGCCCATAAACGAAAAAACCATCTCAGGCTATGTGGGTCTCACCAAAAAACCGGTTAATGTTCCGGATATGTATCACATTCCGGAGGGTACGCCCTATTCTTTTAACCCTTCCTTTGACAAACTGTCCGGTTATACGACGATTTCTTCCCTTACCTTCCCTCTGATTGCCGCCAAGGGGGATATTTTGGGAGTTATCCAGATGCTCAACGCCAAGGATGAGGGCGGCAATACCATTCCCTTTACTTCGGACGACGAACTCCTCATCGTTCACTTTGCCTCTACCGCCACTACCGTTCTGGAACAGGCGCTGGACAAGCAGGAAATGCTCCTCAGGATGAACAAGATGGCGGAGATGAGAGACCCCAAGGAGACAGGAACCCATGTCAAGCGTGTGGCAGGCTATACGGCGGAGATCTACTATCGCTGGGCTTTCCGCCATAATGTTTCCGAAAAAGAGCGGGAACGCTTCTGCGATAACCTTAAAACGGCGGCCATGCTCCACGATCTGGGGAAGGTAGCTATTTCCGACGTGATCCTCAAGAAGCCCGCCCGTTTTACTTCCGAAGAGTACGAAATCATGAAGACCCACACCGTTGAAGGTGCGGCGATTTTCAGCAATATCCGTTCCGAAACCGACAAAATGGCCCTGGATATCGCCCTTACCCATCATGAAAACTGGGATGGTACCGGCTACCCCGGTTGGGTTGACCCTTTCAAGGAAGGTTTCCCTCCCATAAAGGCCGATGCCGAAGGGAAAGCCATTCCCCGCAAAGGTGAGGAGATTCCCCTCACCGGGCGCATTGTAGCCATCGCCGATGTTTTCGATGCCCTCTGCTCAAAACGGGTTTACAAGGAGCCCTGGAATGAAGAGCAGGTGCTTGAGGAACTCAAAAAAATGTCGGGCTGTAAGTTTGATCCTGAACTGGTAGAATGCTTCTTTGAAGCCCTCCCGGGCATCAAGCAGATCCAAAACATGTATCCGGAACAATAGGGTCTGTGCCGCGCCGATCCGGCAGGTTCATAATGTTGGAACAAGCTCAAATATTCACAGCTTCGGCAGATGCGCCAGAGCCCGGTCAAACGCGTCGGCAAAGGACTTGAGTTCCTTTTTACCGTACACGGCGTGCCGTTCCATGCCCAGGCCGCTTTCCGCCAGATCCACCATGAAGTTCCTCATGGACAGCCGTTCCCGAATGTTTTCGGCCGTATAGCTTCTACCCCTGTCGTCCAGCACGGCAATGCCCTTATCCACCAGCCTTGAAGCCAGGGGAATGTCTCTGGTGACGACAAGATCCTCCGGCCCGGAAAGTTCCACGATACGGTCATCCGCGGCCCCTTCCCCGGAAGCGCAGAGCTCCATCACGGTGTTTTCGCCGGAGACCCCCGGAATGGGCCGGTTGGCCGCGAAAACCGCCGTCAGCCCTTGTTTTCCGGCCCGTTTCAGTATCAGTTCCCGGCAGGCCCTGGGGCAGGAATCGGCATCCACATAGATCTTCAAGCGGGGAACCCCCACCCCTTCCCGGGGTTCTAAACTTGACCCACGGAATTTTTTAACCGCTAAGTCGAAGAAGTCAAATAAGTTTTTTGCCCGGAGCGGCGAGGCAGGCGTTAAAGTCCCCCTCGAAGCTTCCCGGCGCCCCCGCGGGGATAAAGATCGACTGCCCCTGTGTAAGCCGCATTTCTTCATCAAAAACACGGTAAAGCGCCTCTCCTCCGGTGATTATTGCAATACAGGGCCGGCCCGCGGGGACTGTGCGTTTTTCATGGCCGCTTGAATCAAGCCGGGCCAGGCTGAATTCCCCGGTAAAGGAAGGATAGGCGTAAAGGCCCGGCGCCTTCTCTTCAGGATGCAGGATCTGTACGGTAAAGGCTGAAAAATCCAGCACCGATGTGAGTTCCCCTAGATCCATATACTTGGATGTGAGCCCTCCGCGAAGCACATTGTCCGAATTGGCCATGAGCTCAACCCCAAAACCGTGAATATAGGCATGGAGAACCCCTGCGGGAAGGAATAAAGCCTCTCCGCTCTCCAGATGAACAAGATTCAGGTAAAGAGGAGCTATTATCGCGGGATCATCCGGGTAAAGTTCCGCAAAACGCCGCATGAAAGGCCCGGCTCGAGGGATATCGGTTTCTATTCCGGCCCGGAGTATCCGGGTCAGCTCTTTTCTGGTTTCCACAGAGAGTTCAAAAAGCCGTTTTAGGAAAATTTTAAGGTTTTCCGCCCGGATCAGCGGCTCAAGATCCCTTTTCAGGGCATCTGCCTGTCCTGTGAGGGATTTCAGGGAATGGCGAATCTTCTCCGGTTCCCTGAAGCCGCATAGCGCGTCAAATCCTGTGAGCGCGGAGATAATCTCGGGCTTGTGGTTGCGGTCTTTGTAGTTCCGTTCCGGGGCCTCGAGGGATATACCCGCACGGTTTTCCCGTTCAAAGCCTTCCCCGGCCTGCTCAAGACTCGGGTGGGCCTGGATGGAAAGGGGCTTATCCGCGGCGAGAAGCTTAAAAAGGAACGGGAGGCCGCCCCATGCCTTATACAGTTCCCCGCCCAGAAAAAATTCAGGTTCCTCCCGGATAAGTTCCCCAAGATCCCTTTCCCGGCCTTCAAAAAAAACCCCGGAAGGCCCGCGGGGATGCGTTCCCATCCAGAGTTCCGCCCAGGGTTCCTTCAGGGGGTTTTCCTCCCCCATCAACGCGGGAATCCATTCCGTGGAACCCCAATCATAGTGTTTTACCGTATTATGTAGCGGGAAAATATGCTGCATGTCTATTTAGTGTTGTTTCGCTCCAGGGCTTCGTCCAGTTGTCTGATAAGCCTGTTGGTAAAGTTTTCTTTTACCGGGTTTTCTGCCCGCAGCCGGTACAGTTCTTCAGTCAGCATAAAACCTGCCAGAATCGCGGTTTTTAGGGGATCTTCATGATGGCCGGGAATAAGGAGAATTTGATCTATGATATTACGGTACTCTTCCTGAATCGTTTCCAGATATTCGGCTTTTTCACCGGTTCTGATGGAAAAGGCGCTTCCCAGAATCTCCAGTCGAAAATCGGTCTCCGTTTCCATTCCGCCGGCCCTAAAAGATATCCAACTCCCCGGTAGCGGGGTCTGAATCGTTTTCGCTTTCAGGCTCGGAATCCGGAAGGGACTCTTCGCCTTCGTCTTGTTCGGGTTCTTCAGGTTCAGATTTCGGCTCGGGTTCAGGTTCCGGCTTTGGCTCGGGAGGCTCCTGAACCTGCAGCTTTTCCGCTTCCTGCAGAAGGGAAGCTTCTCCGGGCCGGGGCTGTTCTATAGCGTCATCAACCTTGTTGAGCTGTTCAATTACCGAAAGAAGGCGGCTTTGGAACTGCCCCTGCCACTCATCCTTCTTTTTTAACTTTTCCGCAAGATTCCTGTTTTCAGCCTCAAGCTCTTCATTCCGTTTCCGCAGGGCCGCGGCTTCTTCCCTGGCAAGGCCGCAGTCCTTTTTTGCCATATCGAGAATCTCGATAGTTCTGGCCACTTTGGCTTCAAGAATTTTAAACTGCTCGAAGCTGTCCATCACCTAGGCTCCCAGCGCCGTTTTGGCTTTGGCAACTACCGCCTGGAAAGCGGGAAGATCATCTTTGGCCATTAGCGCCAAAGCCTTCCTGTTGATCGTGATCCCGGCTTTGTTGAGACCGTCGATAAACCGTGAATACGAGAGGCCTTCCTGCCTGCAGATTGCGTTGATCCTCACAATCCAGAGTCTGCGGAAATCTCCTTTCCGGTCTTTCCGGTGAGCGTATGCGTAGGAGAGACTCTTGGTTACCGCGTCCTTGGCAGTTTTGAAGTTGCTCTTTCTGCGGCCCCAGTATCCTTTGGCCAGTTTAAGAATTTTTTTCCGGTGGTCTTTCCGTTTAGACCCGTCTACCGCTCTTGACATCGTAATACTCCTGTAGTTTTACCCGTAGGGCAAAAGGCGCTTCTTGATTTGGGACACATTATCGCTTGATAAAATACCTGCGTGGCGGAGATTCCGCTTCCGTTTGGAGGACTTTTTGGTCAAAATGTGGCGGAGATTCTGTTTCTTGTACTTTACCTTTCCGCTTCCGGTAAAGGAATAGCGTTTTGCGGCGCTCTTCTTTGTCTTCATTTTTGGCATACAATACCTCGATAATAGTATCAGGCTCCGGCAGACCCGGAACCTTTTTTCCCTTTGGGGCTTAAAATCATGGACATAAACTTGCCCTCCATAATCGGAGGCTTATCCATGACATATTCCCCTTCAATCCGGGCCAGAACATCTTTAAGGACATCCAGACCCAGTTCCGTATGGGCAAGTTCCCGGCCCCTGAAACGAACCGTTACCTTGACCTTGTTCCCCTCATTCAAAAATTCCCTGACATGCTTGGACTTAAAGTCCAGATCATGCTCATCGATCTTCGGCTGCATCCGTATTTCTTTCAGCTTGAGCAGCTTCTGCTTTTTTTTGGAATCCCTGACTTTTTTTTCGTTTTCGAATTTGAACTTACCGTAATCCAGAATCTTGACAACCGGTGGAACTGCCTGAGGCGCCACTTCCACCAAATCCAAACCCTGTTCCCGTGCAATTTCGAGGGCTTCCAGGGTCGGCATAATACCCTGCCTTTCCCCCTCATCCCTGATGAGACGAACCTCCCGCACCCGAATCTGTTCGTTAATCCGTAAATCCTTATCCGACAACTGGCCTCCTCATGCTGTCCGGCTGAAAACCAAAGACACTAAAAGCAGTATAGCAAAATGTAGGGATTTTTGTCTACTATTGGCTTATGAGTCTCTTTTGTTTCCTCTGGATGCCGGTTTTTTATCTTTTTTCCCGTTCCCTTTCAGAAGACACCGGGTTTGAAGGAGGAGTAAGCGCCCTGCTTCTTGGAAGCCTTACCGCCGTGGCCCGTTTTTTTCTGGGTTCCTTTATCAGCCGCGGCGGCTTCGGTCTGTCTCTCTGGTTTTCGGGTTTTGTGGATGTTGTGTGTCTTCCGGTGCTTCTGCCCCTGACGGTCTATCTTCTCTTCATCATCTTTAGGGTTTTCGGCACTCTTCACGGTTTTTTGCCCTTTACATTGCTCTGGCTCATCCCGGCCGCGGCAATCCGGGCTGTAGGCTGGACCATCCAGCGGGATCCCCTCCATCTGGTGCTTATTCCCCTGCTCTGGACGGCCCTGGCCGCGGGGATACCCTTCTTTATCGACTTGATGCTCAACAGGCGTCCCTGGGTAATTCTTCCCGCGTCCCTGGGTATTCTCGCCCTTCCGTTTCTAAGCGCCACGGTTTACTGGGCCTTTTATTCCCAGCGGATCATAATGGGTTTTCTCCTGCTCTTCCTTAGCCTTGTCCCGGCAGTCTCATACATCATCAAGTCTCTGATTAAGAAAAAAGCCTGAAATTAACCGACGGGTTTCCCCTGCTCCATCGATAGACGTGTATCCGCTATTCCCAGGGTGGAGAGGCGGTGGGAAACCAGGATGATAATCTTTTGCCCTGCCTGTTCCCTCACGGATTTCAGGATGATGCCTTCGTTGAGGCTGTCCAGATTGCTGGTGGGTTCGTCCAGGAGCAGAATATCCCCGTCGTGGAGGAATGCCCGGGCGAGTCCTATCCGCTGCCTCTCTCCGCTGCTCAGGGTATCCCCCAGTTCTCCCAGTTCCGTGTCGTAGCCCCCGGGCAGGGTCATCACAAAATCGTGGAGCGAGGCCCTGGCCGCGGCGGCGATTATTTCTTCGCGGCTTGCGTCTTTCCGGCCTATCCTGATGTTCTCCGCAATACTGGTCTGAAAAAGGTCTGTGTCCTGGGTAACATAGCCCTGGAGGCGCCGCAGGGAAGGCGTGTCCAGTCCGCGGAGATCCTTTCCGTTTATGGAGATAATTCCCCTTTGTGGATCCCAAAAACGCATAATCAGTTTGAGGCACGTTGATTTTCCACAGCCGCTTTTTCCGCGGATTCCCAGAATCCGGTCCGGGGGGATCCGCAGTGAGAGATCCCGTATGATCTCTTCTCCGCCGGGATAGGCGAAGGTGAGGTTTTCCGCCCGGATCTCGCCGTAGAGGGCGCTGCTTCCGGAAGCGGCTTCCTCCACCGCGGGAGACTCGTCCAGGATGGAGAAGACCCGTTCCGCCGCGGCAAAAGTGTGAACCAGGGTTCCGGAAAGCGTACCCAGCGCCGCCGCGGGGCCGAAGCTTGAAAGGGTCGCAGCCAGCGTAAGGACGATGCCGCCGGGAACCATGAGGCCCTTTTGCCAAAGCCAGAGGCTGGCGCAGAGGTTTGCCAGGGCGGTGAGGAGGATAGCCGCATCGGTCAGGGCCCGGTTTAGGCCCTCCCCGCGCCGAAGCTTCCGCATTGACCCTGCCAGGGCCGCGCTTTTTTCACGGTACAGGGCCATCCGCTCTTCTTCACGTCCATACCGGATAATTTCCCCCAGCCCGCGAAGGTTGTCCAGCATCAGCGTGTTCAGGGCCCCCGCTTCATTCCTGCAGAATTGTCCCAGCTTCCTGTTTTCCGGCCCGGTCAGGCGGGGGATGACGAAGATCACCAGTATATAACCTGTAAGCAGGATGAGGCCGCAGAGGACGTGAAAGGAGGAGCAGTACAGAAAAACTGCCGTCCCCGCCAGGACCGCGATGGCGGCCGGGGCGATGGTATGGGCATAAAACACTTCCAGCAGTTCAATGTCCGAGGAAATGATCGAAATAAGGTTCCCTTTTTCCCTGCCTTCCAGTTTTGCCGGGGCAAGCCTGCGCAGTGCCCCAAAAACCTTGTCCCGGATAAGGGCCAGGAGTCTGAAGGCAATGTAGTGGCCGCTTAACTGTTCTCCGTAGCGGAGAAGCCCCCGGGCAATGACAAGAACGGCAAGGAGGGGAATTATTGTAACTTTGAGTTTTTCAAGCCCTGCGGCGTCCAGCAGGGCATAGGCTCCCAGGATCGGAATGGCGATGACCGTCAGGGCGGAAAGAGTTCCCGCCAGGATCGACAGGATCATGATGTGGGCCAGGGGCCGGACAAGGGCCAGCATCCTCCTAGGCAAAGGATTCCAACTCCCGCTGCTGTGTGTACATTCGCGCATAGATTCCTCCTTCCCGGATTAGATCTTCGTGGGAGCCCAGGGAGATGAGGCTTCCGTGATCCAGCACGGCGATCCGCTCCGCCTTCCGGGCGTCGGCCAGCCGGTGGGTGATGAGGATCACCGTCTTCTTCTTTTTCGCCAGGGCCTGAACTGCCTCCATGACGGCCTCTCCGCTTTCCACATCCACATTGGAGGCGGCTTCGTCAAAAATATAGAGATCCGTATCGTGGAGCAGTGCCCGTGCCGCGGCCAGGCGCTGCCGCTGTCCTCCGGAAATATTCGCCGCGCCTTCGCTTATACGGGTTTCAAGTCCCTCCCGTTCCGCAAGGAATTCCCCAAGCCCCACCTGTTCCAGAACGGCGACCATTTCATCATCCCTCAGGCCGGATTTTGCCATTGAGAGATTATCCCGGATGCTTCCCGCAAAGAGGTAACTGTTATGCCGCAGCAGGGTAAAAGTTTCCCTCAGTTCCTTCAGGGGAGTCCGGGAAATTTCAGCCCCGCCGATGGAAGCGCTTCCTTCGTACCAGGGAGCCTGGCCGGAAAGGATTGCCGCGAGGGTACTCTTGCCGGAGCCGCTTTCACCGGCCATGGCAAAAAAAGTCCCCCCGGGTATTTCCAGATTGATGTTTCGCAGGACAGGCCGGTTTTTTTCCCAGGCAAAAGAAAGGTTTGAGATGCGTATGGTTTTACCGGCCTGCGAACCGGGGCCCGCGGCCCCGTTCTGTAAGGAAGTGGTTATTAAGGCCGCTTCGGCAGACTGCGAACCGGGGCCCGCGGACTGTGAGTCAATCAGGCTGAATATTTTTTCTCCGGCCGCGGCGCCGTTCATGGCGGTATGAAAAAAGGAACCCAAAAGCCGCATGGGAATAAAAAATTCCGATCCGATAAGGATGATGAACAGCGCTTCCCCCGGGTTAATGTTTCCGGCCCTCAATTCCGCAAGGCCCAGGATGATGGAAAGGGCGGTTCCTCCCCAGGCAATAACATCCATCACGGTGATGCTGTTCATCTGCATGACCAGAACCCTCATGGTCGCCTTACGGAATTCCTCCGCGTGACGATTCATTGCCTCATGCCTCCCTCCGTCATCTCCGTAGATTTTGAGGGTGGTCAGGCCCTGGAGGTTTTCCAGAAAAGAATCCCCCAAACCGGTATACTTCGACCAGTATTTGGCAAGAATCTTTTTGGCAATCTTCTGAACCATGACAATGGACAGGGGGATAAGGGGAACGCAGAGGAACAGGATGAGAGCTGTCCTGAAACTGATAAAGGAAAGAATTCTAAAAAGGGTGAGGGGGGCAAGGAGGCTGTAAAAAAGCTGGGGAACGTAACGGCCCAGGTAGCCTTCCATCTGATCCGTTCCTTCCCCGGAAAGCTGTACCGCGGAAGCGGTGGAAACACGGGCGGAATAAGCGGGCCCCAGGGAAACCAGTTTTTTGAAGATCTTTTCCCGGAGCCTCCCCTTGATCCTGTCCCCGGCAAGAAACGCGGCGTCCGCGGAACCGAGGGTGCAGAAGATACGGATTCCCAGGGAGAGCGCCGCCGTGATCAGGGCAATGGCGAGGCTGAGCCCGGGATCCACGGAAGCCTCCGCCGGGGCGGGCCCCAATTCCCCCGCGGAAAACCCGTGTACACGGCGCAGGGACTGGAAAACAGCCTGAATGAACCGGCACATTGAAAAGAGGGCGGCGGCATTGCAGAGCATGGCAATCCAGTTTAAAACAACGATTTTTATGGAGTCCCTGAACCACTCGGGGGAGAGAGCGAGGATGCGCTTATTTAACATCTGTGTTTTCCGCTTCTTCCTTCCCGCCCTGAACTGTTTCCGCCTGAACCGAAACCGTTCCTGGGCGCGCTGTTTTTATCCTTATAAACACAAAAGCCTTGACCGCAAGCAGCACAATAAGGAAGATCCGCAGGTGCGGGGAGGGGGTAAGGATGATGACCGGCAGGAGCATCGCAAACACCAGCGCATAGATGCCGATCTTTTCCCTCAGCGTAAGTCCCGCTTCCCCGATCCGCCTGATCCGAGGGCCGAAATATTTGTGGTTCATGAGCCAGCGGTAGAGCCTCCCGGAACTCTTCATAAAACAAAATGCGGCTCCCAGCAGAAAGGGGGTAGTGGGGAGTATGGGAAGGATGATACCGGCGATGCCCAGGGCAAGGCACAGAAAGCCGCCAGCCATAAAGAGAATTTTTGAAAGAATCATAACAGCACCCCCGCAAGAATCTGTCCCAAAACCATGCGCTTGTGCGCACATTCAATTAGTTTTGGTATAGATAAAAATAAAGATCCTGTCAAGTGTTTTATTAATCTTACTTTGTTTGATAAAACTTACAAATTCACTTGACATTATATTTATCATGTGTTAGTAGTATATAACATTGTTATAAAAAATGAACATTAAAAATGGAGGTATTTTTTGCGGTTTTTCACAAATTCCCTGTACCCGGCTTTTCTCTGCCTCTTCCTTCTCCCCGTCCTTCCCGCCGTGGGTGAGGAAGCCGGAACGGAAGAAGATGTTCGGGAGGAAGATCTGTACGAAGACATATTCCTGGAGATTGAAGGGATTACCGTTACCGGTACCCGGACAGAAAAACGCCTGGGCGACAGCCCTGTAGTTACAGAAATTATAAGCGCGACTGAAATAGAAAACTCTTCCGCTTCCACAGTCAGCGAGGTACTGGACGAGTACGGCCTTATGTATACGAGCAATGCCATGGGGGATTATATCCAGATGCAGGGGATGGGGGAGGGGCGTATCCTTTTCCTTGTGGACGGCAGGCGGCTTGCAGGCCGGGTCGCCCAGCGCCTCAACGGAGAAACCATGCCCCTGGGTAACGTGGAACGGATCGAGATTGTCCGGGGCCCCCAGTCCGCCGTCTACGGTTCCGACGGCATCGGCGGGGTGATCAATATCATCACCAAAAAGCCTGGGGATAAAATCTCCCTCTCCGCCGGCATTTCAAACGGCTTCATGCTGGCCTATGACGATCCGGAAACTCCCGTAAAGCCTGAACCTTTTGATGATTTTAACCCCTTCCGGGAACAGAATCTTACCGTTTCCTTCGGCTTTCCCTTCGGCATCACCCGGAATTCCCTGAGCATTGACGCGTCCCGGGGAGATTTTTACTATGCCGAAGGGAAGAGCAGATCCATTCTGCCCGCATACTACCGCGGGAAGGCAGGTCTTGACTCGCTTATTCCCCTGGGAGACAGCGCGGAACTCCGTGTCGGGGGCTCCTTTATGCCCATGCGCAGCGATGAACAGACCAATTCCCGGGGAAGCCTTGTCCGGTCGGATTATATCCGCGCGGACGGCTATGTCGAAGCGGCCCTTGTTCCCTTTAGCCGGACAATGCTGACCCTCCGTCTCTACGACAACTACTACCAGCGGGACAAGGATACCTATTCGGCCCTTATCGACGAATGGATTACCGGAGAGAATCACGAAAACGAAAACCTCATCGCTCTGGAGGCCCAGGGGGAATACGACGGCATAGAAAACTGGTTTTTTACCGCGGGCCTTGAGGGAGCCTACAACTCCATGGACAAATACAACCTCCACAATGGCGGGACTTTTGCCGGAGTGGATAAAGAAGCCCTTTTTATCCAGGCGGAGCGGTTCCGGGAGGAAGTGTATTCCGTTCTTGGAGGACTGCGCATAGAGCGGAATTCCCAGTTCGGTTTTGCGGCGGCGCCGAAAATCTCTTCCATGTATCACCTGCCGCGGGGCTTCCGGATTCTTGCCGGAACGGGCCTCGGATACCGGGCGCCCGACTTTAACGATCTCTACCTCGTTAAAGACGATACCATCACACCGGGCCACCCCCTGGTAAAGGGGAATCCGGACTTACAGCCCGAATACGCCCTGGGCTTCAACATGGCTGTGGAATATACAAAGCAGGATCTTTTCTTTGGACAAATAAATGTGTATTACAGCGAACTCTTTAACGAGATCGCTTATATCGATCAACACGAAGTTGATCGCGGAATGGAGGTATACAGGACAGGAAACATTTCCCGCTCATTACGGACGGGAACGGACGCCGAAGGGCGTTTAACCATTTTTACGCACGGGTTTTTCTCGGCCGGTTACAGCTGGCTTTTTGCCTATGACAGGACCGAAGGGGAGGAACTGCATCTGCAGCCCGCCCATACGGTCAAAATGAAACTGGGGCTGGATCATAAGGGGTCAGGTGTCAATACCTGGCTGGGGGGAAGATTCTTCTCTCCCCTCTACCCGGACGATTCATCTTACGAAAGCCGCTTTATCCTGGACTTTTATTTTTCAATAAATCTGGGAACTCATTTCAAGGTCTATACGGCAATCAATAACCTGACCGGAGAAACCGATTCACTGGGGCCTGCCACCGCGCAGTCCCTTACCCTTGGTCTTAAATATTTTTTATAAGGAGTACAGTATGAAAAAGAATTTTCTCTTTGGATTAATCGGGATCTTCCTGATTTTTTCTTTTGCCCTGACCGGCTGCCCTACGACAAGCTCGGGAACCAATACGGAAACTTCCGTAATCAAGGTAACAAATGTTCCCGAGGGAACCACCAAAATCTTTGTATCGGTCTACGACGACTTTACCACAAAAACTACACTGGCCTGGGGCGAGGCCGCAGTAAGCGGCGGAAGCGGAACCCTGAGCCTCCTGACCCCCGGCGGAAAGGCCTGGACAGGTACGGATACTGTCGCCATAGCCGCTCTTGCGGATCGCGCCTCCGGCAAACGCTGGGATTCCGTTGATCTGGGAGAAGAGATCATGGCCCTCGACTGGTCCGCGGGAGGGGCTCTGGAAGGGGAACTCTTTGACGCGGTAAAATCGAATGCCCAGATAATAAGTCCGATAACGGAAGAGGAGTTGGTTGAACTCCCCACCCTTGATGATGAACTGACGTTTGACATAGCCGGTGTGCCAAAATATTACTCCCTTTCCACCGGGGAAGAAGTCGAGGCATCAAAGGCGAATACCAAGGAATGGGACATCGCCTTTGAAGCACACCCCTCTTCTATGCTCTCAATCTATACCAACAGCGGTGATACCGCAACTGAGAAAGGTTCTGCAGGGGACGGCGGAGTTTGGTATACCGACAGCACGGATTTTGATGCCGTGGCTTTGACTGATAAGGTTAACGCTAGCGGAGACTATGAACCCTATGTGACGGACCAAATCCGCTGGTTACCAGGAATGAGTGGTGCAACCCCAATGAAAATGAACATGATGACTTATTTTGGTTTTGCTAGCGGTGGAGATGGATTGACAAAGTCTACGCCATTCACGTCGAGCGGTATGGCCGTGTATGCGTTTAACAAAAAAGCGGCTTACAAAAAAACGAACCCCGCTATGCCTCCTCAATATGGACCGACCGAACAGGTATACATCATCCGGCATGCCGATGGAACTACCTATTCCAAATTCCAGCTTAGCGGTCTTTCTTTTGTCGGCGCCAGTTCCAGCCCCACTGGCAGAAACACTTATTCAGCGACATTTAAATACGGCGCAGTAGAATAAGGATTTTTTCCACGGATTTCCGCGGACGCAGGCGGCGCCGGCTTGCCTGCAGCCGCGGATTTTTTTCCGAATAAAAACTTTTTCGACTTCTTCGACTTAGTGGTAAATAATTTTTGTGGTAAATAATTTTAATGAAGAATTTTTTAACCGCGAGGTCGAATAAGTCAAAGAAGTCGAAGAAAAATTTGGAGGAGTATCTATGACACAAAAAAGAGTAATGCCGCCGCTTCTGTTTCTTGGACTGGCGGCCCTTTGTTTTCTCTCCTGTCCCAACGGAAGCACCGGCACCAATGAGCCCGGCGGGGAAGTTCTCGAGATGGGGCCCGTTACGGCTGTTGAAAACTCAGGGCCCGTGTATTTTTCCCTTTCCACAGGGAGAGGGATTACCGGAGAGAACATAGCCGGCAGGGATTGGGATATAGCCTTTGACTACAGCCGCATGATCTATACCAACAGCGGAGACACCGCGGCGGCTCTTGGATCAGGAGGGGAGGGCGGGGTCTGGGCCGCCGGGACTACGGATTTTGCCGCGGTACAATCCCTCGATAATGCGGATTTTAGCCTTCCCTTTGCGGTGGATACCGCCAGGTATACATCCCCTGCCGCGGAAATGGGCGAGCCGGTTTTGAACCGGCTCAATGTGATTAGCTATGTGGGCTATGGAACAGGAACCGGGACAACGGCCGGAGATCCTCTGACCGACTATAAGTACAACGCAAAGCAGTACTACACCGCCAATCTTTCAACCATGCCCCCGGTCTATTCCCTTACCCGGCATGTCTATATCATACGGCACGGTAACGGAGCGGATTATTCCAAAGTACAGATCACGGCTCTGGATACCATTGCCTCGACAAAGGGAAACAAGCGAATATTTTCCCTTACCTATCAGAATTTTTAGCCGCATACTGCCGCAGAGTCCCGTACAATTCGGGAATGCGTTCCAGAATACGGGGCGAAGGGCGGATAAACAGGGAAGACGGAATAATGCTGATGTTCATTTCCCTCCCCGCCCTGGTTTCGGCGATTCGTGAATCCGCGGCAAGGATGTCTGCGGGTTTGGTAATCGCCATGGCGCCGAAAAGAAAGTCGGGGTCCCGGGAGAGGATGTATTCCGGGGAGAGGATCGGCTGGGCCGCGTCAAGGCCGGAGGCAATGTTTTCCACCCCCAACGCGGAAAGTATCTCTCCGGGGAGGGATGCTTCGGTAAAAGCCATGATAGGACCTGCGGAGTAGAGGAAGGCCCCTTTCAGTTTAAGGGGCCGGGACTCCAGTTCCTCCCGTAATTCGCCAAGCCGGGCCCGTTTTTCCTCATTGAGTTTTTCCGCGGCCTCCGCCCTTCCCGAAAGACGGCCCAGGATCGCTGTTCCGTTAAAAATGTCTTCAATGGAATCCGCCTGGTGGACGATTCCCCGGTATCCCCGGCCTGCAAGATCCTGAATAAGGGCCGCGGTCATGGCATTCCCAATGACCAGATCCGGTTCCAGGGCGATGATGTTTTCAAGGTTCGGCCGGGCCGTGTTCCCCACCGAGGGGAGGAGAACCGTTTTTTCTTCCGGCCAGAGGGCTTCCCGCCCGGAAGCGATTCCGGCTATGGCCTCCTCTCCGCCGATAAGATAGAGGGTTTCCACCGCCCCCGGCGAAATGACCACCATCCGCCGGTAGTGCTCCAGGGGGATACGGTTTCCCAGCCTGTCCGCGACATAGACGGCTCCCTCTTCCCGCGTCACCGTCCAGTTCAGATTGCTCTCCGCGGCAGGGCCTTCGGCAGTGCTTCCCGTTTCCGGTTCGCCGGTTTCGGTTTGCACGGCGCTTCCTATTCCGCTTCCACTGGTTTCGACAGCATTTCCCGTTCCGGCGCCTTCCGCCGGGCCTTTTTTACAGGCATTGGGCAGGAAAAGGACGCCGATCAGAACAAACGGTAGTACACTCTTACGCATAATGACACTCCTTTGAGGCTGTTTCAAAACTTCAGTTTTCAAACCGGCTCTTTCTTTTCTTCGTTTTGTATCGCCGTGTTGAGAATCTCTACGGCCATATTGTTTCCCCAGAACACCCCGTCGGCACTGAGGCGGAAACCGCTTCCGCCTTCCAAAAGGCCACGGGCTCTGTAGCTTTCAATCTTTTCCCGTACCGCGTGCCGCGCCGCTTCTCCCAGATCCCGGGTAACGATCTCAGGATCGTATACACCGAATTGCAGAAAGCCCAGGATTTTGTGGTAAAAGTCGCGGCATTTATTCCCCCGCGAAACAAAACGCTGTCCCGGCGCCGCCGAATATATGCCAAAGCCGGCAATGTTCCCTCCGGCGCCGAAGCCGATGGGGAGAATTTCACCATTATCGTAGAGGATACGGATGTACCGGTACAGGTCTGTGCCGGGGCGAACCAGCTTTGAAAGTTCCAGAAGCTCAAAGCCGCCCTCCCGGAGAAGACGGTACAGGGTATTGTGCCGTTCCCGGTCAAATTCAAGCGTCCTTGAGAAAGTGAGTTTTCCTTCATTAATATCCCCGGCGAGGGAGGAGGAACCCTGGATCATGAGGGAATAAAAACTCACGCTGTCCGCGCCGCTTTCAAGGATTGTTTTCCCGTCATGAATCACTTCCTCTATGCTTTGTCCGGGATAGCTGTAGATGATGTCGATCCCCAGGGTTCCCCGAAAGGCTCTGCGGAGTTTTTCCAGTTCCTTCACGGCTCCTTCCCCGTCATAGCTCCTCCCCAGGAGCTTCCGGCCCCGGCCGGAAAAGGTCTGGATGCCGATGCTGAAACGGTTCACCCCCGCTTCTTCCAGGGCCTCCGCCTTATCCGGCCCCAGATTGTGCAGAGTCGATTCCACGCTGATCTCGCAGTCCGCGGAAAGGGGGATGCTGCCGGCCAGGGCTTTGAGAACCCTGGCAAGCTGCTCCTCGGAAAGAACCGTGGGGGTGCCGCCGCCAAAATACACCGCCTCAAAGGGCTGTTCCCGGACATAGGCATAGGCCCCCCAGGACTCTATCTCCGAGACAAGAAAGTCCGTATACGAGTCCAGATCCGCCCCTTTCCGTTCCTTCCGGTTGAGGTTGCAGAATGTACAGATCCTGTCGCAGTGGGGAACATGGAAATAGATACCCCGCTTTTTCCCGGCGGGTTTTTTCCTCAACTCCTTTTCCAGCAGGGGCCAGTCCGCCTGAGCGGGACGGGAACCCAGTGCGGAGAGGAGTTTCTGTTCCGCATCGTGGTGGGAGCGGAAACGTTCAGGAAACACAGGCATCTGTTCCTGCGGTACGCCTCGGCAGGACAAAGGGCCTGCCATATACATCATGCCCCACTATCGCCTGTATACCGTAAATATCCTCAAGCACTTCGGAACTAAGAATTTCCCGGGGGGAACCCTGGTAACGGATGCGCCCCTCCTTGAGCAGTACGATACGGTCGCAGTACTGGGAGGCCAGGTTGAGATCGTGGAGCACGGCCACTACGGTTTTCGATTCTTCCGTGGTCTTTTTCCGCATCAGTTCCATAATTTCAATACTGTGGTTCAAATCAAGCCCGGAAGTTGCCTCGTCAAGAAGAATAATATCACCCTCCTGAACAAGACAGCGGCCGATGATTACCTTCTGCAGTTCTCCCCCGGAAAGGCTCATCACATTCCGATCCGCCATGGAAGTAAGCCCCAGGACTTTCATGACCTCCCTTACCTTTTCCCGGTCTTCGGCGCTGTAACCGGCCCAGCGGTCTTTCAGGTGGGGCAGTCTCCCCATGAGGATCACATCCTTCACCGCAAAGGAGGATCGGAGTCCCGTATTCTGGGGCACAAAGGAAAAAAGCCTTGCGCGTTCCTTTCCGCCGGGGACGGTGTTTGTCCCGGCATAGAGAATCCTCCCCCCGGAAGGTTTAAGGAAGCCCAACAGGTTTTTAAGGAAGGTGGATTTTCCCGAACCATTGGGGCCCAGGAAACCGAAAAATTCACCCTGCTTCAGACTGAGGGAAATCCCCCTGAGAATCTCCCGGCTTTGGTAGGAGAAATTCAAATCCCTTATGTCAAGGATATCCGCGTTCATGAGGCGGTTCCTTTACGGTTCATCACAGCGAGGAAGAGAAAGAACGGCGCGCCGAAGAAGGCGGTGATCACCCCGATGGGAATCTCAATGGGAGAAAGGATACTTCGTGCAAGGGTGTCGGCAAAGAGAAGAAACACGCCCCCCGCATAGGCGGCCAGCGGAAGAAGCCTCCCGTGCCGGTTCCCGATACAGAGCCTGACCGCATGGGGAACGATGAGCCCTACAAAGCCTATCAGCCCGGTAAAGGCCACCGAACATGCGGCGGTGAGGCTTACCACTATGAGAAGCTGCCGCTTGAGCCTTCCCGGAGTGATGCCCAGGGAATGGGCTTCCTCATCCCCCAAAAGCAGAGCGTCCACCTCGTGCCGGTAATAAAAAAAATAGATAAGCGACAGGATGAGGGGGATTGTGAGCAGCGCCGCACGTGTCCAGGAAGCTGAACCGAGGTAACCCATAGTCCAGATCATGACCCGGTAGGCATCCTGCCCCGCCAGATACATCATGAAGGAAGTAAGCGCGCCCAGGAAGGCGGAAATCGCCACCCCGATGATGAGAAGCCCGGCCGTATCCGCCCGATCCCGGCTCCCGGCAAGACGGAAGATCAAAAAGGCTGTTCCCAGAGAGCAGCAAAACGCGAAGACGCCGTAGTAAATATCCGGCAGTTTCAGGATAAAGGCCAGCGCCGCCCCGGCAGCCGCGCCGGAACTGATACCGATGATGTAGGGATCCGCCAGAGGGTTGCGGAACACCGCCTGGGAGATAGTCCCCGCGGCGGAAAGCATCATTCCTACCAGGAGCGCCATACAGAGCCGGGGCAGCCGAACCCCCAGGATGATCCGCTCCTCCGGGCTGTTCCGCCCGGAACCCAGGAGAACAGAAACCGTGTCGCGCGGGGAAATATTCACGCTTCCCGAGAAAAGACCCAGGAGGAGCAGCAGGATCAACGCAACGCTTAGCCCAAAGATGACAAAACCTGTTCCCCGAATCTTCACTCCTGCCGCCTTATTATGTTAATATGTTCTAATATAGTTATATTAAACTAACATATATACGAACGGATGTCAAGGCACATACCGTTTTATAAAAAAAGTTGGAAAAAAAAGATTGACAATTAAGGAACCCTCATAAATAATAAAGGAATGTGGTTTCAAGATCCGGTATTTTGGAGCCCGCCGGTTCAAATTTTTACAATACTACAGGTAAAATACATAAAACCGGTAAATTTTATGGAGGTAGTTATGAAAAAGATCCATGTGGTTTTAGCGGTGCTGGGGATGCTTTTGGTCCTTGGCGCCCCGGTGTTTGCGGCGGGCCGCAATCAGCAGGGAGGCTCCGGCCCGGTTACGGTGAATATCGCGCTGGCGAATAATCCCATTTCCCAGGCTTTGTCCCGGATTGCCCAGTCCGAATACAAAGCCGAAGGGGTTACGGTGAATATTTCCGTACTGCCCGAAAACGATCTCCGGCAGCGGCTCACCACCGAAGCCTCGACCGGCGGTACCACCTATGACATTTTCTATATCGGCCCCTACGAAGCCCAGACATGGGCACGGAACGGCTGGCTTGAGAACCTGGAACCCTACTTTGACCGGCTCTCCGCGCAGGATAAGCAATGGTATGACCGGCCGGATCTGATCAAAGGTATGCTGGATTCCGTTTCTCTGGACGGCAGGGCCTACGGGATTCCCTTCTACGGGGAAAGCTCCTTCATCATGTACAACAAGGAACTTTTCGCGGCCAAGGGACTCACTATGCCCGATGAACCCACCTGGCAACAGATCTACGAGCTGGCAAAACAGATCCACGATCCGGCCAGGGGTATTATTGGCTTTACCATGCGGGGAACCCCCGGCTGGGGCATGAGCGGCGCCCCCTTTGTGACGATGGTCAACGCCTTTGGCGGTAAATTCTTTGACATGCAGTGGAACGCGACGGTTAATACACCGGAACAGCGGGCCGCCTGGGAGATGTACAAGAAGATTCTCCGGGAAGCGGGTCAGCAGGACATCCTTTCCTACACCTACAATGAGTGTATCGCCCTCATGGCTTCCGGCAACTGCGGCATCTACTATGACGCCACCTCCATCGCGCCGCCCCTGGAGGCCAGCGATTCCAGGGTGCAGGGGAAACTCGGCTATGTGATGGCTCCCCATGACAAGCTGCAAAAAAACAACGCGTGGTTGTGGAACTGGACCATGGGTCTCAATCC
>JAISCR010000168.1 GCA_031265435.1 Treponema sp.
CGGAAGTTTGAAAAATCCGTGGCCGGGGAATTTTGGGCCGCGCAAAGGGCGGCAATACAAAGTCCCGCCGCAAGGGCAACGCTGATCCGTTTCATAACCCTATTATCGGCGGAAACTACGGAAAAAGAACACTACTTCCGAATTCAACTGTCCGGGGCATAACCCTTGCCCTAGACAGGTCCGCCGTCCCGGCGAAATATCGTAGCCCCTGCTAGTGTCTTGACATCTTTCAACTTGTGGGTAGTGGACTCAAGACCGGAAGAAGAATATTTTACCACAAAGTCGAAAAAGTCGAAGAAGGAAAGAGGGGGCTCTTAAAAACTTATTCGACTTCTTTGACTTCGTGGTGAATTTTTTTAAAACATGCTGTTTTATTTGCTTCCAAAGTTGTTAATTGACATGTACAATTGTATTGAAACATTATTAAGGATCGTTTTTTCATCGGTTCGTTCCTTGTAATAAAAATAATTCGGATTTAAAATCAGATCGTAAAAAAGGCCGAGGCCCGCCGTAAGGTTATTGGTAACAAAATATTTTGAAGTGGCGCCAAAATAGACGTGGGCTTTATAGCCCCAATCCAATTTATCCACTAATTCCAGACTGTTTGCTTCATGGGTTGGTATTGCGAAAATAAAATTATTGTCGGGATTATTTCTTCCGAAGATTATTGAACTTGTTCCCTGGGGGTAAATAAATTTATACTCAAGATACTGGCTGTTGCCGCCCGCGCCGATATTGTTGTTAATTAATTGACCTCCGTTGGTATATCCCTGTCCTCTCTGAAAATGAAAATTGAAAGAATAGGGCTGCATGTATTGATAGTCCTGGGACATTTCCATGTTACTCCATTCAAAAATCAATTCGCCGTATAATTTCCGTGAATGACTGATGATAAATGTCTTTTTTATCCCGGCCGTATACACAAAAGTATGAAAGAAATACTGGGAATTCTTGAATAAATTAAAATCGTTAATTCCCAGGTTATTGTCATCCAGCCCTATTTCGCCGAATATCTCAAGGCCGACTTTATCAAATTTCCATGAAAGGCCGAAAGAAATTTTTTGATCCTCAATGGTATTATCATTATTGGGCCATATATATTTAAGATTTTCAAGATCCCAGGGAACAAGACATACCCTGTTTGCGGAAACCGTAAGGCCTTCAAGGAAAGAAGGCGGTGAATATGAAAGGCTGAAAAGGTGAAACATGGTATGATCGTTTTCTTCATCGTTGTCAAAATATTCCGATTCGGATAAATATCCGATGGAAACACGCGCCTCAAAATCGCCGATGTATGTATTGAAATACGGAATAGTGACGGATGTCCGCCTGATGCCAAGGTCAAATTTAGGATATGCCGGGGCATTGTTTGAATGAAGGATAGGATTGATATACGCGGGCCCCAGCCATACGCTCTGGGTTCCGAAGCCTGCCGTCAGTGTCTTCCATGTGTACCGTATTTCACTGTCCCCCCAGTCATAGGTAAAAAACGGTTTGTCGCCGAAACGCTGGGGGAGATCGATTCCGATATTATGCCTGTATCCCCAGAAATATCCGTATTCACTGTCATAGTTTGAGTCCATCCGCTTAAAATCCAGATTTTGTGAAAAAGCCAGCAGGGGTTTGTAGGTAAGTTCAAGCCCGTACAATTCAAGGCGGACGCCCGTGCTCAGGCTGGAATTGAAGCCTTTTCCCTGCCAGAGGGCGCCGTCGTTGTATCCAAAGGGAGCGGCTGTATTTATCGACGAAAACAGATCGAGATCGTATATGCGCAGGGATATTTTTTTGTCAAGGAAAAAGAACTCGTTTGAGAGGCTTTTGTTTTTCCAGGGATGCTCATAGGCACCGTCCACATTCCATTTATTGTCCGAGAGTGTACGATATCCAAGATGAGGCCTCTGCGCATGTCCGTTTAACGACAGAAAATCAAAGTACATCTCATTCATCGAAGTAAGCGCTTCCTGGGAAAACAGAACCGAATTTATCGACAGAGTAAAGATAATCATGAGCGATAGATTTTTTTTTGGATTTTTTTTCATTTTTTCTCCTGCCGGCCCGTTATGAGCCTTCGGCCATTTTTCTGAAAACAGAATTTCTTTCATAAAGATCATTAAAGTTTCCCGAATCCGTGATCGTTCCCTTGTCCATCAAATAGATAAGATCGCAATCTTTTATGGTTGTGATGCGGTGGGCAATAATGATGATGGTTTTTTTATGGCTCATGGAATTTATGGCATCCATAATGGCGTTTTCGGTAAGACTGTCAAGGGCGCTGGTCGCTTCGTCAAAGATCAATACCGAAGGATCGTGATAAACGGCCCTCGCGATGCCGATACGCTGCCTCTGTCCGCCGGAAAGCCGTACCCCCTGTTCGCCTGTCACCGTATCATATTTTTCCGGAAGTTCATGTGATATAAAATCGTCTATATTGGCAAGTTTTGCCGCTTTCTTGACGGCTTCATCGTCAATTTTTTCGGGATGAACCCCGAAGGCGATATTATTTCTGATCGTATCATCGGTCAAATATATTGACTGGGGAACATAGCCAAGATTTTTTTGCCAGTTATGCCTGTTTGATTCATCAATTTTTGTATTGTCAATAATGATTTCGCCTTTTTGGGGAGCAAGTAAACAAAGAATAATATCCGCAAGCGTGGTTTTCCCGCATCCTGTGGAACCGGCAAAGGCTATTGATGTATTATGTTCTATTTTAAGGCTGACATTATCGATGATGGTTTTTTCGGAATTGGGGTATAAAAAAGTGATATTTTTCAAAGTAATGGAAGAGGTAAATTCCAGCTTTGGAAGGGTAGCGTCATTAACAAGTTCCGCGCCCTCGGGCAGGGAATTGAAATCCTTGTCAAGATTTTCCACGATTGAATAGTGATAGCGAATGGTTGTAAAAGCCCGGAAGATTTTTTGAAGAAGCGGTAACAGGCGGTATGCGCCAAAGACATAAACCGTGAGTGTCGGCAGGAGCTGTTCAAGTTTGGCGCCGGAATACACCATAAGGATTATAACCAGAATCATTCCGCCTATGGCCAGAGTTTCTATAAGATATCTTGGAAGATCGTTTATTGAATTACCGATGGCGTCATTAACCGAGTATTTCAGCGAAGGTTCTCTGTATAGATCGAGAAAGGTTCTTTCCTTGCAAAGTATTTTTATATCTTTGATGCCGCCGAAAGCTTCATTTAAATATTTATACCTGAGTATGTTTATCCTGTGTTTTTCCGCTCCCTTCCTGGCCAATATGTTTTTAATGACTTGGAAAATGCCCAGATACGAAACACCGAGAAAAGAGCTGATAATCAGGGCCAAAAGAGGATTAATTATGATTAGCAGTATGATTATACAGAAGGAAATAATAATACCGGAGATGAGGTTAAGCAGATTTATGAGAATATCGCTGGCAAAGGTATTAATATTTTCCATGTTGCGCAATAATATGGCCGAATTGGTGTCCAGGAAAAAGACATACTGCTGCCTTATGTATCTTTCAAAAAGCCGCATGGAAAATGAATGGCGTCTCTTCCCGGAATAATAGTTGATCAATAAATTGACACCGGAAAGACAGAGATTGCTCAGGGCCAGGACAATGATGACCGCGACACCAAAAAAAACAATAAATTCATTATCGGAAGAAAACTTAAAGAAACCGTTCAGTGCGGCAAGATATGTATTGCTGTGAATAATTGAAGGATTTGTAATAATTGAAATAAAAGGACCGATTGATCCGATGCCAATAAGCTCGATAAAACCCATGATCAGCAGGGCAAACAGAACAATGATCAGCTGCTTTTTTTCTTTTTTTGAAAACAGATTAAAGATAAGTTGAAACTTCATGTATTGACTCTTGTTAAGGGCAGATATTTTTCGGTATACCAGTTTACGAATTGCGGTATGCCTTTATCTATGCCGGTTTTTGGTTTATAGCCTGAGGCCTTTTCAAAATCGGACGTTTCGGCCCAGGTGACGGGAACATCCCCTGCCTGCATGGGAAGAAACTGTTTTTCGGCCTTTTTACCGGTGCAGGTTTCAATGGTTTCTATACACGATAAGAGATCGACAGGCTGCCCGTAACCGATATTGAAAAGTCCAAAAGGGGCAGGGGAGGCTTTTGGAATGATGCCGGCGATGCGGACAATACCTTCGACAACATCATCAATATAGGTAAAATCCCGTTTCATGCTGCCGTTGTTGAAAACCTTTATGGGTTTACCTTCGATGATGGCTTTTGTAAAAATAAAAGGCGCCATATCGGGCCTTCCCCAGGGGCCGTAGACCGTAAAGAAGCGCAGGCCTGTCATGGGAATGGAGTAAAGATGGCTGTAGGAAAAGGCCAAGAGTTCATTTGATTTTTTGGTAGCGGCATAGAGACTTACAGGACTGTCGGTTTTGTCGGAAACGGAAAAGGGGGTCTTTTCGTTAAGGCCGTAAACCGAAGAACTGGAGGCAAAGACAAGGTGTCCTGTTTTGAAATGCCGTACCGCTTCAAGGATATTAAAAAAACCGGTAATGTTGCTTGCAATATAGGCCTCGGGGTTTTCGATGCTGTAACGGACTCCCGCCTGGGCCGCAAGATTTATAACGCAGTCAAAGTTCTCTTTTTCAAAGAGGGAAAAGAGCGCAGGTTTATCGCAGAGATCGATTTTTATAAAAGTGTATGAGGGAAGAGTTCCGCTTTGTAAAGGCTTTTCATCTTCTATATGCTCCGTATCAATTCCCGAATGTTCCAGCCTTGCAAGTTTGAGCGCCGTATCGTAATAGTTGTTTATGTTATCTATGCCGGTAACCCTGTGATTCATGCGGGCAAGTTTTTCGGCAAGATGAAAGCCGATAAACCCGGCACTGCCTGTTACAAGGATCCTCATGTGCCGATTCCCGTGTAATAAAATCCCGCGGCTTCCACCGCTTCCCGTTTATATATATTGCGGAAATCGAAAAAAAAGTTTTCTTTAAGGAGGGATCTTATCCGTCCGAAATCAAGATTTCTGAATTGATTCCATTCGGTGAGCAGTACCAGCGCGTCGGAACCTTTTGCCGCGTCATATTCATCAGGGGCAAAATGGCACCGCGGCTTTACCTCTTCAAGACGCCAGGAAGCTTCCTTCATGGCCGCGGGATCGTAAAGCCTCAGTGCGGCGCCTTTTTCAATAAGGCCTCTGCAGATCGCGATAGCCGGGGATTCGCGCATGTCGTCGGTGTTGGGCTTGAAGGCCAGGCCGAGGATCGCTATGGTTTTACCCCGCAGCGAAGGCCCCATGACCGTTTCAATCTTGTCAATCATGCGGAGTTTCTGCCTCTCGTTTGCCTCTATGGCGGTTTCGGCGAGGCGCTGGGCTTCGCCGTGATCCCGGCCGATACGGGCCAGGGCGCGGATGTCCTTTGGGAAACAGGAACCGCCAAAACCGGGGCCGGGGTGCAGAAATTTTCCGCCGATTCTGCCGTCCCTGCCCATGGCCTTGGCCACATCCTGAACATTGGCCCCGATCTTTTCACAGAGATTTGCAATTTCGTTGATAAAGGTGATCTTCACCGCAAGAAAGGCATTGGAAGCATATTTAATCATCTCCGCGGATTCAAGACTGGTTTCGATGTACGGTGTCTCGTTAAGGTAAAGCGCCCGGTAAACCTCTTTCATGATTCTGCGGGCTTCTTCATGTTCGCAGCCTATGACGACACGGTCAGGATGAGTAAAATCCTGTATGGCCGACCCTTCGCGGAGGAATTCGGGATTGGAAACTACCGCAAAAGGAATTTCAAGTTTCCGCGCGGCAAGCTCCTCCCCAATCCATGCCGCGACTTTTCTCCCTGTCCCAACGGGAACAGTACTCTTGTCCACCACGACGGTATATTTTTCCATCGCCTGCCCGATGCTGCGGGCAACGGTTTCAACATACCGAAGATCCGCGCTGCCGTCCTCCGCCGGAGGCGTACCCACCGCTATAAATACTACCTCATTGGCTTTAACCGCGCCCGGTAAATCCGTGGAGAATTTTAATCTTCCCGCTTCCGTATTCCGTTTCAGCAGAGTATCAAGTCCGGGTTCGTAGATCGGTATGATTCCCTTTTTAAGCGCTTCAATCTTTTCAGCATTGTTGTCAACACAGGTTACATGGTTGCCAAAATCCGCAAGGCATGCGCCGGAGACAGAACCGACATAACCGGTACCGATTACCGCAATGTTTGCCATAAAACTATTCCTGTTTATTAATAGTGAAGACCGATGCCGATGAAGTATTCATCCATCTTGAGTCCGGCCCACGGTACCGTCCCTGCCCCGGCCAGATCATAACCGAAACTGAAACGGAGATAGAGGCTGCGCATGAATCCCCAGAACGCTATAAATTCCATTCCGCTGGTATAGTAACCCTTTATGGCGGAAATATCCTTCCCGCCGGGAGGCGCCGCAAAGGCAAGATCGAAGAACGGAGAAGCAAATAATTCTACATCAAAGAAATGCAGCTTGGGTTTGTCAAACCAGATTGACGGGACAAAGTTGAGTATCCGGACGGGAAAATCAAAATTGAACGAAAAAAGATAATCCGCCCGCAGATCCTTGTCGGGTATGCCCCGGATATCTCCTCCGGCTTCGTTATTATTCTTTCTGTCGGCATCTCCGAAGGCCCACTGCTGATACCTGAAGCGTCCTGAAATGCCGAAAATTGAATCAATAACCGGATAATGGCCCGTACCGCTCGCGCCCATGTAGAGATCCCAGTCGCCATGGTCAAAATTATAGGAATTACTGTTCTCAAGCGATACCTCAAGTCCCCTGCGCAGGTTTCCCGCCCAGTCGATCCGGCCAAACCCGAGACTGTGACTCATGGATAAAACCGGCCCCTGCCTGCTGTAATCTACGCCTTCTCCTCCCCGGTAATTGATTTTTGTTCCCAGGCGGGGAGTATATTCAAGCTCTCCGAATTTTCCTATATCAAATCCTGTTGGTATGTTCCATGATGCGTAGACTTCCGTGGAAGCGAAAGGGCCGGGCATGAATTCGTTTCCGGTTACCCTGTCCCTTTTTATGGGATCTTCCCAAATTTTATCATCATCGCTGTTTTCCTGGTTTACATAGGTGCCCTGTTCAATTCCAAAGATAAAGGTAGTTCTTTTACGGGGCAGTTCCATGGAAAGGCCGGTAAGATTGGTATAGTACAGGGAATCTGTCGTGTCATCCGAGGTTTCCCGGTCTTTATACCCAAACGCGTTGTCAAAATTGACATTCCAGTTGTAACCGAATGCCTTGAAGGGAATATCGGAATCGACGAGCAATTCAAAGGTATTCTCTCCGTTCAGATCCCGCAGGTACGCCAAATCCACACGCAGGGGGCTCATGGTTCCAAAAAAATTGTAATCCCGCGCTTTAATGGTAATATCAAGACCATCATTGCTGTCGTAAATCGGCCGGGGCAGAGCCATGATATTCCAGGTATCCTCTACATGAATGAAAAGATCCACCGGTATTCTGCCGTTTTTATCGGCTTCTCCAAGGATGTAATCTATTTTTACATTGTCTTCCAGCACACGCTGGTTTGTTAAAAGCTGGGTTTTGTCCTGAATATACCACTCAAGCCTGTCCGTGCCTCTCAATTCCGTTCCCGGCTCGATCTCCGCATTGTGGAGAAGGGCAAAGGGCCGCGAACGGCCTTTTATGTCAAAATTAATATTTCGGATGACATGAATGATGTTGTCTTCTGTTTCGGCCCCGGCCGGGGACTCCTGGGCCTGCAGGGGAGGGGAGATTTGCCGGGGAATAAAGACCGGTACAAAAAGGAAAAGAAATAATAAAAAAGGGGGTTTTTTCAAAAATTGATTTCTCCGTTCATTATTTGTGACAGGATGGATTCAAGCAGTGTTTTGTCTCCTGTTCCGCCATATACCAACTGTGCGCCGAATTGATTTGGAACTACAAATACCGGCTGTCCCCCCCGTTTCTTTTTGTCGGATCCGAGAGCCTTCATGATTTTTTCTTTATCATGTATAAGGGGATGGGGAACTGTAATTTCATAGCCCCAGTTCCGCAGGGAGGTGCTTATCCGCTCCGCCCGGTCCCAGGGGGTAATGCCGAGCGCCAATCCCAGTTCACAGGATCGGGCTATGCCCCAGGCTACGGCTTCGCCGTGGGAAACGGAGCCCAGACCGGCGCCGGATTCCAGAGCGTGGGCAAAACTATGGCCCAGATTAAGAAGAGCCCGTACCTCGCCTTTTTCCTGCGGATCCGATCCCACGATCCTGCCTTTGCAGGAGAGCGCGAGAGTGATGCAGCTTAACAGCGTTTCTGTTTTTGTATTCATGAGATCCCGTATAAAAGACCGGGGGAAACCCGCCCTGAAGTCTCCGCTTGTGTACTCTTCCCTCAGGGAATCAATCTGGTCAAGGAAACTGTCTCCTTCAATAACGGCGGTTTTGATGAGTTCCGCCATACCCGCTTTCCATTCCGCCGGAGGAAGGCCGACAAGGCTTTCCAGCGCAATATAGATCCGCCGGGCAGGATAAAAAGTTCCGGCCAGATTCTTGATGCCAAAAAGATCAAAACCTGTTTTGCCTCCCAGACTTGCGTCAACCATACCCAAAAGGCTGGTAGAAACAAATACGATTTTTGCTCCCCTCATGTAAACGGAAGCGGCAAAAGCCGTAAGGTCGCTCAGTACGCCGCCCCCGACCGCGATAAAAACACCGTCTCTGCCGAGTCCTGCTTCCTGTGCTGACTTGAGGATGGTTTCAACCTGGGGCCATGTCTTAAACTTTTCCCCGGAAGGTATTACACAGAACGGTACCTTTTCCCCGCCGGAGATTTTTTGTGCCAAAGGAAGCGTATGTTCATCGCACACAAGAAGGGGATTGAAAGGCCCTTCTTCTTTCCAGTCTTCCCGTATGTGGGACAGCGTGGGAAGTCCCCGGGTAATAAGGACTGAAGAAGGAAAGGCGCCAAAAGAAAAATCCAGATTTGAATGAATAATCATAAAGCCGCCAAATATTTTATTAGTATTCCCGAAAGGGAACAGCTCAATTTTTCATCCGTAGTGGTTTCTGTAAAGGTTTCCGCGTAAAAGGTAAAGGTATGTCCGTCCTTCATCCTGCCGGCCAGTTCCATGTCCGCGGCCTTGAGAAAGGAAAGCCCGTACCTCTGGCAGCAATGTTCGATGATAAACTCAAGGTCGCTGAATCCCACAAGAAGCACCGAGGATATGCCCTTTTCCGTGGCTTTCCGGATGACTTCATCAATACTATCCCGGTAATACACCATGTTTTGTATAGTGCGCCTGAAGAGGGTGTAACTACGGTGGATAATCTCGTTGACCCCTTCCGGCGTTACCGCATAGTGAATATTCCTGTTGTTAAGTTTTCTGATTGTGATCCAGCCCTTTTTGTCAAGACGCTTTAGTATAACATTGGTCATACCCAGGGAAGTACCTGCCAGCCTTGCCAGATCCCGCTGACGGGGAGACTCCTTCTGTTTGGAGGCATCGTAGATATTTTCCAGGATGATATATTCCGTATCCAGAGGGGAACCTCGGCCTTCGGTCTCTGTGGAATGTACCAGAGGGGAACCTCGGCCTTCGGTCTCGGTGGAATGTACCAGAGGGGAACCTCGACCTTCGGTCTCGGTGGAGTGTACCAGAGAAGAACCTCTACTTTCGGTCTCATTCATGGGGAACCTCATATTCATCATGAAAGAGGCATGGATTTCCTTCATGAAGCATCCGGAAAACACAGGCGGCCGGAACACGCTCTATGAAACCGTTTGATTTGTTCAACTATTGAACAACATAATACATATACGGGATAGTTTCAATATTAGGGAAAAATTAGGGAAAAGCCGGAAAAAGGGGGCGAACGGGCCTTAGTCCGCCAGGAGAAGGATATTTTTCTTTATCAGATTGAGGATCTTGTCTCTTGTAAAGAGTTCCTGAGACGTCCCGTACAACGGAGTCCCGAATGAAGTTTCGCTCATGCCGTGCTGCAGGGTTTCCGGCGCGTCATGCTGAGGAACTTCGGCCGCGGCCCGGTCTGCGGCCGAATGTTCAGGTTTATGTACCGCGGCAAGGAATGTTCTCCAGTGTTCAATAAATTCCAGGGCGTCCCGGCGGCTCAGGGGGAGACGCTTGCCGGTGAGGAAAGATTCGCTATTCCGGTCACGCAGGATTGAAGCGGCGGAAAAGACAAGACGGACATCGGCAAGTACGTTTTTTTGGGTTTTTATGATGAAGATCATCACCGTATTGTTGCCATAGGCTCCGCTGTTCTCGATTTTCCTGAAAACCGAATAATCCCACTGATCCAGGGGAATGCGGATACGGGTCAGGAGTTCCTGTTTGTCGATGGCAGGAGGCCCGGGATTCAGGGCGAAACGGGAGGCGGAAACCCAGCGGACTCCCCTGGCCTTGCGGAGTTCATAATGGGCATCCAGGGCAATCATGGGAGCGGAAATGTCCAGCCGTCTGTGCGGATAACAGATATTACCTCCCATGGTGGCAATGTTGCGAAGTTGAGGGCCGGCAATATGGGCAATGGTTTTTTCCAGCGCTTCCGGCACTATTTTACCCAGCCCTTCCAGTTCACTAAGCCGTACCATGGCTCCTATTTCCAGGTAACGTTCCGTCCGGGTAATTTTGCGAAGTTCGTCCAGATGATCCAGGCAGATAATACTCCGGGGGAGGTCGAGCAGCTGGTCTGCCTGAAAACGGATAAGCCCTGTGGTGCCGGCGGCGGGAACCGAATCGGGGAAGCGGTTCCAGGCATTAAAGAGTTCGGTAAAACCTGAAGGGTAGAAAACCTGGTTACGTCTTTCTGCCATAACGCCTCCGCCTGCGGATCTCCGCCGCGGCCAGAACCGCCGCTACCAGACTTTCGCCTTCCGTACAGCGGCAGCGGACACCGTTGAATGCGTTGAGAATTTCATCCCTGCCCGCTTCCATGTTCTTTTCCAGCAAAGTTCCGGTGATAAGTATCTTGCCGGCATTGCAGAAACCGCAGGTTTCAAGCCCTGCCCTGGAAAAGCCCGCGAGAATATCCTGGTATTCATCGGTTTGGGAAAAACCTTCAATGGTGATGATCTCGCTGCCCCTGACGCGGAAAGCCGGGATAAGGCAGGAGTGCACGGCGGAACCGTTAAAAATAACCGTACAGGCCCCGCATTTACCTACCAGGCATCCCGGTTTGGCCCCGAGAAGCCCAAAAGTTCCCCTGAGTATGTCGATGAGCCTCACATCCGCATCAGAGTGAACCACCACGTCTTCACCGTTCAGAATAAAACCGATGGTCATTGTTTTTCCTCCCCGGTCTTCATTTTGAAGGTATTCCGGAGATCCTCGGGCATAAGGGGAATTTTTTCAAAGGAATGATCCATGGCCTGGGAAACCGCCTGAACAAAGGCCGCGGGAATACAGCAGCCGGGGATTTCTCCGATACCTTTCGGACCGGAAGTATCTCCCGCCATAAAATCTATATTGATGGGGGGAATATCCTGTAGTTTGGGCAGCTCGTACTCCACAAAACATTCAGGGGGAATCCTTCCATCCGTATAATCAAGCTTTTCACAGGAGGCCCAGCCTATAGCCTGGAGTACCTGTGTTTTTAGCGAGAGCAGCGCCCGCTGTTCCGAAAGAATTCTGCCGCCGTCGATAACCAGCCAGATTCCCCTGATACGGGGTATGTATTCAAGGATGTCCACTTCTACTTCCACCACCGCGGCGCCCCAGCTCAGCCTGGTAAGGGCATTGGAATCAATATCGGTCCCCTTTCCCCATGAGGGAATTTTTGCCGGTTTGATACTCCTGCGGATCGTGATGGGCAGCGGATCCCTGAAGCGCTGCTTCCTGATGCTTGAGCAGCAGCGTTCCACCAGTCTGGAGAGTACCAGTATGTTCCTGGAGAGGCTGGCAGGCCCCGAATCCGGACTCACGGCGGTGTTCACCGCATTGATCCGTACCCTGGATGGCTCGATGGAGAGGATCTCCGAGGCCATTATCCCCCAGGCATGGGCAAAGTCGTCATTGGAACCGGCCATGCTGGTACGGATCTCAAGGGAACCGTCCTTGTCCAGGGTAACTTCCACCCCATAGTCCCCCCGATCCTTCCCGTGGTAGAGGAACCCGGAACCCTGGTATGCCGTGGCAATCCCTATGCCCCGAAGTTTTTCTTCGGAATATTCAAGATCCTTCCAGCCCGATTCCCGCCGTTTCTGCCTCAAAAGTTCGTAGGAAGCCCACTTCCGGTAGTATCCCGAACCGGCCGCAACGGCATCAATGAGACGTGTCAGGGGAATTTCTTCTTTAAGGGAAGTTCCTATTGCCAGACCGGAATTCTTTGTAAGGGCGTATTTTTTCCTCCATACGGCAGGATCCTGCCGGAGGCTGTCCGCAATTCGGGATACATGCCTCTCCATGGCAAAGAAACCCTGAGCCATGCCGAAACCGCCGCAGGGGCCCTGGGGAGCTATGTTTGTGATCTGCGCCCCCGCCCTGAGCGCGGTATTGGCAAAATTGTAGGAACCAAAACTGCCCAGCGAACAACGGTCAATCAGCTCCCGGGAAAAAACGCCGTGGGCGCCGAGATCCGCCTTTACCTCTATCTCCGTTCCCAGAACCTCGCCCTTGTCATTCAGTCCGCTTCTGATGGAGATCTCCGAGGCAAAGCGCTTGGGTGAAAAGCAGAAATCCGACTCCCGGGAAAGAATAAGTTTAACAGGTTTTTTGGTGAACCAGGAGCCCAGAGCGGCATGGCAGGCCACAAGAGAGGGATACCATATTTTTCCATCCAGATGAATATCGATCAGGGTAGGCTCTACGGTCACCCGCTCCTTTTCCAGGCCTAAAACACGGGAAACCGAGGCACGGACATGAAAAGGCCACTGTGTAGCGGTGTATACAACAAGGAAAGGCTTTTTGTCTTCCCCTTCGACGCGCTGCTGTTTGTAAAGGGCCAGAGCGCCTGAGGATTCGGCATACCAGTGTTCCTGAATTCCTGTTTTATAGATTCCATTTATGAAATTTTTTGCCGTATTCAGGGCTTTTTCCGGCTCTCCGCTGCGAAAATCCCGTTCTTCGACGCAGGGTTTTCCCGGCTGAAAACCGAATTGGGCCTCCTCAGCCTCTTCATGTATCTTAATCTCTCCCGCGTATTCCCTCAGTTTTGCCTCATCCGAGCCGAAGAGCAGGGCAATGGGCTGCCCGGCATAGGAAATTTCCCGTTCCGCCAGTACCGGTACGGAACGAAAACTTGTTTCTAAATCTTCCAGTTCATTTTTCCCGGGAATATCTTGTGCGCTGACAAAGGTATAGGCATTTCCCAGTTTGGGGAGTTCAAAACCATGCAGCGTACCCTTTGAAATTCCCGAGCGGATCGTAATGCCGTACAGAAGGGGTTTTGCCGTAATGTCCTGAACAAATTCCGCAGCCATCAGCTGTTTTCCCGACCGGTTCCTGTCACAACTTCTATGACTCTGTCTATCTGTTCTTCAGTCATCCCCGGCCAGATGGGGAGGGAAATAACTTCCCGGAAAGCATTGAGGGAGTGAGGGAAATCTTCCGGCGTAAGTCCGTAGAGATCCCGGTAGTAGGGCATGATATGGAGCGGAATAAAGTGAACCGACACACCGATTCCCTGTTTTTGAAGTTTTTTTATAAACTCATCACGGTTAATTTTTAGTCTTGAACCGTTTATTCTGATGGGGTAGAGGTGGCGGGCGTCTCCCGGGCCGCCGGGAGGTAATTTGAACAAGGCTTCTTCTGTTCCGAAGGACACGTCATAACGTTCCGCTATGCTTTGCCTCATCCTGAATAAGTCCCAGGCCCGTGACAGCTGAACCCTGCCCACAGCGGCAAGAAGATCCGGAAAGTTATACTTATAACCCGCTTCCACAACTTCATAGTACCAGGAAGCCTGAGTTTCTGTATAGCGGTTCCATACACTCCGGTCTATGCCGTGGGAACGCATAAGGGAAATACGGGCGGCAGTATCCCTGTTCCGGGTAACGACCATGCCGCCTTCGCCTGTGGTAATGGTTTTGGTTGCATAGAACGAAAAAACTCCCGCGTCTCCTATGCTGCCCGCAAACATACCGCTGTCCAGACAGGACGGAAAGGAATGGGCCGCGTCTTCGATCACCTTGATCCCGTAACGGCCCGCAAGATCCATGATTGGATCCATATCGCAGGGGAGGCCGCCGTAGTGAACCGGTATGACCGCCTTTGCCATACCCCGCGGGCCGAAACCCCGGCTGTACGCGGGGAGTCCTTTTTCAAGTCTTGCAAGAGTCTCTTCGAGTTTTTCAGGATCAAGATGAAAGGTTCCGGGTTTTACATCCACAAAGACAGGGACTGCCCCGAGGTAGCGGGCGATTTCCGCGGTGGAGGTAAAGGTGTAAGAGGGAACAAGTACCAGATCTCCCGCCCCGATCCCGCAGGCTTCCAGGGCCAGATGGAGACCGGAAGTCGCCGAGTTCACGGCAAGGCAGTGCAATGAATCCGAAGGGGAATCACGCGGCTCCTCTTTGCTGCCGCACTCCCCGGCGGAATGTTCCGGAGGGGTCTGCAGGAACTGTGCAAATTCTTTTTCAAAGGCCAGGGCCTCTTTGCCGGTGGTCAGCCAGCCTGAACGGAGTACCCGGAGGACGGCCTCCTCTTCCTCCCGGCCAATCCAGGGCAGGGCAAAGGGGATCTGCGGAAACAGGTTTTCGCTTTCAATTCTTGAGCGCATGTAACTCTTCCGGAGGCAGAATAAATCCCGGAACCTTTTCGCCGGCCGCGTTCTTCATGCTGGGGATCGCCTCTTGAAGGATCGAACGGAGCAATGCCGCATTCCGGTATTTTTCGGGCTGTTCAGGATCAAAACGGCAGATGGGCCTGAGACTCTCTGTGAGAAGTTCAATATCCGGTTCTTTTCTTTCTTTCCGCCTTACTTTCAAAATCCGGGAATAAACCGTTTCCTCAGGCGATTCATCGGCGCTCCAGAGCCTTTCATCGAGCCGTTCGCCGGGACGGAGCCCCACATAGGCAATCTTTATGTCTTCTTCGGGTTCAAAGCCATAGAAACGAATCATCTGTTCCGCCATGTCCCGAATCCGAACCGGTTCGCCCATATCCAGAAGGTAGAGCCCGCCGTTTTCCCCGACACCTCCGGCCTTGAGCACCAGGGAACATGCCTCGGGAATCGTCATGAACCAGCGCCTCATGTCGGGATGGGTCACGGTTACAGGCCCGCCTTTCTCGATCTGTTTCTGGAAGAGGGGCATGATGGAACCGCTGGAACCCAGCACATTACCGAAACGGACTACCATGAAATTTGTATCATCCTGCTTCCACGTACCGTTTGCCAATACCAGTTTTTCGCAGAGATACTTGCTGGCCCCGTAGACCGAAACAGGTTCCACAGCCTTGTCGGTGGTGATGTGTACAAAACGTCTTACCCCGTGTTTCCGCGCCGCGTTGATCAGGTTTTCGGTACCCAGAAGGTTGTTCTCGACGGCCGCAACCGGGTTTTCCTCCATCATGGGCACATGCTTGTAGGCTGCGGTATGAAACACAACGTCGGCCCGGAGCTTCTCCATGATATAGTCCATGTAGGCTGAATCTTTGAGATCCCCGATGAGCGGTACCAGCACGGCTTTTTCACCAACCCCTTCTTCCTGGAGCAGTCTGAGTTCCCTGTCAATCTGATAAATTGAATTCTCCCCGTGCCCAAAGAGATAGAGCCGGGAAGCGCCGCCTGAAAGAAGCTGCCGGCAGAGCTCGGAGCCGATGGAACCTCCGGCCCCTGTAACGAGAACCCGCTTTCCCCGCAGATACCTGAGGCTTTCCTTCAGGTTGATGGCCACAGGGGTACGGCCCAGAAGATCCTGGGGATCGATGGAACGGGTTTGGATAAGGTGGGCGTCTCCCTCAATGATCTGGCTGATCCCCGGCAGGATGCGGATCTTTTCAAAACCCGCTTTTTTAAGAATACCGTAGAGTTCTTTGAGGTATTCCCGGCTGGCTCCCGGAATGGCGATGATAGCCTCGTCCGCCGGATTCATCCGCAGGAGCCGGGCCACGTCCTTAATCGGTCCGAGTACCGGAATCCCTTCGATTCGACGGCCGATTTTGGCCGGATCATCATCCAGAAAGGCCACTACTTCACCAAAGATAGCCTTTTCCCCGATCTCCTTCGCCAGGGTCTGCCCGGCGAAGCCTGCTCCGATGATATAGAGCTGATTTGTTCTCTGCCGTTTTCCGGTATTTCTTGCGTTCATGTTTTCGGCAAAGATCCGGTTCCTTCTTAATGATGATCCAGACTCCCGATTACTTCAAAACCAAGGTCAATAAGAAAGGAATCATCGTAAAGATCCAGTTTGATCTTTGCCCTCCCTTTTCTTTTATCGACCTTTATGATGCGTCCCTCGAGATTTTTTAGAGGGCCGTCGACCACGACGATACGAGAATTCTCGTCGAAGTAGACCTTTGACCTTCCGGCAACAGGCCCTGCATTCCGGATAAAGTGCAGTACCAGTTCCAGATCCCGGCCTTCCAGGGGGCTTATATTCTGATTTGAACGGAGAAAACGGAAAAACCCATCGGTACGCCGAAATGACCAGTGGTAATTGTAGATACTGTCTTCCTCTTCAATTTCAAGAAAGATGTAGCCCGGAAAAACGGCGCTGTTGGTTCGTTTCAGGATTCCCTTCCGCCGGATGTCGATCTCCCGTTTGGGAAAGTAAACCGGCACCTTTATCTCCGGATGGGTAGCCCTGAAGAGCCTGATATACTTTTCTTCCGACCGTGTTTTTACCTGGAGTGCATAATAACGCATATTTCAAATTCATACTAATACAAAAACCGGTTTTTCTCTACTGGCAGAATGGATATGCCGATACTCAAAACGGGGAAATAAATGCATAAAAAGCTTGCTGTAGTCGTTTTCATTCTGGGGGCTTTCCTGGTCCTGCCTCTTCCGGCTTCCACGGTTTCCGTATTGGTCATAGAAACAGGCCGGAATGGGGATAATCCGGTTAAGGAGTATTCTACACTCTGGGAATACGGGATTCTGGATGTTTTTTTTGAAGCGGGACATATCGTAAGCAATGCGCCGATCATACAGACGCGGCGGAAGACGGCAAAGGAACTGCCCGACGAAGCCCGGCCGGACATGGAGGAAGCCAAAGAGGGTGGGGCGGACTTTTTTGTCCTTGCCCTGCTGGATTACCAGTCCCCTGACAGAGGAGGCGCCGCGGGAAAACCGGATGCCGTGAGCCTCAGACTCTTCAAAATCTCAGGCAATAAGGCGATATATCAGGAAAATGTAAGTCCCGGAACATATCCTTCCAGGGATGAAGAAGTTCAGGGCATAAAACGTATAGCCCGGAAATTAGTTCCCCTTGTACGGGACAATAGTTAGTGAGGTCATGCATGAAAAAGACGGTTTTATTGGTTTTGGCTCTGGCAGCCTTTTTCGTTTTACCCAATGCTTCGGTATGGGAAGGTTCCGGAACGGTGGCGCCTTCCGGCAGTCTTCCTGATGAAGGCTACTATGCGGCTACCAATTCCTTTCCCCGGAACACGGTAGTGGACATCACAAACCTTGAAACCGGAAAATCGATCCGGGTCATTGTGGCTTCCGGCCTCGATACCCCCGGACTTTTGGCGGTTATTTCCAGGGACGCGGCCCTGTCCATAGGACTCCAGTCCCGGTCTATCGGCCGTATACGGATGATTCAGCCTTCAGACCCCATAGCCTTTTCCCGCTTTACCGAGGGCCTCTCGTCTTCAGGCGATCCTGATTACGATCCTTCCACCCTCCTGAAGCAGGAACTTCCCCCCGAAAAGGAGACGGAAATTGCCGAAGAAACCGCCGCGGAAAAAACTGCCCCGGAGGAAAGCGTCTCGGACACGGAAGAAAGCGCGGCTGAGGAAGGCGCCCCTGCCGTAATTGCCGGAACTCCTTCCCCTGCGGAAGAAGAAACAGAGGCCGCAGACGGCGTTCCATCCCCTGCCGGAGAGGACGCGGACCGGAATTCCCCGGTGGCAAGCGAAATTGTTGATGTTCCCGAATCTCCCTCCGGGGAAACAGGCGAAGCGGCTGAAGACGGATCCGGCCTTTTCCTTGCCGCCCCCGTCCCTGAGAAAGAAGAGGAAAACCCGGAAGAAACGGCGGAAACTCCCGTGGAAATTTCAGAAACAGGATCTGAAAATCCGGAAGAATCGGTGGGAACTCCCGTGGAAACCTCGGAGGCAGAACCCGAAAGCCCGGTAGAATCGGTGGGAATTCCTGTGAAAATCTCGGAGGCAGAACCCGAAAGCCCGGCAGATGCCGCCGGAGAGAGTGCCTACAACAGCGTAAGCCTTGTCCCCGCGGAATCAAGGCCGCCCCAGGATGAAGCAGTCTGGAGCCTGCCTCCCGAAGCGGAAGTGGCACCCATCGGAGAGCACGACACCGAATCTTCCTTCGCAATGGCGGAAGCAGCCCCCCTCCCGGAAGAGACAGCCCCCTCTTCGGACTATATGGACGAATCCCTCATCGCGGATCCTCTGCGGACGCACCAGGAAGAAACCCCTCCACAGGCCCTTATGGATGAATACTTATTTGTGGATTCGGTAAAGCCGCAGCAGGCGGAAGCGCCTCACGCCGTAGACGGCGATGATTTTGTTCCCTCTTCCCAGCCGGCAGCGGCGGCTCCCGAATCTTTCAATTCTCCCGAAGCCCCGCACAACTTTTCCGTGCCTCTTGTCGCCTCGCTTGAAAAAGGTAAATACTACCTCCAGTTGGGAGCCTTTTCCCGGCCTGAGTCCGTGGAATCGGCAATTGCCGCCATAGACAGAACCTATCCTCTGGCGGTTCAAAGCGGCGGGAACAGCGAAAAGCCCCTCTACCGTATACTCGTAGGGCCCCTCAATCTGGGAGAAAGCGGCGCCGCCCTGCAGCGTTTCAAGGGTTCAGGCTACAAAGACGCCTTCGTCAGAAAAATTGGTGATTGATGAGCCTGTCCCAAAACTAATTGACTATGCGCTAAAGCGCATGGTTTTGGGACAGGCCATTGCAGTTTTTCAAGTCTTTAGCCTTGCAAAACTGCGGAATTTAAGGTTGCTTTCCCAAAAACTGAAGTTTTGGGAAAGCCTCGGCCACCACTTCGTTAATTATCTTCCGTGACAATGTTTGTACTTTTTGCCTGAACCGCAGGGGCAGGGGTCGTTGCGGCCGACCTTGGGGTAGCTTCTCACCACCGTGGCGTTTTCCGGACGGGAGGCGGCGGGGCCGTTCCTGGTCTGCGCGGCTTCGGACGCGGCCCCAAAGGCCGTCATGGAACCGTGACTTGCATAGACATGTGGCCCCGCAGACTGCGCCGGAGCGGAGGAGGCCTCACGGCTTCCGGAAATCTGAATCCGCATCAGGTGCATCTTTCCCGCAATCTCCTGCCGTATGTCCCCTATCATCGAATCGAAGATCTGGAACCCTTCAACCTTGTATTCGGTAAGCGGGTTTTTCTGGGCATAGCTTCGCAGGTACACCGCCTCCCGCAGCGCTTCCATGTTTTCCAGATGATCCAGCCATTTGCGGTCAATGGCCATCAGATACTGCCGCCTGATAATGAGGTTGAGGTAGCCGGGGGGCAGAATGGTTTCCTTTTCATCAATGTCCCTTTCCAGGGCCGCAAGAATGGTTTTCTCAAGCGATTCGGGATTGGGAGTCTGCCCGGTTTCGCTTTTCAGATCAAGGCCGAATTTTTCCTTGAGCGCGGCAAGCAGTTCCCGGTATGCCGCCCCCGTGTCCCGCCGCTGACCGCTCCGGTATGCGTCGATGAGATCGCCAGTCATGTCGGCGCTTGCCTCGTTTACCCGGTTCTTTAATTCATTATCCAGAAGTATTGCGTCCCTCTGTTCATAGATGAATTTTCGCTGCTGGTTCAGCACATCGTCATACTCAAGAAGATGTTTGCGGATCTCAAAGTTCCGCTCTTCAACCTTCTTCTGGGCCCGCTCAATGCTCCGGTTAAGCCAGGGATGGTAGATCGGTTCCCCTTCCTCCATGCCGATCTTTCCCATGATATTTTTTATGTTCTCTCCGCCAAAAAGGCGCATCAGATCGTCGTCCATGCTGATGAAGAATTTGGATCGCCCCGGATCTCCCTGCCGGCCCGAACGGCCCCGGAGCTGATTGTCGATACGCCGGCTTTCGTGCCGTTCCGTACCAATAACATAGAGCCCGCCCAGGGATTTAACCTCTTCGTAATCCTTGAGCCATTTGGAATGTTCTTCCTGAAATATCGCGTTGTATTCTTCGGGGCTTGCCCCGGTACCCGCACGCCGCCTGGCACGGGACTCGGGGTTGCCGCCCAGTTTAATGTCGGTACCACGGCCCGCCATGTTGGTGGCGATGGTAACCGCCTTTTTGGAACCCGCCTCGGCTATGATCAGCGCTTCCCGGGCATGGTTCTTGGCGTTGAGCACCTCATGCTTTACCCCCCGCCGGGTAAGCAGGGAGGAAAGCTGTTCCGACTTTTCGATGGAGACAGTTCCAACCAGCATCGGCTGACCCTTACCGTAGGCTTCGGCAATCTCGTCGGAGAGGGCTTTGAACTTGTCCGCTTCGTTAAGGTAAACCACATCGTCTTCATCATTGCGGGCAACGGGGAGGTTTGTAGGCACAACCACTACATCAAGACCGTATATTTTACTGAACTCCACTGCTTCCGTGTCTGCGGTTCCCGTCATACCGGATATTTTTTTATACATCCTAAAGTAATTTTGGAAGGTAATTGTAGCCAGAGTCCGGTTGCGCTGGGCGATTTTTATATGTTCCTTTGCTTCGATGGCCTGGTGGAGCCCGTCGGAATAGCGGCGCCCGTGGAGGATGCGTCCGGTAAACTCGTCGACTATCTGCACCAGCCCGTCCTGCACCACATAGTCAACATCAATGTGAAAGAGCTTGTGGGCCCGCAGAGCCTGGGTAAAGTAGTGAATGTACTCAAAATTTTCTTCATCTACGATGGCGCCCTTGATAAGATTCCTCTTCTGGAGGAGTTTTTCAATCTCGGTAAGCCCCGCGTTGGTAAAACTGATATTCTTGTTCTTTTCGTTGAGCTTGTAGTCGCCGATTACCTCTTCACCCTGGGTCTCGTCGGGATATTCCCCATCTTCCTTTTTCTGCACCTCTTCCAGAGAACCCAGAAGCCGGTTTACCTCGGCAAATTTGAAGGTATCGTCTTCCGCCGCTCCTGAGATGATCAGGGGAGTCCGGGCTTCGTCAATGAGGATGGAGTCAATCTCGTCAACAATACAGTAATGGTGTTCCCGCTGAACCCTTTTTTCCAGCTCCCAGAGCATGTTATCCCGAAGGTAATCAAAGCCGAATTCATTATTGGTACCGTAGGTAATGTCGCAGTTGTAGTTTTCCTTCCGCCGCTCATTGTCCATGTTGGAAAGTATAGTACCGACACTTACCCCCAGGTAGCTGAATATGGGACGCATCCAGTTGGCATCCCGTTCGGCCAGGTAGTCGTTCACCGTGACCATGTGGATTCCCTTGCCGGGAATGGAGTTAAGGTACGCAGGCGCCACACTCATCAGTGTCTTGCCTTCACCTGTTTTCAGTTCCGCAATCTTCCCCTGGTGGAGCACGATGGAGCCGAGAACCTGCACATCATAGGGCCGTTCCCCCAGAGCCCTGCGGGCCGCCTCCCGGCAGAGAGCAAAGGCTTCCGGAAGCAGACTATCCAGGCTTTCGCCGCCCGCGTAGCGTTCCCTGAACCGGGCCGTCATGACCGGAAATTCTTCCGCGGAAAGGGCGGAAGCCCAGGCTTCTTTTTCATTTACCGTGAACAATATGGGCTGCAGGGCCTTGAGATCCCTCTCGTGCTGGGAACCGAAGAAGGCCTTGATGATTTTTTCCAACATACTTTTAAGATACTCCTATACCGGGAAAAGGTGAAGACCTTGAGGAAATGGCTGCGGAATCAGTCCAAAACAAACGGGAATTAGAAAAATCGTTCATTTGGAAGAAATTGTAACCGCCACGTCGAAAAAGTCGAAAAAGTTCCGGTACAAAGTCTCGTTTTCTACACCTTATTTCGACTTTTTCGACCTCGTGGTGAATTTTTTCTTCGAAGTATGTTGCTTTAAGGGGAATTTAGGCGGGGATCTGAGCGCGGAAGTGGTAAAAGCCGTTCTGGAGGAGGCCGGGAAAGTTCTCCAATCTCAAAAAAATTGGCCTGCCGCCGGAACAGATAGCCGCGGCTACCGGCCTGACGGAGCAGCAGATCGGTGGGCTTTAAGGACACCCCAACCAGGCCGATGGAAAAACTCACAAACTGAGTCGGGAAGTCTTAAAATGAGCGTCCCATCGATCCGCCGTTTCATCGAGAATTTTCCGATTCTGTAAAATAAGGGTAATAATATCGGTTAAAGCCCTGCTGAACGGCATTGATGCGTCGGATCCGAAGCAATGGGCTAACTCATGGCAATATGTTGCAAAAGCTTCCGTGAAGCCGCCTGAAACCAACACCCGTTTTTTTATCTCAATAGCGGCATGTTTTCTGCGTATCCTATAACCCTTGTTATTAAATTCAACTTTATCGTTTTTCACAATTTTTGCTGTTCCCATATAAACTGCCGTATCGTTATCAATAATATCACAGGGAGGGTAATGCAGGATAAATCCTTTGAGCACTCTTTTTGCGGCAGAATTCAAAATAGAGAGAAGTTCTAATTCTCCCGCATTTGGAGGACGGGTCATATTAAACCCGCCGGCTTCTTCACACATATCAATAATATTTTTGTATCCCAAAAGCAAAAAACTATCCTGTACCAGCATATACTCAGGGCAATTTTTTTCATGCCAAACCAGGGCCTGTGTTTTCCGGTTACGCATTTCCAAATTAAAAGGTTTTTCGCAACAAGCAAGATTAGGATAATGAGTACGGAATTTTAATGCCATGTTATAATTCCAACTCAATTTTTTAATAAGTTTTCTTACTACCGAATACCATGAGTCCACATCTTTCTGATTGTCCGGATAATCATACCAATATTTCTTGAATATTTCCAGCAGGATATATGTTGTTTCCGTATCCATACAATCAATCATGTCAAAGAGCACATCCTGTATGGTTCCACGGCTTATATCCCTGCGCTCACGGTCGTCTGTTTTGAATCGATGGTGGCATAAAACCAGAGGGTGGAAAAAAGATCCCCGCGCCTGATACATAAGAAACACAATTCCCTCGCCCCGGCAATCATAACTTTCGGGGTATTGCTTTGGTTTTGCTGTTTTTGAACGTTCATGAATCGCAATATATCTGTTGCTGTATAACAGCTTTCCTATGAGAGGATTTTCGGGAAAGTAAAATGTTTGCAGGGTTTCATAAAAGAGAGGAACATCATCATCTTCAAAACCTTCTATGCTCAGGATTGTTTCCGTATTGTAACCTAAACTCCCTGGAAAATATAGTATACAACTATACCAAGTTCTAAAAATACGGGTGTTTCCCCTCTGGAACAGTGTTTTAGCGGTCCTTTTTGCCTTCTGCCCCCTCCTTAAACCCTCTACCCTCTCTTGTTTACATACTTTCCTCACTCCACCTGTTGACTTTCCGTATACTATATCATATAGTATACATCACCATGCATACACCATACCCATCAGTCCCTATGCCCGCACAGAAAATCACCTTTAAGAAAGGTACTCCCCCTACCATCTATGTCTATCAAACCATCAGGGCGTATCGTAACGCTCTCGGTAAGCCTACCAGTGATGAAGTCCTCATCGGCAGGAAAGACCCTCAAACCGGCATGCTTATCCCCAATGACCGCTACTTCTCCCTCCGCGGCCAATCTCCTAAACCCCTCCTCCCCGACCATATCCAAGCATGCGGTACCACCGCCGCCTTCCTCCATATCGCCCATACCATCGGTCTGCTCCCTATCCTCAAACAAGCTTTCCCCCGGCAATGGAAGCAGCTTTTTACCTACGCCCAATATATGGTCAGCGAGGGGAATGTCATGCAGCATTGCCTCTTGTGGAATGAAAACACCAAAACCATAACTTCAGATATATCATCCCCGGCCAGCAGCGAATTATTCGCTTCCCTGTCCTTCACCTCCCGTATGGCTTTTTTCAGAAGTTGGATAGCGGTAAACCGGGGTGCCTTGAGCGCCTCCGTCGCCTATGATGTCAGTTCCGTCTCTACCTACGCCCAGGGAATAGACTTCGCCGA
>JAISCR010000180.1 GCA_031265435.1 Treponema sp.
ATTACCAAAGCGGTGCAATGGTGTATAGACCATACTATATTAAAACCGTTTTTAGAACAAAACGGATCGGAGGTAGTCAATATGTTATTCGGAGAATGGAAGCTGGAAGACGCCCTGGTGGTTGAGCGGGAGGAAGGCCGGGAGGAAGGCCGGGAGGAAGGCCGGGAGGAAGGCCGGGAGGAAGGCCGGGAAGAAGGCCGGGAAGAGGATGTAAGAAAGCTGCAAAAGCACGGGATGGCCCCCCGGCAGATAGCCGAATTTCTCGAGTTGCCGCCTGATACGGTCTTGAAGTATTTGAACCCCGCCTGCGAATCAAAATTCCCCTAAAAGCGGCATACTTTAAAGAAGAAACCACCGCTACGTCGAAAAAGTCGAAAAAGTTCAGTAGCGGAGGGGGAAGCCCCTCTTGTTTCCTTCCCGCTTCTCTTCCTTCTTCAACTTCTTCGACCTCGTGGTAAATTTTTTCTTCAAAGTGCTCTTGTAGTTTCTTTCAAAGATATGGTAGAATAACCCTATGAACGCACGAATGCCCCCCCCCCGGTTATCCAGCCGAATTTAGCTTCGCCGCCCTAAAAGCGAGCCCCTTAAAGGGGAAGCCCCTGACAGCGAAATATCCCTCTCAACCAGCCCCGGGAGGAGTAAACTATGCCTAGCAGCATACATATCCGCCCACAATATAGCGCCCTCATCAATTCACTATGGAATAAGGCCCACAAAGAAGCGGTAACATCCACGGCCCTTCAAACCCTCCTCAAACGGGGCGCCTATATACAGGAAAAAATCCCCCTCGGCGGCCTTTTGTTCATCGGCATAGGCGCTTCCTGGGGCAAAAACAAAAAAGACACCTGCGCAGAGGACGGCATCATTCAATACGAAAAACCGGAAAAATTGGGAACATACCCGTACTACGTCGCGTTAATGAAGCTGGCAGAGGATAACGGCCTTCCCTTTGCCCACATAGACCTTACCTTATTCAGGGAAACAAGCCAGGCCGCGCTCAAAAGCCTGCTGGCGTCCTTTCCCGACGTGTTTGAAGCCCACTATAACCTTGCCTTTGACCTGATACAAAAAGCCCGCCCCCGGATAATCGTCGTCAACAACGCCTTTGTCAGCCATTTTTTACAGAACGATGAAAAAGGCTTTTTCCCCAGCCGTTTTGATACGGCGTTTGATAAAACAATCGGCACCTGCCGGATAAAACAGCCCCTGGCCCTCGACGGCACCCCCATCTTTTTTAGCGGAATGTTAACCGGCCAACACGCCCTGGATGAGGGCTCAAAACAACGGCTTTCCTGGCACATAGCTTATGTGCTTAAAAAAATAAATTCCATAAGGAGTAAACCGTGAAAAACAAACTTTTTATCATTGCCGCCCTCATGGCCTGCGCAGGCCCCGCAGGCCCGGCAGGTTCCCCCGGTGAACCCGGAACCCCAGGCGATCCCGGTTCCCCCGGCGAACCCGGCGGCCAGGGCGAACCCGGACAGGACGGGACCGGATTCATACAGGGAACCGTTACCATAAGCGGCTCGCCGATGGTAGCTCTTGGCCCCGTAACTGCCACATACAACAACCTCGGCAACGCTCCGGTAATCTATTACAACTGGTATGCCGGCGGGACGTATACCGGTACCAGCGGGACAAGCACCGCCTATACGCCCAAAGCTGCCGATGCCGGCAAAACCCTCACCTGCCGGGTCAACGCCGTGGGCTTTACCGGCTATAAAGAAAGCGCCGCCACCGCCGCCGTTGCCGCCTTTGCTCCGCCCAGTCCCACAGTTTTTTCTTCCGGCACACTCCAAAACGGAACCACAAGCGCGGCTTCCGATGTATTCTGGTATAGTTTCACCGCTTCAACGGGCAATTTGTATACCATACAAGTTGATGATGCTATGCATACCAGCTCAAGCCAAACCGGAAGAGTGTATGTTTCAGCCTACTCCTCTGACGGGACCGCCTTTTTTACTAACGCAAGCGACACCGTTGATTTTCCGAGAGATGTTTTCGGTTCCGGCGCCATATATATCAGAGTAGTCCCCTACGGCAGTGCCGTCGGTACCTACACCGTTCAGTCTGACAGCGCGACCTTCCCGACTCCGACCGCCTTAACGACTAGTTTTGTTCAGTACACCCTCTCCACCGCAGGCCAGGTTGACTGGTATAGTTTCACCCCTGCTACAGGATCCGAGACAATAGCATGGCAGGACAATGGTGCAAGCGGTACCACAGGATATATATATGTGTCCGCCTACCAGAGTGACGGAACGGTTATTTTTACAAACGATGCTTCTTCCCCTTCCATAGCCGTCGGCAATGCCGGTTCAACCGTGTATGTCAGAGTAAGGTACGGCGGGAGTGTCGGTACCTACAACATCAGGTATCAGTAAGAGGAGGCGCATACATTCCGGGGCCGGTTTTTGGCGGCGCAGAGCCGTATGCGGCCGGCCAGGAGTGTTATGCAGCCGGCCCGGAGCCGCGCGTGGCACGCCAGGAGCCGTATATGGCCGGCCAAGAGCCGCGCCCGGCAAGCCAAGAGCCGTGTATGGCCGGCCGGGAGCCGCGCACGGCGGAATGCGATACACGTTTTAGGGTTTTACCGCCGGTCGAATAAGCCTTTTTCCGTACTTTTTCGACTTCTTCGACTTGGCGGTGAACTTTTTAGAGAAGAATTCAAAGCAAGGAGCGTATCATGGGTGGCGGAAATTTTATCCCTACAAAAGAAGCGGAATTCGATGTCTGGTTCGGCAACCTGGTCCAGTACGTGGACGAAAAATGCGGCGGGAACTTCCCGGTGTGGACCCATATCCCGTCCGAGTCCCGGCAGCCCCTGAGCGACGCCTGGACCGCCTGGCACACAGCCTACGAAAAAACCCTCAAGCCCCACACCTCGGTGGATACGGAGGAGAAAAACCGGCTCCACAAGGCCGCCCTGTCGGTAATCGAGAGCTTTGTCAACGAGTTTCTCCGGTATTCTTCCAAAGTTACCGACGAAGACATGGCGAACATGGGAATGCACCGCCGCAGGCCGCCCCACCCCGTGGACGTGCCCACCACCCAGCCGGAACTGATCCCCGACACCGGTACGCGCCGCCGCATCAGCATATACTACAAGGATGAGGGGAGCGAACACCGGGGCAAGCCCAAAAACGTCCACGGCATCGAGATCCGCTGGGCGATTCTGGACCACTACCCAATGAGTGAAAAGGAACTGGTCAACTCCGCCTTCGACACCAAGCCGCCGCTGGTGCTGGAGTTCGACGAGAACGACCGGGGCACACGCGTCTACATGGCAGGCCGCTGGGAGATCGAGCGGGAAGGGGAAAAAGGCCCCTTCGGCGCGATAGTGGACGCTATAGTGCCGTAATTTGATATCCAGGAAGAAAAAATCCACCACTAAGTCGAATAAGTCGAAGAGGTTCATCGGGCGCAGTATGAAGCGCCTCTTTTTTTCTTTCTTCTTTCTTATACTTATTCGACTTCTTCGACTTCTTCGACTTCGAGGTAAAAAAAATTCTTCTTAACTTCGCGGTAAAAAATTCTTCAAACGCCCTTACCGGGATTCGGGAGGAAACGAGAAATCTTCCGGGGTGAAGGCCGGAGACACGATGCAGGAAACAAGGACAAAGTCCCCTTTGAGAATCCTTGTGGTCTGCCAGGTATCCGGAGAGATAACCGCGTTAAAACTTTCCCCGGCCTCAGGATGTGACCCGATTAACTGCACGGAAGTCTCCGCGGGGCTTTCCCCGCTGCCTCCCAGGCTCTGCTCCAGAACGCCGCCGGCATGCCATGTCCAGATCTCCGCGGATCTCAGTCTGTGCCACGCGGATGTTTCTTTATTCTGGAGGAGGTAGTAGATGAGGCTTGAAGCGAGGCGGCTGCCCCCATAAGAGGCGGGCAGGGCGGAGGCGGGAATTTCCAGGCCCCCTTTCCAGACCTCCCTGTACCAGCCCCCTTCGGTGTGGCTCTTCAGCTTGAGTTTTTCTATCCAGTACTCCGCGTCATCCGTAAAATGCATATTTTCCCTGAGGCTTTCCCAAAACTTCAGTTTGAAGAATTTTATAAACCGCCAAGTTAAAGAAGCCGAATAAGTTTTTTAAGAGACCTCTCTTTCTCTTTCCTTCTTCGACTTTTTCGACCTGGCGGTAAAATATTCTTCTTCCGGTCTTGAGTTCACTATCCACAGTTTGACAGTTTGAATGATGTCGGGACACAAGGGCTCCTATATTCGTTTTATGACTTCGGTGAGGAGGCGGCGGAAACGTTCTCCGGCGCCTTTGGCGGCCTCAACCACTTCCTCGGCGGTGATCGGCTGGTCAAGGATGCCCGCCGCCATGTTGGTGATGCAGGAGAGGGCAAGGATCTTGAGGCCGCAGTGCCGGGCGACAATCGCCTCCGCCACGGTAGACATGCCGACAGCGCTTGCCCCCCAGCTCTGGAAAAGCCTGATCTCCGCCGGAGTCTCGAAGCTTGGGCCGGAGTAACCCAGATAGACGCCTTCCCGAAGCTCCATATCCATATCCCCGGCGGTTTCCCGGCAGAGTTTCAGCAATTCAGGAGTATAGATCCTGGACATATCGGGAAAACGGGGGCCGAACTCATCTTCATTCAGCCCGATAAGGGGATTCATACCGGTAAAATTGACGTGATCGGTGATAAGCATGATGTCGCCGGGAGAAAATTCCCGCTTCAGGCTCCCGCAGGCATTGGTAAGGATCAGCGTCCGTATCCCCAGCTTTGCCATGACCCGTATCGGGTAGGTAATCTCCTTCTGACTGTAGCCTTCATAGTAGTGGAATCGTCCCTGCATACAGAGAACCGGTTTCCCGGCAAAGTAACCCACAATCAGTCTTCCTTCGTGCCCCGGCGCGGTGCTCTTCATGAAGTGGGGAATCTCCGCATAGGCAATACTGCAGGGTTCCGTAATCTGATCCGCCAGAGGCCCCAGGCCCGAACCTAAAACAAGAGCCAGTTCCGGTTTAGTGGAAGTCTTGCCGCGGATAGCGGCAATGGATTCGTTGACCTTCTTCATCAATTCATCACTCATATAGATCTCCTAAAAAAAACCCGCCAGATATGTAGACAGAAATGGAACATAGGTTACCAGCAGCACAACCGCAAGCTGAATGAGGAGAAAGGGGAACACATAACGGCATATATCCACGAAAGACTTATTGAAACGGTAACTTGCCAGGAAAAGGTTGAGCCCTACAGGAGGGGTAAGGAAACCGACTTCAAGATTTGTTATGAAGATGATCCCCAGATGCACCGGATCCACACCGTACGCGGCCCCCAGAGGCCCAATCAGAGGCAATACAATGAGGATTGCGCTGAAAATGTCCATGAGACAGCCCACCACGAGAAGGGCAAGGTTAAGCAAAATAAGAAAGGTATATTTGGACTGTATCGTCTGCTGCATCCAGTCCGCCAGGTTTGCCGGCACGTTGGTATCCACGATATAGTAGGAAAGAGACTGCGAAAGGGCCAGAATCGCCAGCACCCCGCCGGCAATCGGCACCGCCTTGAGGAAGGTTCGCGGCACTTCCCGTATGGAAATATCCCGGTATATGAGAACCTCGACCGCAAAGATATAGATTATTGCCGCGGCCCCAATCTCCACGAGGGAGAGGAAACCGGTAAAGTAGCCTCCTACAAGAAAGAAGGGGAGAATTATCTCAAGCGCCGACTCCTTGAGGGAGGAGAGGGCATGTTTTACGTTGAAAGGCTCGCGGGGGATCTTTGTCTTGAGCGAAATAACGATGCCGAAGATGATTACCGTGATTACCAGGATTATGCCGGGGATGATCCCTCCGGCAAGCATCTTGAACACACTGGTCTGGGTCATGGCCCCCACAAGGATTAGGGGAAGACTCGGCGGGAAGAGGAGGCCTACGCTTCCCACGCTGGTCAAAAGACCGATGGAAAATTTTTCCGGGTACTTTACATGTTCCGACAGTATCGAATAGAGAATTCCCCCCAGCGCAAGGATCGTAACCCCGGAAGCGCCGGTAAATGAAGTAAAGAAGGCGCAGATGATCACCGTGGCGACGATCATCCCGCCGGGAAGCCAGGAAAAGAGGCTGCGGAAAGCCTTTACCAGCCGTTCTCCGGCGTGGCTTTCCGAGAGAAAGAAGCCGACCAGGGTAAAAAGCGGTATGGCGATGATGCTGTCGTTGGTCAGAGCGGAATAAATATCCGTAGCCACCACATCCACCGGGATAGACGCCGCCTCAAGGAGGATCAGCACAAGGCCGCCCATCACCACAAAGAGGGGGGTTCCCGCCAGGGCCGCCAGAAGCAGGACTATTACCGCCGGGGTTTTTAGAACAAGGGAAATCTGATGGAGAAACAGGGAAAAATTTTCCCCCCAGGCCGGAATATCAAATTCATAGAAAAACTTGAGAATCGAAGGAACGCTCAAAACCGTTCCCAGTACAATGGCCGCCGCGGGCAGGATCCTCAGCCGGCCCTCGAGGCCCGTGCGCCGGGCAAAACGAATCGCCATGATCCCATAACCCACCGGGATTACCAGCGCAAAAACCCTGTCCGGAATAAAGCCCTGCAGTTCCCCGTCAAGACCTATCCTGATAAAGGCAGGGCCTGTCCATGCTACGGCAGTCAAAACCAGGGTTGAAAGCAGATTGGTAAAGATCTTGAGCTGCTGTTTGAAATCCTCTTTGGAAAAGTACTGCACCAGGGCGATGGAAAGATGTTCTTCCTTCCGGGTGGTGATCATCCCTGCCAGCAAACCCGACACGAGGAGCAGGTGCATCCCCAGGGCGGAAGAGCCGGGAACGCCCTTGCTAAAGAAGATACGGGCTACCGCCTCGGAAGCGGGAAGCAGAGCCAGAAGGACAAGGGAAACGATACAAAGCGCGTTTTCTATCGTATAGAAAACGCCCCGTGCCCCTTCCGGATGTTCACCCGGATCTGTCTGGGTGGGTGAAGCTATACCCGAAGATTCAGTTGATGTTTCAACCGCTTTTTCTGTCAACGGCTCCTCCGGTAGTTTGCGAGTATTTGGTTGATCCGTTCATACATTTCTTTATTGAAGATACCTCTGTTTACCATATCAGGGAGTCTGTCCTGCATATCCTGATACCACAGATTCACTTGATCGGGTGTGGACTGGTTGTAGCGTACCCCGTCCCTCTTCATGGCTTCAATGGAATCGGCCTCCCGTTTCTGGAAAGAAGTTTCTATTTCGATTCCCGCCTTGCGGACAATCTCCTGGAGCCTTGCCTGGTGACGCTGGGGAATGCTCTCCCAGCCTCTCCGGTTCATGAGGATGCCCCCCATAAAGGGCGCCAGATTGATGGAACTCATGTTACCGGCAACCTTGTAAAGCTGGGTGGCCTGGACGGCGATGGGGCTCTGATAAACCGCGTCGATGCGCCGGGAAGCGAGAAACTGGGGAACTTCGTTTATATTTGCCCCGACCAACTGGAAGCCCATGGCCTTGAATGCGTCGGCAAGTTTCTTGTCCGCGGGGTTGGTGGCTATCTTGAGCCTGCGGAGATCGTCGGGAGTATAGACAGGAGAGCGGGAGAAGACTTTTACCCAGCCCGCCTTGGCCCACGCAAGGTTTTTGAACCCCTTTTCTTCAATTTTGGTATCAAGAATAGGCCGTACTTCCTTTAATACCGCGTCAAATTCATCGTTATTCCGGATCAGGAAGGGTATGGACAGAGCCATGATCTCCGGGGCGATGGAGTAGAGCGCGCTGGAGGTGAATATTGCCGCCTCGAACCGGCCCTGCCGCAGCCATTTAAGATAGTCATCCTCTGAACCGGCCCGTTGATGGAAGACCTTGAGTTCAACTTCCCCGTTGGTCGCCTGGATCCACTCCGCCGCGATACGGTCAAGGATGATCCCCCAGTCCGAGTTTCTGGGCAGGGATGACGCCAGTTTTATCTCCACCTTCTGGGCAAAGAGACCGGAGGACAGGGCAACACAAAAGACAAAAAGAATACAGGCCTTTCGGTTTGCAAACCGGCGGAAATTCCTTGTTTTATTCATTGAAACACTCCTTATTCATATTCGTAATCATCGTCTTCGTAGGCTTCTTCGTCCCATTCACCGTCCTCCATGAAGAAATAATCTGAGGCCATGTCAAGAAGCTTTTTGGCCTTCCTTTGGGAGAGGATGTTTACCAGCCTGTTGGGAGGATCATCATCGGGATTGATGGCAAGAGCCGCTTCGAGACAGGATTTGAAACCGTTGTAGTCCTGGCCGGGAATGGAAACAGACTGCGCATAGGACACATAGGGCCCCGCAAGCCTGCCCCCCGACTTTTCCAGCGCTCTTTTGAAGTGAATCTCCGCCTTTTCAGGATCGCCCCCCATTGTCGCGGGGAGGGAAGAGTAGGCCAGAAGGTAGAATTCGTCCAGAGCTCCGGAGTTAAAGCCGGGATCGAGTTCATAGGCCCTGTCAACATAGCGCAGCAGATCCGGCACCCGGAGTCCCAGGGAAGAATCGAAGGGATCAAGGGAAAAGGCCGAAAGATAGCCTGCCGCGGTCCAGTAGAGAAAGGCCGTGTCCTCCTTCTTCATCTTTGAAAGGATCGGGGGAAGACTGTCCCCCGCACCGGCAAAGCCCGGATACTTCTGTTCAATACCCCGGAAGATAATATCCGCACCCCGCAGGTACAGCTTCTTGGCCCTGGCAACCGCATCCTGCCTGTCCTGGAACCGGACCGCAGGCAAAAACTCCGCAGGCCCCTGAACAAAGACATTTGCATACATGATAAAGAGAGAACCGGTGGTAAGAATCAGACCCCTGTGCCGGGGATTCTGATCCAGCAGAGCCTCGTACATCTTGATGGCGAAGGGAAGCGCGTCCCCGACCAGTTCCGGATCGGAATCGCCGGTAAAAACATCACTTCCCCCCTCCCCGGTGAGGGCGTCGGAAACCGCGTTGACCGCCACCCTGTTGATTGAACAGGCGCCCAGGGCAGGCAAGACCAGGATACAGAGGCAAAAACGACGCAAGACTTGTATGTTCATAGGACACTCCATTTGTCGAGGCTTTCTCAGGATAAACCATAAAAACGTGAAATTCAACATGCGTGTTGACCAATTGTGTTGACCAATCTCCAATATCGCTTTATATTAAAAACATGACCGGCTGGGATGTTTTGGATACTCTTATTAAGGCTTTTCCTCCTGTGGTGGCGATCTTGTTGTTGGTCGTGGCGGGAATTATTTTTATTGTCGGGTTTAGCCGCCGTGGTCTCAATTTTATAAAGTATGGGTTTGGGAAGATAGCTCTTGATGAAACACTTGAAAAGCGCTTCGACCGCCTCGATGAACGGCTTGACAGCATGGACACGAGAATGGCGGCGATGGACACGAGAATGGCGGCGATAGAGACAAACCACTTCGGGCATCTTAAAGACTTCCTCACCGAGATTACCAGTATCCTGCTGGACAAAAACGTCATAAACAACCAGGACAAGGCGCGGCTTGACAACAAGCTTCGCGGCATGTAAGAGTTTGCGTCTATTCGGAATTTGGAAGAAATTGTAACCGCCAAACGGTATAACCGCGTCCGCTATAACGCCCCTGTAATTACTACCCGTTCACTTAACCACATACCGCATCTTGTCGCCGTGGGCGCCGATGACTTCGTTCTCCGGCGGGTGTACCATCAGATCCATCCCCTCAAGGGGCAGCGCTCCCATGAGGACGTCTTCCTCTGCCGACTGCTCCCTGTGCGCCGCTATAAATCACACAGGAAGCGGATAACCACGATGCCGCTGTGCCCCGCGCCGCCTTTCTGTACCGTGTTGTTACTGCCTGACCCTCCATCACCGTAGTTTACGCCGGTCGCGCCGCCCGCGGGGGCGTTATTACCGCCGCTGTTGCCGCCGCGCGCAAACTCGTTTACTCCGTCAGGAAATTCGGCTGTTTTGGTCGCATCCACGATCCAGGAAGCGCCCGCAGCAGTTGCGTTCCAGGGGTTGCCGCCCGCCACTACATTTCCGTTATTGATTCCCTCTTTTCCGGCACTGCCCGCGCCGCCGCCGCTGCCGCCGCTGCCGAAATCATTGCTGCGGTTGCCGGCGCCGCCCGGATTTCCCAACCATTCTTTATACTGGGAGTTATTGATGCGCTGGCCTCCACCGCCGCGACCTTTACCCGGGCCTGCACCGCCGCCGCCGCCCGATCCGCCGGCATTACCATTCATATTCGCAGATGAGCCGCCTCCGCCCCCTCCTCTGGGTACTTTAACATCCCCAATGGCGGAGTCTCCGCCGTATGCGCCTTGCGTCCGCGTTGCGCCTCCCTCACCGCCCCCTCCGACCGTTACCGCCAGAGCGTTGTCCGTCAGGGACAGCGTTTGTCCGGTTTTATACAGCAGCCCCCCTGCGCCGCCGCCGCCGGCAAAGTCATAGGCAGAGATGCTGTTGAGATCACCGCCGGCCCCGCCGCCGCCCGCCACGATAAGGTAATCGGCGGTAACGGAGGTATAGCCGGGAGGAAAGGTGAGTGTGCCGGATTCGGTGAAGGTGTGGATTTCCCATGTCTTCGATGACTCACCCTCCACCGCCGTGAGGGTGAACGTCCCACCCTCGGCGATATGGTGCGTCCATTGGGCGTAGACCGTCATAGTGGCGTGTACCGCCGTTGTCCGGGTAACAACCGTTCCCATGCCGTCTGGCTCGGTATTCCAGCCCGCGAAGATGTAACCGGTTTTGGTTGGCGGGGCAGGAAGATCTCCCAGGGTGTTCGGTGCGGTAACGGTTTTGCTGGGCGGATCCGCGTCAGTATCTCCACCGTATTTGTTAAACGTTATCGTATAGGTAACGCCCATCCATTGGGCGTAGACCCATATATTGCCGTTTACCGCCGTTCCGCTGTCAAAGACCGTGCCCAAACCCTTGGCCTGGGTGTTCCAGTTCGTAAAGAAGTAATCCCCACTCTCAGAGGCAGGAGCGAAATCCTCGCCGATGGCCGCCGGGAAAATAACGGTTTTAGTAGTAAGAATCATGGGAACCGCGGCGTCATCCGCGGCCCAGTTCCGAACAAACGTTACCGTATAGGGTTTGCCCTCCCACTGGGCATAGACTTCGATATTGACGTCTACCGCCGTCGACGCGGTAAAGGCATCCCCCGAACCGTCCTGATGGGTATTCCAGCCCGTAAAGTCGTAGTCCGCCCGGCCGGGATTGACGGGGAAATCAGCGCCGACGGCGTTCCCGGGGCTGACCGGAATTACCAGGAGATTCTCCGTCCCGTCGTTCAGCTTGAAGACAGCGTAGTCCGGCTCCGTGATCCATTGGGCGTAGACATTTATACCGGCGGTTACCACCGTTGACGCGGTAAAGAGCGTTCCCGTACCGCCCGTCCTGGTATTCCAGCCTGCGAAGACATGGCCGGTCCAGACAGGATTGGAGGGAAATGCGCCCTCCTCGCCGATTGCGTCCCCGTACCTCACCGATTTGGAATAGGGGGTCTCCCCGTTGGTATTGTTAAAGATAACGTTAAAGGTCTGTATTTCCCATTTGGCGTATACCGTTTTGTCGGCGACTACTGTGTCTGCCGGATTAAAGGCCCCTATACCGTCGGGCGTGAGAAACCAGCCCCCGAAGTTATAGCCCGTCCGGGCAGGTTGGGCGGGGAAATCCGCTCCCGACGATTTCCCCGGCGCCACGGCCTTCACCGTCAGGACACTCTCCGTCCCGTCGTTCAGCCGGAAGATAACGGCGGCCTTGTGGGGCGGAACCCCCACCCAGTGGGCGTAGACCGTCATGCTGTGGTTTACCGGGAATGCCGCGTGAAAGACGCTTCCCTTGCCGTCCTCCTGGGTATACCAGCCCGCAAACTCATACCCCTCCCGGACAGGATTGGAAGGAAACACATTCGCGCCGATTGCGGCCCCCGGATCCACCGTTATGACCGTGAAGGGGCTTGCGTCCCCGGTGTTAAAGATAACTGTGTACTTCCCGGGACTGTCCGGGGGAACAGGGCTGACCGGGGGAACGGGACTGTCCGTGGGAGCAACGCTGTCCAGAGGAGGAACGCCGATTCCCGCCGGGTTGGAGCAGGCCGGCATCACACACGCGGCCAGCGCCATAAGCGCAGCCGGAACCGTTAGTTTTCGTAAGGTTTTTTTCATCATTTTTTATCCCTGATCCCATGAGTCCTTACCCTACACCAGAGTATAGGGCAATTTCATAAAAAGTCAAAAATCGCTTCAAATGAAAGGCAGGGCAGCGTCATGTACTTTTTCAGCGCCACAATTCCCTTAAAAGCAACATGGTTTGAAGAAAAAAATTACCTCGAATATCATTTATGAGGAACTTGTTGCTTCCGGTGTGCCGGAAGAAGACATTATTTATATCTGAACACCTGGGGTATGAGAAGCATGATAACGCCGGGGACCACAGCGGGGACAGCCGGAATGGGCACAGCGAGAAGACGGTGTATCTGGAAAACCAGGAAGCCGTCATCCAGGTGCCGCGGGGACCGGCAGGGGACCTTCGAACCGGCGATACTGCCGAAACACCGGAAGCGAGTGCCGCTGTTCAACGACCAGATCATCTCGATGTACTCGTTTGGGATGACGAACCGCGATATCAAGAGCCATCTTGAGCAGGTGTACCACGTGAGGGAAAGGCGTGATCTTTTTCTTTCACCTGTTGGGTGTTGCTGATTATTTTGTATTTCCTTGTATTATAAAGACTTAGTGGATTTTCTATACGGATTCAGGTTAGATTTTATTTTGGCGCAATACGTGAACCGGTTCAGGTTTCCGATCCTCTACCGTGCTGTCGGTGAGGAATTTGTCAAGCAACTGGATTGCCGGACACTGTTCCCGGAAACTCAGCGTCCCTTCCGGCTTGTCAATGCCGTCACGGGAGACAAGAATGTCTTCATTGAAGTATGCTGCTTTTAGGGGAATTTTGACGCTGAAAAAGTAAATGGCATTGCCCTGCCTCTTCGCGGCAATTCCGGTTATTGGCAAAATCATCGAAAATATGGTATAATAGTACGATTAGGTTCCTTTGCGGAATAACGGTGGAAATGGAAGGCTGTAACATGAAAAGTGGAAAAAATACTGCGGTAATTACAGGCGTCATCCTGATTTTGACTCTTGTCTCTTGCACAGACGCGCTGCATAACGATTCGGATATTTCTCCCGACCTTGCCGGAAAATGGGAGCTGACTTCTTTTGTTACCAGCTCGGGAACCGTCTACACGCTTCCCTGCAAATACTTGTCCACGGAAATAAATTCCGGGGGCTATGAATTCGGCGAAGATACCCTCACTCATTATCTTAACGAAGAGATTCAGCGGAAGCTGAGGAATCTTTATACCGAGGAAGACAAGTTGTTTGCCGCCAATGCGTCAACGACAACCAAAGATACGGAATTGGGTTCATGGGTAGTTGAAGGCGACAAACTGAGCATATTTCCCGGCGCTTCCGCGTCCAATTCAAATCCCAATGCCGCTCCCTCAAGGCCCACCGAAGAAAATATTTTTGTCCGGGTAAGCAAATTCAGCTGGGAGTAAAAATGCCGGCGCCGCTATATCCCCGTCTTCACCACTCTGCGTACCGCGCGGAGAATGTTTTCATAGCCTGTACAACGGCAGAGGTGGCCGGAGAGAAGCCTGCGCAGTTCCGCATCGCTGTAGTCTTTTTTTGAATCGACGACCTCTTTGGCGGACAGGAGGAAACCCGGTGTGCAGAAACCGCACTGTACGGCTCCTTCGTCGATAAAGGCCTGCTGCAGGGCGGACAGTTCCCCGCTCTGTGAAACAAGACCTTCGGTAGTGATAATGTCCTTGCCGTCCGCCCAGACCGCAAGATATATGCATGAATTGAAATTCTCTCCGTTTATGATGACATTGCAGGCTCCGCATTCGCCGACTTCGCAGCCTTTCTTGACGCTGGTAAGCCGGTATTCGTCCCGGAGCATGTCGGTAAGAGAGGCGCGGACATCGACGGCGGTTTCGGTTTCCCTGCCGTTTATCCTGCAGCGGATAAGCTTTATCTGTTTTTTGAAACCGGTTTTTCCTGCTTCGTTCACGCATTGCCTCCTGCGCGGCGCAGTGATTCTGTTATCGCGCGCCTGGCCATTTCTCCGGCAAGCTGAATACGGAATTCTTTGCTTGCGCGCCAACTGCTGCGGGGATTGATGTCCCTGAGGGCAGCCTCCGCGATTGCGTCGATGCTTTGGGCATGCAGCGGTTTCCCTGCCGCTTCCTCCTCCGCGCTTTTTGCCCTGAGGGGGACGGGGCCCGCCACTCCGTAAGCCATGCGGAGGCTTTCGATGTTCCGCCTGTTTTGGGAAAGCTTTACGTTTGCCGAACAGCCGAGGGTTGCGATGTCAAGGGCTTCCCTCATGGCGTACTTGATGTAATGCCCGAAACAGTTTTCGTAACTTGCTTTGGGGATGATGATGCCCAGCAGCAGTTCCGCCGGGCGGATGCCGGTCTTTCCCGCCGAGACATAGTGTTCCTGTATGGGAGCCTTCCTGATTCCGTCCGGGCCCCTGTATTCCATGACGGCGTCCCAGGCGAGAAGGGTAGAGGCGCTGTCGGCCGATGTAACTCCGTTGCAGGTGTTTCCCCCGATGGTAGCGATATTGCGGAGCTGCGGCCCTCCGATGGTATCGGCGGCTTCGGCAAGAACCGGTATGTGCTTCAGTATCAGGGGATCCCTTGCGATATGGGAAAAACTGGTCAGGGCGCCTATCCAGAGGTCGTCCCCTTCCATGCGTATCCCCCGCAGTTCATCAAGGCCCTGTATGCTTACAAGGCTTATTCCGGCCAGATCCCCTTCCCGGATCTTGATCAGTACATCGCTTCCCCCGGCGATGATCTTTGCCTCAGGATGCTCCTCCAGTAATTTTATTGCATGATCGACGGATTCCGCTTCGTACAGGGCTTCTATATCATACATAAAAAATCCTCAATGATAGTAATGTTCATAATAATTACTCAATTGATGAGCCCGGCCTTTTTGAATTCTTCAAAAAGAACATGAGGGGTCAGCGGGATACGGTTTACCGCGACTCCTGTCGCGTTGAGCAACGCGTTACGGATTGCCGGCGCGCAGGGTACGGCCGGCGGCTCTCCCAGGGCCTTGGTACCGAAGACGCTGGTGGGTTCCCAGTTTTCCACAAACTGCGCCTCCAGCCGGGGATGATCCAGCGTTGTGGGCAGCTTGTAATCCAGGAAGTTTCCGTTGAGCAGTCTTCCTGTTTTCGGATCGTATTTGAATTCTTCAAACATGCCGTAGCCTATGCTCATGCTCATGCCGCCGTGAACCTGCCCTCCGGCGGTCTGGGGATTGATGATCCTGCCCGCGTCGTGAACGTTTATCAGGTTGAGGAGGCGGAGTTTTGCCATGGGAATGTCAACCTCAATTTCGGCAAAGGAACAGCCGAAGCTGAACGCGTTGGTCTTGACCTGCGCGGTTCCCTCGGCGGTGAGGTGTTCGGCCTTCTGTTCGCTGTACAGTGTTTCTGTCGCAAGTTCCGCAAGGCTCATGAGCGGCCGGTTGTTACCGCTTGTAAGTACGATAACGGCATCAATGATGTCAAGATTCTCAACGGGCATGCGGGTGTACTCATGGGCATAGAGGAGGATCTTCTGCTTGAGAAGCGACGCCGTCTGCTTTATCGCGGCGCCTCCGACATAGGTCTGCCTTGAACCGTAGGCGCCTGAACCATAGGGAGTAATATCGGTATCCTGGGTAGAGTTCACATGAACATTCTGCCAGGGAATGCCCAGGGTGTCCGCGGTAAGCTGGGTAAAGACCGTGTCGGCGCCCTGGCCTATTTCCGTTTCGCCGAGCTGCACCTGAACGCTGCCGTCCTGGTTGAGGATCATCCTGCACGCGGAGATCTCTATGGAGATCGGCCACACGGCGGTATTGTACCAAAAGAGGCTCATGCCGATTCCGCGGCGCAGAGGGCCGTTTTGGTTCCGGTAGAGTTTCCGTTTTTCGTCCCAGCCGATATAGGCCCTGCCCTTTTCCACACACTGATGAAATGAATCGAAGTAGTTGATGTTTTTGGTAAAGGGATCCTGCCAGCCTACGGGCATCACGTTCATGAAACGGAACTCCAGAGGATCGAGGCCCAGCCTGAGAGAGAGTTCCTCTATATGGCTTTCAACGGCAAAGAGCGCCTGGGGAGTGCCGTAGCCTCGCATGGCCCCCGCGGTAGCGGTGTTGGTGTATACCGTAAAGAATTCAGTCTTTCTCGCCTTCTCGTCCTGATAAAGCTGGCGGAACACATTTGTTCCCTTTGCGGCAATTCCGTGTCCGTGGGAACCGTAGGCGCCCTGGTTTGAGAGGGCCCTATAGGAACGCGCGACGATCCTGCCGTTGGGACGCACCCAGCTTGAAAGGAAGATCTTCTCCGCATGCCGCACCCTTGTGGCATAGAAGATCTCCTCCCTGCTGAGTTCCAGTCTTACCGGCCTTCCCCCGACCGCCTGGGTCAGGAATGCGTTGAGCGGTTCATAGAGGGCATCCTGTTTGTTGCCGAAGCCGCCGCCTATGTAGGGTTTTATGATCCGTACTTTGCCCCAGGGAAGCCCCAGCGCCTGCGCGACAATGCGGCGCACGATATGGGGTATCTGGGTCGAGGACACCACCACGATCCTGCCTGCTTCCATGTACGCAAAGGAAACAACCGGCTCTATGTGGCAGTGCTGCACGATTGGAGTTTCATAAACACTGTCAAAGCGGAGAAGGCCCGGTTCCCTGATTGCCTCTTCAAAGTCTCCGTCTTCAATCAGCGTATGCTTGAGTATGTTGTTGGGACAGTTTTCATGAAGGAGAGGAGCGCCTTCGGCCATTGCCTCCTCGGGACTCAGCAGCGCCGGGTATTCATCATACTCAACCTTGATCGCGTTGAGAGCCCGGGAAGCGGCCACTTCATCCTCCGCAATGACCGCCGCGATATCGTCCCCGTAGAGTCTCACCCTTTTGTTGAGGAGCTTCCGGTCCGTGGGATCCTGGTGAGCCGGGTTGGTAGACCAGGGATGTCCCGCCGTGGGGAACTCTATGTCCGGCACATCGAAACAACTGAGAATCTTTATTACTCCGGGAATCTTTTCGGCTTCACCGGTATCGATCTTCCTGACCAGTCCGTTGGCGATAGTTGAATGAAGCACTTTGGCGACAAGGGCATTCCTGTCCGTCAGGTCGGCAGTGTACTTTGCCCGGCCGGTAACTTTTTCAAAGGCATCTACTCTGGGTATGCTTTGTCCAATGCTCATCTTTGTATCCTTAAGCTCTTGTTCCAAAACTTCAGGTGGTTCCGGAACAAACTTTCTATCTAATATAAGCTATTCCCACAGAATATCAAGCCGGTTTTTTTTGACGCTCCCCGCGACAATCGAATGGAGGCCGGAACGGAATTCCGCCGGAAGAAGGCCGGCAATTTCCCCGGCTTTTTGCATCTCCGCTTCATCTTCAATCTGGTTGAAAAAGAGGATCTTCATGCCTGCCGCCGCGGCGAAGAGTCCCTTGCCGGTTTTCCCCGCGTGAAGGCCGCTGATTGCCGCGGCTATATGTTCCGGTTTGATTTCTTCCCCTTCCCGTATTCCGGTGAGATCCGAGAAGAGGGGCAGGCGGTGAATGAGTCCGCCGCTTGCCGCCATGCCCAGAGGCCGCAACGGTACAATGCCGATACTCAGATCCGTCCAGAGCGGAACAACCGGTTCCCATTCGGCCCAGGCCTTAAGCGGCAATTCCCTTGAACCGTCTCCTTCAATAAGAACAAGATCGAAGCGGGAAGAGATCTCTTCAAGTTCATTCAGGGAAGAAGATTCAAGTTTTCCGCTTTCCTCATGTAATGTGCCCGCGACACAAACGCCCTTCATCTCTTTGGGAATGTACATTCTTGTGGTGGTGGTCACAAGAACTTTTTTCCCCGAACTTTGTTCCGCCAGCAGAAGTATGAGGGAAGTCTTTCCCCCGCTCCCGATTACCGTGATAACTCTTTTTTCAAGTTTATAAAAATAATCGCGCAGGTTTCTCATAGTTCCCTGAAACGTTTCCCCTTACGATCTGCGGTTACCTGAAAGATCCGGCTGTATGTGTCCTTCAAAAGTTTTTTCGCCTCTTCAAAATTTTCAGGTTCTACCCGGAGGCATATTCCGCACCTGCTTCCCATGCAGGCAGGCATGGGAAGCACCATCACCGGAGTCCCCGCGTCCATGAGGCATTTTTCTCCCATGATGGCGTCAACAGTCCTGTTGAAACTGAACACATATTCAAGGGACGCGCCGTCGCTCAATGTTTTATCCTAGATGTTGATCAGCTTTCCCGCCTGGGCCATTGCTTCGACGATAGCGTACATGTTTGTTACATTTCCCACGGCAAGCTTGTCCCTGAGATTGTAGAAATCAAGGCAGGTGCCGCAGCTTGAGATGACGCAGCCTTTTTCTTCCAGACTTTTCAGATCCTTGACGGCGGCGGAACCTTCCGTGCTCAATGTAACTCCCGAATTGAAGAAGAGGATTATCTCGGGCGGAGGATCAAGTTCCGTCAATGAATACACAAAACCCTTGATCAGAATTGCGCCGAGTTCTTCGTTACCCGTACCCATTGTATTCTTTCCGATTGCCAGAACCAGGCCGCTCCTCTCTTCCTTCCGGCCGGTATTCCCTTCCTGCGCCGTGAGGACGACGAGTATATTTCCGTCGCTCTGTTTTTCAAAGCTGAAGGCCGAGCCTAGTCCTTTGGCCATCTTTTCAAGGTTCTGCCGGGCGATGTCGTTATCTACCAGGATGCGCACCGTCTCTCCTGCGGCGCATGAACGGAGCGCCTTCTTCGCCTCAATTACCGGGATGGGGCAGGGTTTCCCTGTCACGTTAATGGTTTCCATGAATCGTTCTCCTTTACAGTAATATCACAGGACAGTTTCCCCTGTCCGCAACTTCACCGATGATCGCCGCGTCGGAATCATCCGCTTTTATGAGATCGCAGAGTTCCTGCGCCTTTTTCATATCTACCGAAACAAGGAGCCCTCCCGATGTCTGGGGATCAAAACAGATCTCCTGCAGGGCCTCCGCCACGCCGTTTGTTTCCGCCCTGCCCGCCATGTGATTCCGGTTCCGCTGGGCTCCCGCGGTAGTATAGAAGGCCTGTGCATACTCAATGGCTCCGGGGAGAAGGGGGAGGGCGCCCGATTCGATAAGTATGCTGTGTGTGTCCCCGGCCATTTCCGCCGCGTGAGAGAGAAGCCCGAATCCTGTAACATCCGTGCAGGCATGAATCGGTTTTTCCGCGGCCCTGTTCATCGCGGTGATTTTTTCGGCCGCATAACGGTTAAGTCTCTCCATTGAAGAGGCCGCCTTCTTTACGAATGTCGCATCCGCCTTCCCGGCCCTCATGGCGGACATTACAAGGCCTGCGCCCAGGGCCTTGGTGAGGATGAGGGCATCGCCTGTCCTGCAGGCATTGTTGCGCAGTACCGGTTCCTCTTCGGTGATCCCGGTAAGGGCAAGCCCGTACTTTATTTCATGATCGTATATCGAATGTCCCCCCGCAAGAACCGCGCCGGCTTCCAGAACTTTTTCCGCTCCGCCGCGAAGGATCTCCGCAAGTATCGCCTTGTCCATTTTTTCCGGAAAGCAAACCATGTTGAGCGCGAAGAGGGGACGCGCGCCCATTGCGTAGATGTCGCTCAACGCGTTTGCCGCGGCGATCTTTCCAAAGAGAAAAGGATCGTCCACCATGGGAGGAAAAAAATCCACCGTGGAAACCAGTACCGTATTTTCGGCAATGCGGTACACCGCCGCGTCTTCGTTGCCGCCGAACCCCGCGATGAGGGCCGGATCATTCTTCAGCCTGAGTCCCGAAAGGAGAGAGGCCAGTGCGTTCGCTTCAATCTTGGCCCCGCATCCCCCCGACGTACAGCCTGACAGAAGTGATTGCGCCTGAGGTTCGGGCCCATCGTTTTTTACAGGTGAATAATTTGACAGTTCCATTGACACATAGTATAGTCATATTCAGGATTAAGGCAAGGATTGTAATTTGAGGGAAAGCGCTGTTGACGCTATTCTGATGGCCTCGGGTTTTTCGCGGCGTTTCGGCGGAGAGAATAAACTGCTTGTTCCCTTCCGGGGGAAACCTCTGGTCAGACATACTCTCGAATTGGCCTGCGGCATTGATTGTATCAAAAATGTTATTCTTGTTACCTCGTTTGATGAGGTTGCCTCTGAAGCAATGAAACTTTCACATTTACGGAGTATAAAAATTATTCGCAACGATCATCCCGAAAGGGGACAGCGGGAATCTGTACGGCTCGGAGTGGAGGCTTCCTCCGCGGACCGGTATCTCTTCTTCCCCTGCGACCAGCCTCTGCTGGATACGGAAACGGTAACACGGATCATTGGGTCGGCCAAAACCGAAGGGCAGATTATTCAGCCTTTTTTCCTGAGGGGAGTCATGCAGAACAGTCAGGACAGGTTTGGCGAAGTAGAGGCGGGGAATCCGGTTTTGTTTTCCGCTTCCTTCCGTGAGGAATTGTTGTCCCTGCGGGAAGGGGAGCATCCCCGGGACATAAAGGCGCGGCATCCTGAGGCGGTGTATTCTGTCGAAGTAGAAAATGAAACAGCGCTTCTCGATGTCGATGATCCTGAAACGCTTTTGAAATTGGAAGGGTCCCGCTGATGGCGGTAAGCCTGATCGTTAACGGGAAAGAAGTTCAGGGTGAGGAAGACCGCAGGCTTCTCGATTTCCTCCGTTATGATCTTCATTTAACCGCCGCAAAAAACGGCTGCGCTTCTGGAGCCTGCGGAGCGTGTACCGTCCTGCTTGACGGGAAGGCTGTGCGTTCATGCGTATTGACCCTGGGAAAATGCGCGGGAAAAAAAGTTGTCAGCCCTGAAGGTTTGAACATGCGGGAAAGGGAAGTGTATGCCTTTGCGTTTGCCGAAGCCGGCGCGGTACAGTGTGGTTACTGTATTCCCGGCATGGTGATGGCGGCCAAGGCTCTCCTGGACGCAAACTCCGATCCGGACGAAGCGGAGATCCGCAGGGCGATCAGGCCGAACATCTGCCGCTGTACAGGGTATGTAAAGATCGTCAGGGCAATACTTCTGGCGGCGGAATTTTTCCGGAACGGCAGTCCTGTTCCAAAAAAGAATTTCAGCGGCAGGCTGGGAGAAAGATTCCACCGTGTCGACGCGGAAACAAAAACACTGGGAAGCGGAAAGTATGCGGACGATCTTTTCTTTGACAACATGCTTCATGCCTCCGCTTTGCGGGCCGCTCATCCCCGCGCACGGATTTTAAAAATAGATATGGCGGAAGCCCTCTCTCACCCGGATTGTGCCGCGATCTTTACCGCGGCCGATGTTCCGGGCAATAACAAGATAGGTCATCTCGCTTTTATTTCCGATTATGATGTGATGATCGCCGAAGGCGGGATCACCCGTTTTGTGGGAGACGCCGTAGCGCTTGCGGTATGCAGGAGGAAGGAGAGTCTTGAAAAGGTAAAGGCCCTCATCCGTGTAGACTACGAAGTTCTCCAGCCGCTTCTCAGTCCCGCCTCCGCAATGGCGGAAGGCGCGCCGCTGATCCACGACAGGGAACGCAACATACTGGCCCATGAACATCTTGTCCGCGGAAACGCGGAAAAGGCCATCGCGGAATCAAGGCATGTTGTAAGCAGGCATTTTTCAACACCCTTTACGGAACATGCGTTCATGGAGACTGAGTGCGCCATTGCCCTTCCCGACGGAACCGATAAACTCGTTCTCTATTCCGGCGGACAGAGCGTCTACGATGAACGGCGGGAATGTTCCCGCATGCTCGGCATTAAGCCGGAACAGATCAGGGTAAGGGGACAGCTTGTCGGCGGCGGTTTCGGAGGCAAGGAGGACATGAGCGTTCAGCATCATGCGTGTCTTGCCGCGTGGCTTCTCAAAAAACCGGTAAAGGTTTGCCTGAGCAGGGAAGAGAGTATCGCCGTTCATCCCAAACGCCACGCCATGGAGATGGATTTTACGCTGGGCTGTGATGAAGAGGGAAGGCTCACCGGAATGAAGGCGGTGATCGTTTCCGATACCGGGGCCTATGCGAGTCTTGGCGGGCCTGTGCTCCAGCGGGCCTGCACCCACGCGGCAGGGCCCTACAATTTTCAGAACATTGATATAGAAGGAACAGCGGTCTATACCAACAATATTCCCGCGGGGGCCTTCCGCGGTTTCGGAGTAACCCAGTCCTGCTTTGCCATGGAGAGCTGCCTCAATCTCCTCGCGGAAATGGCCGGCCTCAGCCCGTGGGAAATCCGTTACCGCAACGCGATACATCCCGGAGAAACACTCCCCAACGGACAGATTGCCGGGGACGATACGGAGCTTGAGGCATGTCTTCTTGCGTTAAAAGAAAAATTTGAAGATGCGGCGAAAACCGGAAAGACCGCGGGCATCGCCTGCGCCATGAAGAACTCAGGGCTGGGTGTGGGACTTCCCGATACGGGCCGCTGCATCATCTCAATCGAAAAAGGAAAGCTTCATATCAGAACCAGCGCCGCCTGTATCGGTCAGGGACTTGCGACGGTAGTTTTGCAGATCGCGTGCGAGACTACCGGCCTTCCTCCCGGCGCCTTTACGGTTGAAACTCCCGACACGGAACGCACTCCCGATTCAGGCACCACCACCGCTTCCCGGCAGACTCTCTTTACCGGGGAAGCGTTGCGTCAGGCCGCGTTGAAACTCAAGGCCGCCATGGATGAGGCGCATGGAAGCCTTGAGTCCCTTGAAGGGAAGGAATTTTACGGCGAGTATCTGGGAAAGACCGATCCCATGGGTTCCGGCAAGATGAATCCGGTAAGCCATGTGGCCTACGGCTATTCCGCCGTGATGGCGATCCTTGACAGGGAAGGCAGGGTTGACAGTATCACTGCGGCCTACGACATAGGGACTGTGGTAAACCCCCTGTCCGCGGAAGGTCAGATCGAAGGCGGCCTCCTCATGGGGATGGGTTATGCCCTTACCGAGGACTTTCCTCTGGAGGGAGGCCGGCCCCTGCGGAAATACGGCGCCCTGGGTCTCCTCCGTTCCGACGCGGCGCCCCCCATGGAGATCATCTTTGTAAAGCCGCGGCATCCTTCTTCCCTGGCTTTCGGAGCCAAGGGAGTAGGGGAACTTGCCGCCATCCCGGTGTGTCCCGCGATAGGCGGGGCATACCTTGCAAGAGACGGCCTTCTGCGGGACAGGCTTCCCATGAAGGGAACTCCATACCGTTGAGTCTGTCCCAAAACTAATTGATTATGTGCTAAAGCGCATGGTTTTGAAACAAGCCCGGATATGCTATACTTGTAACATGAGTGAAATCATGAGACCGATCCCCTTTCCGGATCTCCTCCGGCGAGTCGAAGGGGAGTATAAGAATCACAATTCAATCTTTGGGATCAGGGATGAAAAATTCTACCGGGGCGGCGGAAATTTCAGAATCTTCGGGCAATCCCTTGCTTCTCCGATAGGGCCCGCCGCAGGGCCCCATTCACAGCTTGCCCAGAACATCGCCGCCGCCTATCTTTCCGGCGCCCGCTTCATGGAACTCAAAACCGTACAAACAATGGACGGCGCGCAGATGCGCAAGGCCGTCAGCCGGCCCTGCATCAACGCGATGGACTCAGGCTACAATGTCGAGTGGTCTACGGAACTGACTGTAGAGGAGGCGCTTGCCGAATACGTCAAGGCATGGTTTCTCTGTCATATACTGGCACGGGAATACGACCTTGCCGAACAGCGGGATTTTATGTTCAACATGAGCGTAGGTTACAGCTTTGAAGGGATCGCATCGCCGAAGATTGACGCTTTTATTGAAGGCCTTAAAGACGCTTCAGGAACCCGGGCCTGGGATTCCTGTTACTCATGGATCGAAAACAATGCCGGCGCCTTTAAACATTTTTCAAAAAAGGATCTCCAATCCGTTTCTCCCGCCGTTTCTCCGGGCATTACCCTTTCAACATTGCACGGCTGTCCCCGCGAAGAGATTGAAAAGACAGTCTCTTATCTTATTGAAGAAAAGAAACTCAACACCTTCATCAAGTGTAATCCTACTCTGCTGGGATACGAAACGGCCCGCCGTCTTCTGGACGAAATGGCTTATGGTTTTGTTTCTTTTGACGATCATCATTTTAAAAACGATCTTCAGTTTGATGACGCGGTCGATATGATCCGCCGCCTGCTTGATACCGCAAAGAAAAACAACTTGAGCTTCGGCGTAAAGCTTACCAATACTTTCCCGGTAGAGATAAAACAAAATGAACTTCCGGGAAATGAAATGTATATGTCAGGCCGCTCACTCTTTCCCCTTTCCATAAACGCCGCAAAAAAACTTGCCGGAGTTTTTGGTGATGAGCTTCCCGTTTCCTATTCGGGCGGCGCCGATGCCTTCAACCTGAAAGATATTCTTTCCGCGGGCATCGCGCCGGTAACGGTGGCCACCACCCTGCTCAAGCCGGGAGGCTATGAACGCTTCACACAGCTTGCCCTGATTGCCCGGGGGATAGAAACCGGGAAGGGCGTTAAGACGGAAGCCCTCAATGAATTGGCTGCCCGGATAAGCGGAATGAAGCGTTACCGCCGGGAATATCGGCAGAGAGCCTCGCGGAAAACAGATTCAGAGCTGCCTCTCTTTGACTGCGCCAAGGCTCCCTGCGGAAGGGGAGGCTGTCCGATTCATCAGAAGATACCGGAATACCTTGAACGTCTTTCAAAAGGCGACTACAGGGGAGCCTACGAAATCATTCTTGCCGAAAATACCGCTCCGGCGATCCTCGGTGCAATCTGTGATCACCAGTGTCAGTTTTACTGTACGCGCGTGGACTATGATGATTCTCTTGCAATCCGTGAGGCAAAACGCGTTGCCTGTGAAAAAGCGGGGGATGAATATATCGCCTCAATAAAAACACCGCCTTTGAAAACTTCCGAATCCGCCGGAGTCATCGGCGCCGGGCCCGCGGGTATTGCGGCCGCAATCTTTTTGAGACGGAACGGGGTACCGGTTACGGTTTATGAAAAACGGGAGAGACCCTACGGCATCGTGGAGTATGTGATCCCCTCATTCAGGATCCCCGAATCTTCGATTAAACAGGATCTTGCCCTTGCGGAAAAGGCCGGTGTGGAATTTAAATTCGCTGCAGAGATAGACTCTATAGAAGAATTGCGGAAACATCACCGCTTTGTGGTTATTGCGACAGGAGCGTGGCTTCCCGGCGACATAAAACTTGAAGGGACAGTTGACGCGCTTGCCTTTCTTGAAGATTCAAAACGTTCTTTTCTCAATCTTGATCTGGGAAGGGAAGTAGTTGTCATCGGCGGAGGAGACGTTGCCATGGACTGCGCCAGGGCGGCAAAACGGAACAGGGGAGTTGAAAAGGTTTCTGTCGTATACCGGAGAACCCGTGAATTCATGCCCGCTCAAATCGAAGAGATTGAAGGCGCTCTTGAGGACGGAGTTGAATTTCTGGAATTGCTGGCCCCTCTCTCGTATACAGGTACTACTCTTGTCTGTGAACAAATGGTTCTGGGAGATTACGATGAGGGAGGCCGCAGGAGTGTTAAGGCTTCAGGCCTCAGAAAAGAGATCCGTACAGACCGGGTGATAAGCGCGGTGGGCGCGCGGGTCGATACCGGCATCTTTACCCGGAACGGAATTGAGCTTGATTCAAAAGGCCTGCCCCTGGTGAATAAATACTGCGCGTGCAGCCTTGAAGATGTGTACATAGCCGGTGACTGCAAGGCAGGCAGCGCCACGGTGGTAAAAGCCGTCAGGGACGCCAAAAGGGCAAGCGGGGATATCCTTAAAAAACTTTCCCTCGAAATTGATTTTATTGACGGGCATGAGTTCCGCTCCGGCCGGATGGAGAGCATCCCGGAAGTCTACGCGAAGAAGGGAGTGCTTGCCGGGGGAAGCGGTAAAACGGAAATAGAAAAAGACGCGGGCCGCTGTCTTTCATGCGGCCGCATCTGTGAAATCTGTGTTGATGTCTGTCCCAACCGGGCAAACGTAATGATAAGCGATGCGGAACCGGGAAGCGTCGAAGGGATTCATCAGATCCTTCACATCGACCGCATGTGTAACGAATGCGGCAACTGCGCCACCTTCTGTCCCCATGACGGATCGCCCTACCGGGAAAAACTTACGGTCTTCAGCAGCGGCGAAGATTTTATGGACAGTGTTAATCCCGGTTTCTTTTCCTTCGGGGACGGTTCCTGGCGTGTGCGCCTGCAGGATAAGACAAACTTCACCTGGCGCAGGGAAGAAAACACTCTTCCGGAAAAATATGCCGCCGTGATCGATTTGATCGATTTAATCGATGTGATCGATTTACTCGAAGGCAAATACAGTTACCTGTTGAGGTAGATATGATTTTAATTAGTAACGGACGCCTGGTAACCCGCGATCCTTCGATGCCCTTTATTGAAAAGGGCGCCGTAGCCATTGAGGGCAGACTCATTGCCGATCTGGGCGAAAGCGCCGCCCTTGAGTCAAGATACCCGGACGCGGAACGCATCGACGCCCGGGGCCGCGTTGTGATGCCCGGTTTCATCAATACCCACATGCACTACTACAGTACCTTTGCCCGCGGCATGAACCTTGGATCCAGGCCCGCTGCGACCTTTGGAGAAATTCTCTCCGGTCTCTGGTGGCGGCTTGACAGGGAACTCGACACGGAAGACGTGTACTACAGCGCAATCGGCCCCATGATCGACGGGATACATTCCGGCGTTACTTCGGTAATCGATCACCACGCAAGTCCCTTTGCCGTCCGGGGGAGCCTCTTCAGGATCGCGGAAGCCGCGGAACTGTTCGGTATACGGAGTAACCTCTGCTATGAAGTTTCCGACCGGGACGGACCTGAAATTGCCGGCGCGGGTATTGCGGAGAACATTGATTTTGCAAAACACTGCGCGTCAAAAAATGACGATATGCTAAAGTCCCTGTTCGGCATGCACGCGCAGATGACCATCGGCGAAAAGACGATGAAACAGTGCGTCGAAGCCGCCGCCTCCTGCGGAAGCGGTTTTCATATTCATGCGGCGGAAGGAATTGAGGATCAGATCGACGCCGTGGGCAAATACGGCATGCGGGTAATTGAGAGACTTCATACATACGGACTGCTTTCCGAAAAGTCGCTGGCCGTTCACTGTGTTCACGTAACGGAAGAAGAGATGGAGCTTCTGAAGGAAAGCAATGCCGCGGTGATTCACAATCCCCAATCCAACATGGGAAATGCCGTCGGTCTTTCTCCGGTATTGACCATGATCAGGAAAGGGATACTCATGGGACTTGGAACCGATGGCTACAGTTCCGACATGACCGAGTCTCTGAAGACAGCGGCAATTCTCCATAAACACGGAGCCGGTATTCCTTCCGTTGCCTGGGCGGAACCCCATCTTATGCTTTTTGAAAACAACAAAACAATCATGGAACGTTTCATCAAAGGCAAACTCGGCGCCCTAAAGAAAGATCATTACGCGGATATCATCATCGTGGATTACAAAGCGCCTACGCCCCTGAACGAAAACACGATCAACAGCCACATCCTCTTTGGTGTTTCGGGCCGTCATGTGGATACCACGATTATCAACGGCAGGCTAATCATGGAAGAGCGGGTACTTAAAAACATTGACGAAGAAGCCTTGTTGGCCCGCTCAAGGGAACGTGCCCAAAAACTATGGAAACGGATTTGAATTCCAAAAGACCCGGGATGGTATTGATAAAGGGCGCGGGGGATCTCGCTTCCGGCACAGCCCTGCGGCTCCGCCACGCCGGTTTCGATATCGTGATGACCGAAGTTGAAAAACCGCTTGCGGTACGGAGGAGCGTCTGCTTTTCCGAAGCGGTCTACCAAAACCATGCGCGGGTCGAAGATTGCGAGGCGGTGCTGGCCGCAAACACGGAAGAGGCCTTTCGTATTTCCGGAGAAGGAAAAATCGCCGTCCTTGTCGATCCTCAATGCGATTGCAGGGATCAATTGAAGGCCCCGGTACTGATTGACGCGATCATGGCAAAACGCAATACCGGCACTTCCCGTAACGATGCCCGCAGCGTTATCGCGCTGGGGCCGGGCTTTAATGCGGGAACGGACTGTCATGCCGTCATAGAAACCATGCGGGGACATACACTCGGCCGGGTCATTACCAAAGGCGGCGCCCTTCCCAATACCGGCGTCCCCGGCGAGATCGGCGGTTACAGCGTCGAACGGCTTCTCCGCTCTCCCGCGGCGGGAATCTTCAGGGCGCTGGTTTCAATCGGGGATACGGTACAGGCCGGGGATACGCTTGCGGAAGTTGCGGGACTCCCCATACAGGCCGGCATTGACGGTGTAGTCCGGGGAATTCTTCCTTCCGGGATTGAGGTTTTCAAGGGGATGAAGGCCGGAGATATCGATCCCCGCTGCAAACGGGAACACTGCTTCACCGTTTCCGACAAGGCGCTTGCCGTTGCCGGCGGTGTGCTGGAAGCAATACTGGGGTTATACGGAAACTGAAGTTTCTGAATAACTCTATTGTTCAAAGATTCATCGCGGCGTAAAATCCTTCTTTTACCGCCCATTCCACTGTGCGGGGACGTACACAATCACCCGCCGCATGGTAGAGATCTGTCAACCCGATAAAAGCATCCGCCTCCATACGGCGAGGCTTCATACCGGCAGCCAGTATTATGGCATCCGCGTTAAGAGTTTTGGTAATATTATCTTGTAGATAACTAACCTTCCCCTCTTCAATAGCCGTACAGACCGCTCCACAGATAACGGTAAGTTCCTTTTCTTTTTTCATTTCCACAAGCAATTCATCCCGGTGTGTGGGAGAAGCGTCCGGGGCAGGCGTATCACGCATCTCAAGGATGGTAACAGTTTTGCCAAGCCGTGTTAGATGAAGCGCCGTCTCACAGCCAACCTGTCCGCCTCCTACAACAACCAGATTCTTTCCCAGGGCGGATTCATTTCCGTAAACCTCCAATGCCCGGACAGCCTTTTCGATACCGGGAATTGGCGGTATAAGGGGAACACTGCCCACCGCTGCGATCACCGCGTCATATCCTTCGATATCTGCCGGTGAAGCTTTGGTATTGAGTCTTACGGTCACCTGTGATTTTTCAATCTGGGCGATCATAAAATCCTTGTAGTTTTTTAAGGGGTACTTAAAGGACACATGATCGGCAAACTTTATGATACCGCCCAAAGATTGGGTCTGTTCAAACAACGTAACCGTATGGCCCCTGGACGCGGCTGTAAGCGCCGCCTGCATTCCCGCCGGACCTCCTCCTATAACGGCAACATTTTTGGCCCTCGGCGCCGGAGGAACCCGCTCAAGAAAATGCTCCATACCCACCCGGGGATTCACAGAGCACTGCATGTGGTGGCTGTAATTATCAGAATCATGACAGCGCATACATCTGATACAGGGAGTAACATCACTGTCCCTTTCCTCAAGTCCTTTTTTCAGAACATCAATGTCGGCAATAAAAGAACGAACCATTACCACAAAGTCCGCTTTTCCTTCCGCGATGATAGATTCCGCATCGGACAAGTTTCTTATGGCGCCTATGGTTGAGATAAAAGGTTTTTTAATCCGCCCCGATTTCTTAAAGGTTTCCGCAAGAAATACATTGGGCATGGGCGGCAAAAATCCGCAAGGGTGGGCTACAGTCCTCCATTCCGGAGAATGCATACCGGCCGATACCTGGATGATGTCTACATGCTCCTGCAGTATTTCCGCGATACGTATACCCTCTTCAATATTGATACCGCCGGGCTCGAATTCAGAACCGGAGACACGGAGGTCTAAAATCATGTCCGGGCCTATGGCTGCGCGGATAGCCTGGAGAACCTCTTTGACATACCTGCATCGCTTTTCCGTGGAGCCGCCATATTCATCGCTACGTTTGTTGGTGAGGGGTGAAAGAAATTGGGCAAACGGAACATTATGCCCCGCGTGTATCATGATTCCGTCAAATCCCGCTTTTTTGATCGCCATGACGGCATTGACGCAGTCTTCTTTGTATTTCATCATTTTGTCCAGAGGCATAAAATGCCCAGTCCGGGGCCCGCCCAGAATCAAAGCCCCGTCACAGACAGTGTAGCCTTCGGGAAAAATGCCAATGATTTCCATGGTACATTTCGCGCCGTAAAAGTGTATCCGTTCGGCCATTTCCGCCAGCCGGTTGAGGTGATTCGGCCTGGTTACATCCCAGTTGCACGTAACCCCGTTATCGGATGAATCGCCTACAGTAATACACGCGCAGGTTACCAGACCCGCGCCTGCCCTTGCCCTGGCTTCAAAAAAGCGCATTCCGTATTCCGAAGGGTACACCTGCCCATTTGAAGTTGTGTGGATCGTTGAAGGGCCGGAAATGATACGGTTCTTCAGAAGATGTCCCGCTATCCTCACCGGACTCATTGCGTGTTTGTAAACTTGTTTCATTTGTAGTTTTCGATGTAATCGTCAAGCTGCTTCTGCAATGTGGCGCGGACCCGTTCAATGCCGGCGGCGGTCATCTGCGTCTGGTAATCTCTAAGTCCGGTCTCCATATCCACATAACCCAATTCCAGGGGCCACCAGTACTGTAGATGAATAGCGATACAGGCGGCGTATTCGGTCTCCACGGAAGAAGTGTCGATTACGAGGGAACGGAATTTCTGGGATTTAACCCCATCCTTGATATACGCATCGTAGGCGGCTTTTCGTTCCCTAAGATCGGAGGGAGCGCCCACCACGGGAAGCATGAATTCATTGGTCCTGGCGGCCCAGAGATTGGAGAACCTGTAATCATCGGTATTCAAAGCCCGTATCTGGGTTTGTCCCCCTTCGGTCACCAGTTCATAGCTCTTGCCTTCCACGCCGTAGTATAAGGCCCGGAAAACCTGCTCGTCGTTGGTAATAAGTTCGTACAAGGCCCGTTCGGGATTCTTCGCGGTGGTGGGAAGGGCCAGGGCATCCTGGGTAAAGGGCAAATTGGAAACATCGGTCACAAAGTTATTCCACCGTACATCCCATTCAGGACGGTCCCGGTAGTATTCTTCCCACCAATCAATGTTATTGAAAAAAACAGCGCTTTTCCCTCCCTGGAATTTTTCACTGTCGGGGTCCGAAAGGCCGGACTTGATAAAATAGCCCTTGTCGTTCCAGCGTTTCATCATGGTAAGGAATTCCCGCGCCTTTCCGTATTCCCACCAGGTAAAGAGTTTTGGATTCGCTTCGGCAGGATCAAAGAAGAAGAAGTCGTTGGTAGAACCTTTAATAGGGTACATTCCGTCATTATAGATAAACACATCATCCACATCAGAGCCGAATTGAGAGACCTGGAGAGGTTCAATGCCGGGGTTGTTGGCGCGGATAATCTCCAGAAATTTTTCCATGTCCTCAAAGTTATCCATCTTGCCGTTCCAGCCATAAGGGATCGCAAGGTCGGCCCGGTGTATCGGCCCAAAGGCGGAATAGGTAGGAAGCAGGGTGGGGATACAGTAGAAGTGACCGTTCACTGTGGCCTGATTAAGGGCGGTTTTTGACTGACGGGCATAGTTCATGGGGGCGTATTTAGGCCACAGTTCGTCCAGTTCCATAAAGGCCCCCCGCTGGGCAAGAGACACGAAATTAAGCCAGGTGGCCGTATAAGCCATGTCAAAGGCTTCGCCGGAAGAAAAAAGCACGGGGTATTTGGTTTGAAACTCCGAATAATTGATCCAGTTTATCTTGAGGGCCGCATTAAGTTTTTCCAGTGACAGCTTGTTGAAATTCTCGTAAAGCTCTGCCTGTTTGGGAGGTTCCACCCCAATGATATACATCGAAAGCTCAACCTGCCGCGAGGTATCAAGCCCGCCGGAACTCCCGGCAGTGCCGGAATTGGAAGCCGCCTTTTTGCCGCAGCCCGCCAGGGCCAACAGCATCAGCATAAGCGCCGTTAATCCAAAAAACTTTTTCATCGTCATCCTCCTATCCACGTTTATTTAATCCCCCGCCCAAGGCGGGGATATTGATACCACTAAGAAAAATGTACTTAGCCTTTTACCGATCCGATGGTCACCCCTTTGATAAAGTATTTCTGGACAAAGGGATAAAGAAAGACAATGGGACCGGTGGCCACCACTGCCATAGCCAGCTTCAGAGAATTGGTGGGTAAATCCTCAACCCGGATCCCCACCTGGCTCGCAATCTGCGCCAGGGCCTGGGTCTGCATCTGTAAGTCGTAGAGCATATACTGCAGGGGGTACTTGGTACTGGTACTGATATACAACATGGCGTTGTACCAGTCGTTCCAGTATTCCAGGGCCATAAACAGCCCTATCGTTGCAAGTCCGGAGGGAAGCAGCGGCAGTATGATACGGACAAATATTTTAAACTCCCCCGCCCCGTCGATCTTCGCCGATTCAATCAGAGCCTGGGGTATGGAGGCGACAAAACTCCGCATGATTAAGAGGTAGAACACATTGAACATGCCCGGCAGGATCAGCGCCAACAAACTGTCTTTAAGATGAAGGTAACGTATATAAAAAATGTAGGTACAGACCATGCCGCCGTTGAAAAGGGTGGTAAAGTAAAAAAAGAAGGAAAGAATATTCCGGTACTTAAAGGACTTCCGGCTGATCACGTAGGAGGTCATGGTAAGAAGAAAAAGCCCGCAGACCGTCCCGGTGACGGTGATAAAGATGCTTACCCCGTAGGCCCGGGCCACCTTTTCGGGGTATTTGAAAACGACCCTGTAGGCCTCCAGGGTAAAATCCCGGGGAAGTATGCTGTAACCGTAAAAACGAATCGACTGATTGGAACTAAAGGAACCGGAGATAAGCAGGATGAAGGGCAAAAGGCAGACAAGGGTAATAACGGTAATAACGATCCATCCGGTGATATTAAAGATCTTCATGCTGGCGGTAGTTCTGATCCTGTGGTGTACCTGGGCGCTCATCTTTCCTCCAAAGGCTGCTAGAAAAGCGAATAGTCCGCTTCGATTTTCTTTACGATATGGTTCACCACCATGATGGTGATAAAACAGAGGACCGACTGGTACAGTGTCGCGGCGGCGGTCATACCGAGGTTCGCGTTGGAAACCAGGGAACGGAACACGTAGGTATCGATCACATCGGTGGCGTTGTAAAGCTGCCCGTTGTTCCCCACTATCTGGTAGAACATCTGGAAATCCCCCCGGAGAATCCGGCCCATGTGCAGAAGCAGTACGATAATGACGGTAGGCCTGATTGAAGGGAACGTAATATACCAGATCTTCTGGAAGATGTTGGCGCCGTCAATATCGGCGGCCTCGAAGCACTCTTGGTCTATGGCGGTGATAGAGGCGATGAAGATAATCGAGTTGTAACCTACCCATTTCCAGGAGTTAAAAATACAGATAATAACGGGCCAGGCATGGGGCATACCGTACACATTCACCGGCTCCACGCTCAGGGATTTCAGGACACCGTTTATAATCCCGGTTTCATAGTTAAAAATATTGAAAACGAAGGTCCCCACGATGACCCATGAAATGAAGTAGGGCAGGAAGATCACCGACTGGCAGAACCGTTTGTACAGTCTCCCCGACAGTTCGGAGATAAAGACAGCCACCACGACTGCCAGGGCCTGGGAAGTAAGCAGATTGACTAAATTGTAGAGGAAGGTATTCCTGGTAATACGAAAACCGGTTCCCGACTGGAAAAGGTAGCGGAAATTGTTGAAACCGTACCAGGGGCTGCCGAAGATGCCCAGATTAAAACGGTAATTTTTGAAGGCCAGGACCAGACCGGTCATGGGAAGGTAGGAAAGTACCAGTACCAGGATGACCGCCGGGGCGGCCATAAAAAAGAGCGCCTTGTTCCTGTCGAACTCGTACAGAAAGCCGTCTTTTTTTATACGCAAGGGCCGCCCCGAAAAATTCGATTTCACCATTTTCAGTATTTTACTTTTAGTCCATACATCACACAATGAACAATCGGGACAAAAATTGGCTTTTTTTATCCGTTTTAGAGTTTCCACTTTTGGATTGTGGTGTTACAATAGCGAAAATGAAGGAATGCGGGCCCAAAAGATTTGATATTGATCATATAACCAATCTGAAGCTGGAATCCTATGAATTTGTCCTGGCCTTTGCCGCCATATTGGATAATGGGCCCGGTTCATTTTTACAGCAACACCCTTTTTACGAAATTCATTATGCTTTAGACGAACCTTTCCAGATAATGGTTAAGGACAAGATAATAACCTGCGCGAAAAATAAGCCGCTTATACTTGCAAAAAATGTAAAACATCAACTATTTTTTCAACCAAACCGCAGTTTTAATTATTTTGTCTGTATGTGGGATATTCTCCCTATTGCCGCGCAGTCCTGCCGCGGTCCCGAAGGGGAAAAAGAATATACGGATCTGCGGAATTCCCTTGAACAGTTGGACAAAAGCTCGTTTATCCTTTCTAAAATACCTTTTGACGGAAGTAATATATTGAGTGATGTTGGCAACGAATGGATAAATAGACAGCTTGCCTGGAACAGCACTGTCTGTTTTAAGTTACATGAATTTATAATCAAATCTCTGCGGCATACCACGAAGCCGCGGGTCACAGACAAGGCGCTGGCGGGTATACCCAATTATGTGCTTAGGGCCAATAAATTTCTGCATTCCCACTTTGCCGAGTCTATAACTCTGGAAGATGTGGCCGGGCATGCCAATATTTCTCCCCGGCATCTTAATCACGTATACATGCAAATTTTCAATACTTCTGTCATGCATAATTTAAGCGAAATTCGTATAGAATATGCTAAAAAATATTTATGCTCCACAGACTTTTCAATCGAGAAAATTGCGGAAATTGTAGGTTTTACATCCGCCAGAACTTTGTACAAGCTCTTTAGGAAGTACGCGGGAATCACGATATCCCAATATCGGGAGAACAAACAACGTAAGGATATATGCTAGTGTCCCGACATCATTCAAACTGTGGGCAGCGAACTCAAGACCGGAAGAAGAATATTTTACCACAACGTCGAAAAAGTCGAAGAAGGAAAGAGAGGTTTCTTAAAAAACTTATTCGACTTCTTTAACTTCGCGGTTAATAAAATTCTTCATGTATCCACTGTTACAATCGTGTCCGGACACTAGGGCCTTGGCTCAGGAAATCGCGAGGGGGCGGCGCGATAGCGGAACCCCGGAAACCCCCGGCCTTAGCACCACGCTTTTTACTCACTAAACAGTTTACTTATTTTCCGGCAACACCGTCCACGGATAAGACGGTCTGTCGTGCAAAAACAGTTTCAGATGGTCGAACTGTGGGTGTTTCGCCAGGAATTCGCCGGCGTAAAAGGCCGTGCCGCAGCTGCTGCCCCATCGGGCGTTCAGTTGCAGCGTTTTCGCAAGCTCCGCGTCGATACCCATGCCATCTATCGCGCCGCGCGGTTGGTACGGCTTCGGGCGCGACGGGTCGGACATATACTCACGTTTGTCGAAGTTGTAATGCGAGCAGACGGTCCGGCTGTTTCCCTCCGTTTCGCAGTCGTTGTAAACATCATAATGGTCGGCGATGATCCGGCGTCCGGTTTCGAGGTTGATTCCGCCTTCAGCGCCGTATTTTTCAACGAGCTGCGGCAGACGGACGCGCCGCGCTCCCTGGTGTCTGCGAACGTCATCACCGCCGTCATTGGAACATTCGAGATTTTTGATGGGCGGATACTTCGGGTAATTCGCGCCGATAAAATACGGTTTCTCATCGTCTGCCAATTTATGCGTTACTTCGTAAAACACGAGCCCTTCTTCAAATTCCCAAATAGAATTGTCGCGGTAATCGGCAAGCAGCCACGTGTTGGCGTAATCGCCGCTCTCGCCCGCGCGCATAATGCTTACAAACGATGTTGCATCATTTTCACCATTAATCGAGGTAAAGTGCTGAACAGCGCGGCGTATGCGATCAAATTCGGGAATACTCGTATTAGTGTCCTTGTTGTACCGGTTGAAACCGCCGATTGTCGTTTCAGTTATGGCGACGCGATCGTTGACGCCGTTGCCGGCCTGGACGATATAAAAATCCGCCATCGAGTGGACATAGCCAATCTGCGTTTGCATCGTAAACTTGTGGCCTGAGCCGTCGGCGGGCGTGATTGTCGCTATTACATTGGCGTAACCGCTCGTTTCAAAGACGTTAAACGAATTGTGAAACATCACGGGCTTGCCGTCCGCAGTGTATCTGCCCGTGGCGACAAATGCGGAACAATGATCGCGGCGTTCCCGGACAGGCATGGAAATCGTGTCGTGTGCCGGCTTCGCGTGAGCCTTATACGCCGTTCCGCCGTCGAACGCATAGCCTGACCATCCCTCCATCCAATTGAGAACGGTAATATCCCAGACATCATAGCATGTACCGAGAACAGCGTTCACGCCGTCTGCTATCGCCGTCATCTCAACGCGGATTTCCTCCGACAGCGTTTGCCTGCTCAAGCGTTCGACATCCTTTCGGGCATAATCATAATCAATGCCCATACAAACCCATACGTACTGCTTCGTTTCCTCGATGTACGCCTTGATTTCCTCCGCGAGCATACGTCCGTGGTCATCGCCAATCTGTTCGCTTGTGCCGCGCAGATTCAGTACATACCAGCCGTCTTTGAAGTTAACCGCGCCGCCGTTTCTCGCACGGGCGCTGCGTTCCTTCGCATTGAAGTTCATATTATGCCTCCTTCTTTCGGACCCAGTACTTGGCTATCTGCCGGATTTAACCTTATCTGTTGCCCTTTACTATACGTAAATACAAGAATATATCTTGCAAAGAAAGTTTGTCAAGGTGCGTTCGCATTTCCTGCATTTTCACAAAAAAGCCCTTGACAAAGGCCTTCAAACATCATATAGTATATTAAACCTATTGTTTTTATAGGAAAAAAACCCGAAAGGAGAATAGTATGTCCGAAAAACAGTATCAATTTGAAACTCTCCAGGTTCATGCCGGACAGGAGAAACCGGATCCGGCCACCGACGCAAGGGCCGTGCCCATCTATCAAACCACGTCCTATGTATTTCCCAGTTCAGCCTCCGCGGCGGGCCGTTTTGCCCTTAGCGAGCCGGGGAATATCTATACCAGGATCATGAACCCCACCTGGGATGTCTTTGAGAAGCGGATTGCCGCTCTGGAAGGGGGCATTGCCGCTCTTGCCGTCTCTTCGGGAGCCGCCGCTATCACCTATGCGATTCAGAACATAACCCGTTCCGGGGATCACATTGTCTCCGACAACCAGCTCTACGGCGGGACCTATAATCTCTTTGCCAATACCTTCAGGGACATGGGGGTGGAGGTGAGTTTCATTGACGGAAGCAATCCCGCCAATTTTGAAAAGGCCATCAAACCCAATACAAAGGCCCTGTTCTTTGAAACCGTGGGGAACCCCAACGCGAGTATAGTGGATGTAAAGGCGGTTGCCGATATTGCCCACAGGCACGGTATTCCCGCCATCGTAGACAGCACTTTTGCCACTCCCTATTTGCTCAAGCCTATTGATTACGGCATTGATATTGTCGTCCATTCGGCAACAAAGTTTATCGGCGGCCATGGCACCAGTATAGGAGGCGTTATAGTGGACGGGGGTAAATTTGACTGGGCCGCCAATGACAAATTCCCCGGCCTCTCCACACCCAATTCAAGCTATCACGGCGTTGTCTTTACCCAAGCCGTGGGGAACCTTGCATACATCATCAAGGCCAGGGTCACGCTGCTCCGGGACACCGGCTCCGCGCTTTCGCCTTTCAACGCCTTCCTCTTCCTCCAGGGCCTGGAAACCCTTTCGCTCAGGGTGGAACGGCATACGGAAAACACGCTCAAGGTTGTGGAATTTCTTGCAAAGCATCCCCAGGTGGAAAAGGTGAACCATCCCGCTCTCTCTTCCCACCGGGATCATGAGCTTTTCGGGAAGTACTTCCCCAGGGGCGGAGCGTCAATCTTCACCTTCGAGCTCAAGGGGGACGCGGAAAAGGCCAAGCGCTTTACCGAAAAACTCAAACTCTTCTCGCTTCTGGCGAATGTCGCCGATGTAAAATCCCTTGTGATTCATCCTGCCTCTACCACCCATTCCCAGATGAGCGAAACCGAACTTCTCGAATCGGGGATCAAACCGAATACGGTACGGCTTTCAATCGGGATCGAACATATTGATGATATACTTGCCGACCTCGAACAGGGCTTCGAAGAAGTAAAGTAAGATTTTTTAATCACGGACGACACAAACCGCGATCCTCCAAAAAACGTTCTTTTCTTTTACCGGGCTTGTTCCGAAACAGGCCCGGGCTTTGGAACAAGCTTAATTGCCGCTTTATTTACTTTTCGTGAAGAATGATGGTAGAATCGTATTATGGCGGTAAGGTACACAAAATTCAGGAATTTAGCCGGAAAAATTTGCTTTTGTGTGGCCGCCGGATTACTTGTATGCGTTGCGGGCTGCAGGATGGAAGTACAGCCTGAGTCCGAGGGGAGCCTTCACCCGGCGGAGTATCCTGTTTATACTTCTTTCCGGACTGTACCCGGCGTAACAGAGGATGAGATTGCCGCCATCGAAGCCCTGCGGGAGCAAAAAGACGCATTCGTTTATGGAATGAATCTCTCTACCGAGACCTTTTTTGACGAAAACGGCGGGATTCGGGGATACACCGCCCTGTTTTGCGGCTGGTTAACGGAACTTTTCGGGATTCGCTTTGAGCCTGCCGTTTATGAGTGGGGCGATTTGATTGAGGGACTTGAATCGGGCGAGATTGATTTTTCCGGCGAATTGACAGCCACGGAGGCTCGCCGGAAGATCTATTTTATGACCGATGCCATTGCCGAACGTTCAATTAAGTTTATGCGGATCGCGGGGAGCGAAGAGCTGTCCGATATAACCAAAAGACGGCCCCCGCGTTATGCGTTCCTGGAGGGCACGATCACGCCCGGCCTTGTTTTGCCCCATATCAGAAACCATATTGAAACTGTCTTTATTAATGATTACCGGACAGCATATTCCATGCTGAAAAATGATGAAATAGACGCCTTTTTCGACGAAGGCATTGCGGAGGCCGCTTTCGATGTGTACGGGGACATAAAGGCGGAAGAATTTTTCCCGCTGATCTACGGGCCGGTTTCCCTTACAGCCCGGAACCCGCCGCTGGAACCGGTAATCTCCATTGTTCAAAAGGCGCTTCAGAACGACGGTATGTACCATTTAATCGAATTGTATAACGCCGGGCAGCAGGAATACATGAGGCACAAATTTTCGCTGCAGTTGAACGAAGAGGAACGGTTATACATACGGGAACATATCAACAGCGGAAATGCCGTGCCGGTATTGTTTGAATACGACAATTATCCTGCCAGTTTCTACAACAGCCAGGAAAGGCAGTGGCAGGGCATTGCCGTTGATGTACTAAAGGAAATTGAAAACATCACGAACCTGTCTTTTACGCGTTTGAATGACGGCATTACCGAATGGCCGGAACTTCTGGATATGCTTGGAACCGGAAAAGCTTCCATGATTACCGAACTTATCCGTTCGGCCGAACGGGAGAACCGTTTCCTCTGGACGGATGAATCATATCAGACCGATTATTATGCGCTTCTGTCCAAATCCGATTTTCCGGATCTTAAAATTAATGAGGTTCTCTATAACAGGGTAGGGCTCATTTATGACGCGGCCTACACCGAATTGTTCCACAGCTGGTTTCCGGATCACGCGGACACGGTAGAATACCGCAACACGGATGATGCCTTTGCCGCACTGGAAAACGGTGAGGTGAGTCTCGTTATGGCAACGCGGAATTTGCTTCTCAGCATCACAAATTACAGTGAACGGGCAGGCTACAAGGCAAATATCGTATTCAACCGGTCTTTTGATTCCCTGTTCGGCTTTAATATCAACGAAACCCGGCTGCGATCCATTGTCGATAAAGCATTGCGCATGATTGATACAAACAGTATCGCCGAACGCTGGACGCGCAAAACTTTTGACTACCGTGTCAAGCTGGAGCGGCAGCTGATGCCCTGGATCATCGGGGTTTCCGGTCTCCTGTTTTGCGTTTTTATCCTTCTGGTTGTTATGTTCTACCGGAACCGTCAGGAAGGTAAACGGCTTGAGAAGATCGTGCAGGATCGTACCGCCAAGCTTGTCAGGCAGGATGAACTTTTGCATGCCGTAAACGCCGCCGCGGCGGTTCTGCTTGCCTCCGGTACGGAGGAATTGAAAAATGCCATTGACGGCGGAATTGAGAAGATTGCGCACAGTGTAAATGTTGACCGTATAAATGTATGGCAGAATAATCCAAGAGATGACGGACTGCTCTATTACACCTGTGTCTATGAATGGAGGAATGAGGGCACGCCGGTGTACTCAGGCGGGAAGATGGATTTTTCGTATCGGGATACGCTTCCCCAATGGGAAGAAATACTTGCCGGCGGGTTGAGCATAAACGGTCCAATCGGTAGTTTTCAGGAAACCGAACGCGCCACGCTGGAACCATACTACATCAAATCCATTCTGGCCGTTCCTGTATTCCTGAAGAGTGTCTTTTGGGGTTTTATCAGTTTCGATGACTGCCGTCTGGAGCGCAGTTTTCCGCAAGAGGAGGAAAACATCCTCAGATCGGCGAGTCTTCTCATTGTGAATACCATATTGCGAAATGAAATGGCGCAGAATGTCCGCAATGCCCTGAAGGCCGCCGAAGCCGCCAGTCACGCAAAAAGCGATTTTCTGGCAAACATGAGTCACGAGATCCGCACACCGATGAATGCCATCATCGGTATGACCTCCATAGGTAAAGCGGCCTCCGACATAGAACGGAAAAATTACTGTCTCATAAAAATTGAGGATGCTTCAAATCATCTTCTGGGCATTATCAACGATATATTGGATATGTCAAAAATAGAGGCAAATAAATTTGAACTTTCCCCCGCGGAGTTCAACTTTGAAAAGATGCTCCAGCGGGTAGTTAATGTTATTAACTTCCGGGTGGGAGAGAAAGAGCAGAGTTTTACCGTACATATCGACAGGGCAATTCCCCATACCCTGATTGGAGACGACCAGCGGCTGGCCCAGGTGATTACCAATCTTTTGAGTAACGCGGTAAAATTTACGCCGGATCACGGTTCCATCACGCTGGATGCGGATTTTGTAAAAGAGGAAGACGGCCTCTGTTCCATTCAGATCAAAGTAAAAGATACCGGCATAGGTATCAGCAAAGAACAGCAGTCCAGTCTCTTTCATTCCTTCCAGCAGGCCGAAAGCAGTACCTCCCGCAAATTCGGCGGAACAGGACTGGGGCTGGCAATTTCAAAACGTATCGTAGAGATGATGGGCGGAAAAATATGGATCGAATCCGAACTGGGTAAAGGCTCAGCCTTTGTATTTATAGTACAGGCCGGCCGCGGCGGGGAAGAAAGGCGGAGTCTTTTAAACCCGAATGTGAACTGGAAAAATATCCGTATCCTGGCGGTTGATGATGATTCTGAAATACGGGATTATTTTGCCGAGATCGCCCAGTCTTTCAATATTCACTGTGATACCGCGGCAGGCGGAGATGAAGCCGTCTCGCTTATTGAGCAGAAGGGCGCTTATGATATTTATTTTGTTGACTGGAAGATGCCCGGCATGAACGGTATGGAACTAACCCATAAGATAAAGGAGAGTAATCCTGATAATTCCGTTGTAATTATGATCTCCGCAACGGAATGGAGTGTGATTGAGGAAGAGGCAAAAGCCGCGGGGGTTGACAAGTTCCTGCCCAAACCCCTTTTCCCTTCTTCCATAGCCGATATGATTAACGAATGTTTGGGCGTGGACAGTCTGCCCGATGAGAAAGCACAGCCGGACACAGACGGCATCTTTGAAGGATACCATTTATTGCTGGCTGAGGATGTTGAAATTAACCGGGAAATTATACAAACGGTTTTGGAACCGACCCTCCTGACCTTTGACTGTGCGGAAAACGGCATAGAGGCGCTGCGGATGTTCGCTGAAGCGCCCGGGAAATATGATATGATCTTTATGGATGTGCAGATGCCTGAAATGGACGGCTATGAAGCCACACGGCAAATCCGGGCGCTTGATATCCCCAAGGCAAAACAAATCCCCATCATCGCCATGACCGCCAATGTGTTCCGGGAGGATATTGACAAATGCTTTGAGGCCGGAATGAATGGTCATGTGGGTAAGCCGCTGGATTTTGATGATGTATTATCAATTCTGCATAAGTATCTGAATACCAATTGACGGAAAAAATGACATACAATATACTGTCATAATGAAAGAAATGATGTACCGCGCAATCGGTAAAACGGACATGTCTGCCGGCGTCATAGGCCTGGGTGCGGAGCACCTTGACGGGAAACCTTACGAAACAGTGGACGAAGTTATCGGCGCCGCCATGGAACACGGCATCAACATCATGGATCTCTTTATGCCCGGCGAAACCGTGCGCAGCAACATAGGACGCGCCCTTAAGGGAAAACGGGACAAAATGCTCATCCAGGGGCACATCTGTTCCACCGATATCAACGAACAGTACGACAGAAGCCGGGATCTCAAAACCATACGGAAATATTTTGAAAACCTTCTTCGCTGCCTCGACACGGATTATATCGACTTCGGCATGCTGTTTTTTATCGACAGCGAAAAAGATTACTCCGAAGCCTTTGAAGGCGATGCCCTGCGCTATGCCCTGGAACTGAAAGAGAAGGGCGTCATCAGGGCCATAGGGGCAAGTTCCCACAACCCTCTTGTCGCGCGGCGGGTAGTGGAAACCGGTATTGTCGACCTCCTCATGTTCAGCATTAATCCTGCTTTTGATATGGCCCCGGGCGGCATTGATGTACTTGACTATCTTGGAGAGGCGGCGATTGATTACGAAAAAAACATTGATCCCGGCCGGGCCGCCCTGTACCGTCTCTGCGAGCAGAAAGGCGTAGCCATCACGGTGATGAAGACACTCGGCGCGGGGAAGCTCCTCTCTCCAAAATACACCCCCTTTGCAAAGCCTCTTACGGTTCCGCAGTGTATTCACTATGCGCTTACAAGGCCCGCGGTGGTCAGCGCTCTTGTGGGTTACTCAAACCGCCGGGAAGTGCTGGAAGCGCTGCGGTACCTTGACGCGGACGAAGCGGATAAGGATTACAGCGCCGTCATTGACAAGTATCAGGGCGATTTCAAGGGTAACTGCGTATACTGCAATCACTGTCTTCCCTGTCCTTCCGGTATCAACATCGCGGAAGTAAATAAATACTTTGACATCGCCGTTCTTGATGAGGCACACATTCCGCCGGGCGTTCATGCTCATTATAGGGCTCTTGAAAAACACGGCGCCGACTGCATCTCCTGCGGAAGCTGCGAAGAGCGCTGCCCCTTTTCGGTGCCGGTTGTAAAGAACATGGAAAAGGCGGAAATGCTTTTCGGTTTTTAGCCGGGCAGAAAGAATCCGGCACAATTCTAAAAAAGCTCTGCCGCCCGGATTCGGGTTTATCCGTGCAGAATAACGGTCACATCATTGACGTTGGTACCCGTAGGCCCCGTTTTGATCAGGGCGTTTACCGCCTCAAGCCCATGATACGCATCGTTGTTGTCAAGGATTTCCTGTAATTTAAGGCCCTTTGCCCCAAGGCGTTCCACGGTTTTACCGTCCACAATACCACCCGCGGCATCGGTCGGACCGTCGGTGCCGTCGGAACCTGCCGAGAAAATCAAAACGTTTTCCATGCCGGCAATGCCTTCGGCCGCGGCCAGAACCAATTCCTGATTGCGCCCTCCCTTGCCGTTACCTTTAAGGTGAACCACCGTCTCGCCGCCAAGGATAAGAGCGCAGGGCCGCCTGAAGCTGAAGGAATCGCGCCCTATTCTCCGGGCCATTGCCGAAATAAGCCTTCCCGCGTCCCTTGCCTCGCAGTTCATGTCATCGCAGAGTATGTAGGGCGTATAGCCAAGCGCTTTGGCGATACCGGCGGCGCTTTGACAGAGGGTTCGCACACTGCCTGTAATTACCGATTCAACATTATCCAGGGCTTTGGGCGTTTCTTTTTCAAGATACGAACTAATCACGCTGTTCAGCCTAAGCCCGTATTTTTTTACCACGGCACGCGCGTCTTCCGCGGTGGAAAGGTCGGGCGCGGCGGGACCCGAAGCAATGGAATCAAGCCTGTCGCCGAGTACGTCGGAGAGCACCACGGTGAATACCTTTGCCGGGGCGCATATCCGGGCAAAGCGTCCGCCCTTTACCGAAGAAAGCCGCTTGCGTATCATGTTGATTTCGACAACATCCGCGCCGCTTGAAAGCAATTGCCTGTTTACATCGACAATATCTTCAAGGCTGATACCGGGCAGAGGTTTTTCAAACAGGGCCGAACCGCCCCCCGATATAAGGAAAAGCAGCTCGTCCCCCTCTTTAAGACTGCCGGCCATTTCAATAGCCGCCTCCGCGCCGCGTATCGTGTTTTCATCGGGCAGGGGATGACCCGCCTCAACGATCTCCAGACCGGGGATGGGCTTTTCCGCATGACCATATTTGGTAATCACAATCCCTTTTTTTATGCCGTTACCCAGTTCCTCTTGTGCCGCCCGGGCCATAGTCCACGCCGCCTTGCCTATTGCCGCCAGGTAAATGTCTCCTGAAAACCTGTGGTTTTTAAGCGCGTTACACACGGCGGCCCGGGGCAGATTTTCCTCAATGGACTTGTCAATAAGCGTCTGGGCGTCTCTATAAAGTTTTTCCATCATAAGATCCTTAGGGCTGGTAATCCCGGTATCATTCAAACTGTGGATAAATTGTTCATACCCGCAAATTTGAACCGAATTCCCTTTCCGTATTCTTGAATAATATTTCAAATCGTAGTAATATCTTCTCATGCGTTACGCCAAACCGGCCTTGAGCGCAGGTTTTGGGTAATTATAGGGACAGTTTTGGCTTTGTCAAGGTACCCCAGCAGCTTAAATGTCAAGTCTTCATCAGTAAAAAGGAGTGTCCATGAAATTAAAGTACCGTTTAAGTCTCATCGTAATCGTGATATTGGTGGCAGTCATAGCCGCCCTGTCGTTCATCCTGCTCAACCGCTCTTCCTCGATGCAGATGGCCGCCGCCCTGGAAGGCCAGGAACGTCTTGCCGCGCAGCAAGCCGCCATTATCCAGAAGCGCTATGAAGGGTATCTGCGGGTCGTGGATACCCTGGCGGATATGATGTCCGATTATGATCTGACCGAAGCGGGGCAGCAGCGTAACCGTTTCGATCAGCTTTTACATTCGGTTCTGGAATCCGAGGAACAGATCATAGGCGTGTACACTGTGTTTAAACCCAACACCATAGATTCCGGCTGGGACGCTTCATTTGTCGGAATTCCCGGCAATACCGAAACCGGCCAATACGCTTCCTGGTATACCCGGCGCTCCGGGGAGATTGAACACCTGACCTACAACGATATACAGACGGTAATGGATATTGCCAATGGCCCTGACGCGCGCAAAGAGATAATCTATGATCCCGTGCCCCAAACCGTAGCCGGCAGGGATACCTTTACGGTCAAGATCAGCGCGCCGATAATCCGCCGCCGGACGGGCGAAGTGGTAGGCCGCGTTGGGGTAAACGTGGATACCGCGGAGACCCAGCCCGTGGTTGACGCGACTATTCAGGATCGCCATGAAATAGCCGGTATGTCGGTCTACTCTCAGAACGGAACCATTGTTGCCAGCGGCGCTCCCAATCAGGTAGGCCGGCTTCTCAGCGACGCGCAAAGGGCTCTCTTCAGCGCCGACACCGACGCCGCACAGAACGCGGTGCTAAACGGTGAAAAACGCCGGTTCAGGGATTATTCGGAAGTTCTGAACGCGGAATTGGAAATAATTCTCTACCCCTTTACCATCGGTGAAACCGGGACAAACTGGACATTGATGTTGGGTACCGAAGATCATGTAATCCTGGCGCAGGTTAACCGCATGATCGTTTTTACCATCATTATCGCGGCGGCCGCGGTTATCCTTACGGCGGTGATTATCTTCCTGGTTTCTATCAGTATTACCAAACCCATTGTCAACGTGGCCCTCACCCTCAAGGACATATCCGAAGGCGAGGGCGATCTCACCAAAACCGTTGATTCCCATGCAAAAGACGAAATTGGCGCCCTCGCCCGCTACTTCAACGCAACCCTGGATAAGATCAAACAGCTCATCATCATCATTAAAAACCAGTCCACTGCTCTCTCCGATATTGGCGCTGAACTGGCAAACAACATGACCGAAACCGCCGCCGCCGTCAATGAGATAACCGCCAATATCCAGAACATCAAAGGCCGGATGATCAACCAGTCCGCCAGCGTTACCGAAACCAACGCTACCATGGAGCAGATAACTGTTAACATAGACAAACTTTCCGGTTATGTAGACCGTCAGAGCGCCAGCGTTTCCCAGTCCTCCTCGTCCATTGAGGAAATGCTTGCCAATATCCAGTCTGTTACTCAAACTCTGATAAAAAATACCGGCAATGTTAAGGAATTAACAGAGTCCTCCGAAGTGGGACGCACGGGCCTCCAGGAGGTGGCGGCGGACATTCAGGAAATTGCCCGTGAAAGCGAAGGACTTTTGGAGATCAACGCGGTGATGGAAAACATCGCCAGCCAGACAAACCTCTTGTCCATGAACGCCGCCATAGAAGCGGCCCACGCCGGAGAAGCGGGGAAAGGTTTTGCCGTGGTAGCCGACGAGATCCGCAAACTCGCCGAAAATTCCGGGGAGCAGTCCAAGACAATTGCCACAGTACTCAAAAAGATAAAAGACTCCATCGACAAGATCACCAAGTCCACCGAAAACGTGCTCAACAAGTTCGAGGCGATAGACGGCGGGGTGAGAACCGTAGCCGAGCAGGAGGAAAATATCCGCAGCGCCATGGAAGAGCAGAGCGCGGGGAGCAAGCAGGTACTGGAGGCCATCAGCCAGTTGAATGAAGCGACTCAGATGGTCAGGAACGGTTCCAAAGAAATGCTTGAGGGGAGTAAACAGGTAATTCAGGAGAGCCGGAATCTGGAAATGACAACCCAGGAGATTTCCGGTGGGATGAACGAAATGGCCACGGGGGCGGATCAGATCAACGTGGCGGTAAGCCGGGTGAACGAGATCAGCGGGCAGAACAAGGAAAACATTGATATACTGGTCAGGGAGGTGTCAAAATTCAAAGTAGAATAGAAGTAATCGTCTTCTGTCAACTGATGATGTGATCCTTTATTGAAGGCTTAACTGCCAGCGCTTTCTGTGTGGTTTCCGTGGCGCCGGGGGTCTACGCCTCGGGAGACGTGACCGGGATATTATCAACTGCCGCCTTTCGTGGTAGACTGGAATGGGTAACGATTAATATTCCGGAGAAGGATCTTGATTTTATTGATAGCGGATGATGAAAAAAACATCCGCACCTTCATGCAGAATACCCTGTCCCGAATGGATCTGGGCTTCTCGGAAATCATAACCGCAGAAGACGGAGAAAAAGCTCTGGAACTGTCAAAAAACAGGAAGCCCGATATCATCATCACCGATGTGGTTATGCCTGGTCTCTCGGGACATGAGCTGGCCTTTGAAATACAGAAATATGATCCCGGATGTATTTTTATCTTTATCAGCGGCTACGATAATGTAGACTACCTTCACAACGCCATAGATCTCCAGGTATTCAGGTATCTTCTAAAACCCATAGACATCGACAAGCTGGTGGATACCCTGAAACTCGCCATTGAGGAGAGCGGAAAACGGAGGCAGTTAAACCTGGATACTTTCTTTTCCGGCGTGTACGCCCTCATTGGGGAAGAGGCTCCCCTCCGGGCTATAGGGGAGGAGCATATCGGGACGCTCTCGAAAAACGCCGTGGTTCTTTCCGGGGAACTTTCGGCAACGGTTATCAAAACGGCATATCTCTTATTAACGGTTATCGAAAAAGAGCAGTTCTTTTCGCCTAAAAACACCTTCGCCTTTCTCTCATCCTCGGGGCTGTTTCAATGTGCTTCCTTTCCCGCACTTATTGCATGCTGCGGAGAAATATACGGTAAACTGGATTTGATCAGGGAAAAACCCCTTTTGCTGAAAAACCGTTCGGTCATAGAGAATGCCTGCGCCTACATTGAAGAGCACTACATGAAAAACATAGGCGCCATCGACATTGCGGAATACTGCGGTATATCCGTGGGGTATCTCAGTAAACTTTTTAATCAGCACCCCTACGTTTCTATTCCCCAGTACATAACCGATACACGCCTTAGACACGCCATGGAGCTTCTCTTTGAGGGGAGGCTGACCATAGGCGAAATCGCTGCCCGGTGCGGATTTTCAAGCGCCAACTATTTCACCAAGGTATTCAGGGTCAAGTACGGCGAAAGTCCAAGGGAGCTCAAAAAAATCGGGGGGGGGGGGGGGGGGGGGGGGT
>JAISCR010000006.1 GCA_031265435.1 Treponema sp.
ATAGAGGAAAGGGGTATGATGTGAGAGAGGTTCCCCGATGAAATAACCGGGCGGCGGACATTGGCATAGGCGTTTCCCGGCTGCATGGATAAAAAGGCGTTAAAAGCGTTGGCGGTTTCAATCTTGGCGTTAAACCCGGATGAGTTTACAAGGCCCACTATGTACCGGGCTTTTTCGATAGCGACGGCATAATTGGTATCCCATACCATGATATTCGCGGTGTAATACTCGAATGAATACAGGTCCGAGGCCAGTTCCACCTTGGCGGTGTTGGTGTCCTTTTCAAAAGCCAGCGCGGCGGGGTCTTCCCGGTTTGACTCAAAGTTCCCCACCGATTCCGCTAGGGCCTGTCCCCAGGACTTCCGGGAACCGTAAAACCGCTTCTGGTATTTCTCGATGTCCTTCGCCGCTTCCTGTTTTCCCCGCGCTATCCACCGGATAGACCAGCGGTACTCGATGTGGGAACCGTTCAGTGCGGAGAGCATGGCCGGGTAGGTTTCCGCGGGAAAATCCCTGACCGCCACGATGGGGATGTACGTATCCCCCAATTTTAAGGTGGTCCCGATTTCCAAATCCTGGTCGGTGATGTAATGGTCAAAGAGCATGGGCCGCTTCGGTGTTGCCACCGGATGAAAATTGGCGCTCACCGAGGAATGGAGATAGGTGGCGCAGTCATCGTTGTTCAACGGTTCGATAAAGACCCGCCCGATTAAATGGGAGATACAGGCGTCCGTTTCGTCCCGGAATTCGCCGATTTCTTTTTTGCATATTTCAAGGTTGTAGTAGCCTTCCCGCTCCCCGGCTTCTTTATCATCTTTTTTGTAGAGCAGGCTGTTTGTTTTAGCGTAGATGTCGCTTTTCAGGCGGCAGGTCAGGGCAAGGAAATACCGGTTCACAAAATGGGTTTCCTCTCCGGTGAATAGCTCCTGCCTCCTCCGGTCGATGAGATACCCGGCGATATTGGACCAGCGGGAACCCGGATAATCGGTGGTTACCGCCCGCTGTGATTCAAACTGCGCGCACCACCCGTTGCCCAGCCGTTTTACCGCTTCGTTAAAGAAATAGGAAACGGCGTTGATGCTCTCCACAGACGCGGAGCCGAGGTCCGGGCAGACAAACGAATAGACCCGCATTAAAGCCCCGCTTTTCAGGAGGACTATGCCTTCGTTATGCTTCCCGACAAAGAAGGCCCAGGGGCAGTATGAGGAAAGCCGGTTGTGTTTTTCCCGGTAGGGCTTCATATTGAAGGTGTTCAGGAATGAAATAAAAAAACCCATCTGTGTTACCCTTCCAGATAGTCAAGCTGGAACAGATTGTCCATAGCGATAGTGAGCATCGCCGGGTCTTCCTTTGACAGAAAATAGCAGGGAAGATAAAAGAGCAGCCCGGTTGCCGCGAAGATGAAACCCAGCAAATACACCAGGATCATGGTCAGGCATAAAATCAGGGCGAGAACCGGTTTGGGGATGCCCAGAACGAGATCGGGCTGCTGCAAACTCTTGTGAACCGGAAGAGCGTAATCCTGTAGTGAAGCCATAACTTGTTTTTCCTCCTCTCATGTGATGTGGTTTTTAATGCAATGAGAAACGTTATTCGTCTAATTGAAGGGCCTCATTAAAGGTGGTGGTTTCAATGTTCACGAATTTGGAGGTAATGGTTCCCGCTGCCATAAAGAGGATGGTCCCGGCTATCCAGGGGATAAACTTCTTGAACATCCCCGGCTCCTGCCTTCCCGCCGTGATTAAACCAATACATTCGGCGATAAGGGCGATGCAGGCGATCCCTTTCACCCAGGGGGATGAAAGAAGCTGGAGGACCATGCCGACCTTCTCGTCAAGGCCGAATGAATCCTCCTGGGCCGCCGCTTGAAACGTGCAAAGCGCGAATAGTATCAATACCAGAACTACCCGCTTCCCGATAACGCTGTTCTTCATAATAACTCCTTCCCAGACATGGAAGTCCGGACAGGAATTACTATCTGTGAAAGTCAGGGGGAATAAAAACCGGGATATTCTTCAATATGGAAGAATATGCCAGGCAGCCGCGGCGGCATTATTCTTCGATACTTCTCCGCAGAAAATCAATGCGGTCTTCCTGGACCATTTGGGATGTGGGCTTAACTTCATCGACCACCGGGCCTTTGGGCGTCGCGGCCAGATGGACGCATAAATGGATAGCCGCCGACACGCGGGGAATGGTCCCCTTGATTTCCTCCCGCAAGAGATCCTCCATCCGGACCAGCATGGATGCGCAGTTGTCGGCATGGATGGTAGTGATATTCCCGGTATGTCCGGTGTTCCAGGCTTTCAAAAGTTCGTTGGCTACTTCACCGTATCGTACCTCCCCGAAGATAATCCGGTCCGGCGTCCAGCGCAGGGCGGTGCGGACCGCTTCGGCGGCGTGGCGGGGATTTACGGCCAGCATGGTTTTATCCCGCGCATCGCATTGCAGTTCCGGAACGTCCTCCACAATGTAAAACCGGTCATTGGGGGTATATTCGGTCATCTTTTTGATGACCGCGTTAGTAAAGGTCGATTTCCCGCTCCCGGTCCCCCCGCCGACCAGCAGGTTTTTCCGTTCCTTGATAAACTGGCAGATAAGGTCGTACTGCTCGGGGAGCAGCCGCTTTTTTTCCACATAATCCTCCAGAGGGAAGATGGTCCGGGGAGGCTTGCGGAGGGTTACTTCCGGGCTTGCGACCCAGGGCGGGAGGAGGCCGGTGATCCGGGCGTTATAAGGCGGCGGGATCACCGCCTCAAGTTTGGGAATGCCGTTCAGGGGGTCTATCTGTTTGTCCAGCAGGGCCGCCGCGGAGAGGATTATTCCCCGCACCTTTGAGGGTGGCAGCGTTTCCCCGGTAAACACCTTCCCCTCCGCAAACCGTTTGACGATGATTTCCCCGGTCCCGGCGGTGAAAATGTCTGTTACCGCCGGATCGTCCAGGTATTTCTTCAGGGCAAAAATATCGTCAATGAAATTATCGTATAAACGCTGCTGTTTCTGCCGGTCAAACGAGACTGGTTCGGTATTCACGGGCGGCCGTCCTTCCCCTCTCCGGGATCATCGGCTTCCAGCATGACCCCGAAAATAGTCTCCAGGAATTGGGGCATCCTTTTCACGCGGCGGCGGAAGGCCAGGAGAAACTCGCTGGCACGCTTGGCCGCCCGCTGCTGGATCAGGTTCCGTTCCTTCTCGTCTTTGGGAAGCTCCGGCGTAAACATCAGGTTGTAATGATACCATTCCAGATCGAGTTTCTGGCCCGCCTCAAGGCGGGTGGAAAGGTTCTGCACCACCCGCGCTACCTCGCCCATCTTGGCGATGAGGAGACTCTCGTCGGTAAGTTCTTTGGCCAGGTACAGGGTTAAGGCTTTGGTTACAATGTCGCTTTTGGTATTGTTTTCATCTTTGGCCCGCTGGGCCACCAGTTCTTCCAGTTCCGGGCTGACATACCCCCACACCCGGATTTTTTTTGTATCCCCTTTATTATTCTTCTTCATCAGACGGACCCTCCCGCAGTTTTTCCAGGAATGAACAGGCGGTATGGGCGATAACCGCCGACAGGGATTTCCCGGTCGACTGTTTTAACCGGTGGAGATACGCTTTCATTTCCAGGCTGCCTGAAATGGTCTGGCGGCTCCAGCCGGTCGTCTCGTTATCAACGCGGTAACGGTCATCCGGGATTGCAAGCGGTAAAGCATCGGGAACGGCGGAGAAATAGCAGTGCGCGGCCCGTATGACGGCTTCGCGGTTTATCGGAAGCAGGGTTTTTTCCGCCTCCCGCAGGAGCCCGGCCACCTGCCGGGTAAGGAACGTATTGTAGATATAACCCTGCCGTTCGCTGATGAACAGCCGGGACAGTTTTTCCAGCGGCAGGGCGATTCTCCCGGAATTAAACAGCAAGGAGGCAAGGATAAGCCTGAATATATCGCCGCAGCCGATATTGTGTTCGTTCTGGACCCGGCATATCCGCTCCCAATAGCTTCGCTTGAAAAACAGGGTGACGGCCCTTGTTTTCTTATTGAACACGGTTGATAAAAAGTTTTGATACCCGCGGATACCGGACACATATGCGGCAAGAGAATTAAAGGAATCTATTTTATCCATACAGAGATCGACCAGGTGGCGGGCTTTGTAGTCAAAGGTTCCGTTCAATTCAAAATACAGTTCCACCGCCTCAAACAGTTCAACCGGCAGCGCGATTTTCCGCACGGTGGAAAAAATATCAGCCATTATTCCCTTCCTTTGAGAAGGACCGGACGTTGAAGGGAATCACCAGGGGCGGAACCTCATCATCCTCAATGTCCGATTGCAGGGGTGCGGCGAAATCCTCTATCGAATCATAGGATTCAAGAAAGTCAACCGGGTTAAATTCGCCAGGCGCTTCTTCCTCTTCCGTAACGGTTTTCGTGCCAAACACGGGCCTTGCTATACGGGCCGCAGGCTCAGCCGGTTTCTTCCGGGCCGAAGGAAGCCCGGACAATTCCAGTTCAAGTTCTTTACGGGTGGAGGGTGGGACAAAGCCGGTGTTCTTTTCAATAATTTCCGTGATAAAGGGTATAGGGATAAAGCCCAGCCGTTTATGCCGTTTTACTGTCTGCCGGGAATACGCCTTGTCCTTAAACCGCCTGTCCATATAGTACACCACTTTTTTTGCGATATAAGCGGGCATACCCTGATTTAGGATGAGGGCCTCGGTGGGTGGAAGTTTCATGAGTTCGTCGGGATTCATCAGTTCCCGCGCCACTTCCTGGCTTGAGGCGTTCAGGTTATTGAAGGCCACCGCATACCGGGAGCCGGAAGCGGACAGGGATTCCTTTACCACCGATTCCTTTCCGATCATTTCGGTAAAGATTTTTGCGTCCTCTATTTTGCCGGGGGCGTATACGCAGACGGTCTTACAGTTGTCAAGGAACGTGTGGTGCTGGCCGTAGAGGTCCACAATCTGGTTGAGGGCCTGGACCACGATGTAGAAGTTAATCCCGTACCCGGCTAAAATCCCCAGGGTTTTGCTGAGGAAGGGGAAAGCGCCCAATACCGGGAATTCGTCGAGCAGAAAGAGGATGCGGTTTTTCAGTTTCAGTTCCCCGTAGGTCGCTTCCCCCCGGCTGAACTTGTTCAGGATAAAGTTGATAAGCAGTTTGAATACCGGCGCTATCCGGGTGATGTCCGAGAAAGGATCGGTCAAGTACAGTGAAACAGGCGCTTCGCTGTCGTAAAAATCCTGGAGCTTAAAGTCCGAACATCCGGTTACATAGGCGATATTGGGGTCTTCAAAGAGGCGCATTTTGGAGAACACCGTGGTAAAGGTGTCCGACCGTACCTTGGTATGCTGCCCTAGGCACCGGGCCGCGGCGTTGGAGATAATTTTATGGATATAATCGCTTTCGTTCCCGTCCTTGTCGTAGTGTTTTGATTCCATCATCTCATGGAGCAGTTCGTCCCCCGCGCCGGTTTCCTCCCCGTCCCCGTCGGTGTTCTTCGCCGCCGCCTGGGAGAGGATGCCCAAAACACCGTTCAGGTTTTTTTGTTCTTTTGGGTAGATGCCGCTTGCCAGCACATGGAAGATAAGCCCGGTCAGGAGGTCCTGGGCCATGTTGTCGAAAAACGCGCTGGCCCCGTCATGGCCGCTCTTGGGTTCCTCGAACATATTTCCCAGGATGAGCCCGATGTCCGCAAACGCCTGTTCGTTCAACTCCATTTCCTCCATAGGGTTGAAACGGACCGTGTCGCGGGAAATGGGGGAGAATTTCAGTATCCTCGAAAACTGTTGCCTGAAACCGGCGGTGGTAAAAAAGAGTTCTCCTTTAGGGTCAAAGATGATCATGCTGCCGGGGAAGTTCAGGCAGGTCGGGATAATGCTGCCCACCCCCTTCCCGCTCCGGGTGGGAGCGATCATCAGCGTGTTGGTCCCCCCGGCGTGGCATACCAGGGGAGCTTCTTTCTTCAGGGTGAGGGAGAGGGATGCGTTCTTGGGGTTAATCTTCGCTTTCAATTCCGCTTTCTGGAATTGGGCGAGGACGATGCCGGTCTTTTGGGTCAGGCCGAATTTTTTCAAGTCCCGCTCGGTCCCCCACCGGGCGCTGCCGTAGAGATTGTCGCTTTTATTCAGGCCGTACCCCCTGACGGCGGAAACCACAAAAAAAAGCAGGACCGCGATACCTACGCATACCAGGAGCGGGAACAGGGAAGGGAACAATACGGCGTTGATTGTTTTGTCAAAGGGCTTACTGGCGATATTGAGGGCGATTACGCCGGGGTTATAAAAGGGGTATCCGGCTTTGATAAAAAGGAACGGTTCTTTTGTAACCCATACCGGGGCGTCGGTATAGGCCGGATTATAGCCGACCAGTCTTGCGAAGGTTTGTGCGAACAGGATAAAACCCGTAACCACCACGAAAACCGGAATGACCAGGTTCGACAAATCAAACAGGACGTTCCGTGTCCGCTGCGCCGGCCTTGAGCGCAGGAACTCATTTTTTGTTGCCATTACTTCCTCCGGTAACGGGCAGCAACAAAACACGGGGGGTTATTTTATTGGTTGCGCGAACATAGTTGCCACAAGCGTTTGTGGTAACGCAGACACTAATGAAAAGACTTCCGCAATGTCAATATGGAAAGAGCGTTAGTTTATTCATGCCGGTTTTGGATATTCCACTTTTTGACGGTGATATGCGAGACCAGCAGTCCTTTTTGGTTGGTTTTCAGGTTGCAGTTTATTTCCGCGCCCAATAAGGCGTTGTCCGGCTCATAATAAAGCGGGACGTACCACGCCTTGCGTAAGGCGGCGTTTTCTACCACAAGGGCGTGGTTCCATGAATCCTCGTCATTCATTTTATAGAGTTTGGTTATTACGCCTGATATTTCTCCGGTCTCTTTGGCATATAACGTCATATTCACCGCGGCGGTTGACCGTAGTTCTGACCGGGCTTTGAGAAATGAGTTATACCGCCCGATAGCCCGCAGCTTCTTTATCCAGTCTTTTTCAAGAAGGAACGTGCTGGCGGCCTTTTCTTTTTTCTTTGCAAGCCCCAATTCAGCCAGATGGAATAGCCATTTCAGAAGGAGATCGTTGAACGTCTGTGCCTGGCTTCCGTAAATTTCGTCATCAAGCGGTTCCTCCTGTTCTTTGATAGCGTCATCGAAAGAACAGTACCGATTGCCCTTATAGCCCTGCAAAATGGACGCCTTTATTTCTTCCCGGCTCCGCTTCCCGATCATGTCGGTGCATATCTGCCGGGCCATTTCCCGCATGGCCTGGGTAATGAACAGCTTGTAAAAATGCACGTTCTCTCCGTGTTTGTCAGCGCCGTTTATTAAAAGGTGGGCGTGGGGGTGGTCGGTGTCCGTATGGGTAGCGGCCATCCAGATAAAAGATTTGCCGGATATTTTTTCCATCCGTTTTACCAGGGTCTTTACGAGGGCCGGCAGGTCTACCCTGGAGCTTTCGGGGGAAATGATGAATTTGAAGTGCTTTCCGGTTATAGCCTTGTAGTATTGTTCCAGGGCTTGGCCGTCAACCATGTCGTTATTGTAAAGCGCCGGTTTTTCTATAACATCCTTTTTGTTTTCTTGGGGAAGATATTCCTTGATAAACCGTTTATGGGTATATATGTCCTTGCCGATTCGCAGTTTGGTGATACAGTTCTGCTGGGGTGATAATGCCGCCCTTGCCCCGTGGTAGCCGGAATATTTGTCATGGCCTTTTTTGACGTACAGCAACTTGTCCAGTTCCCGGCAGAACTTACGGTACTCCCGCATATCGTCCTTTTTATAAACCCGCTTTTGCCATAATAAATCTTTCGGGGTTTTCAGGATGTTCCTGTATATGTCTATCCTGACGGTTCTTCCCATCTTCAAAAATCTCCTTACGTGAAATATGAATGATAGATTGGGAAGTATGCAATAACGCTGTAATATTACAGCGTTATTTTCAAAAAAAATGTCCTTGCCGTATGCTAACGCTGTAAAGTTACAGCGTTAGCGGTGGAAAACTGACCAAAAACCTTATCACAAAAATGACACACCAAAATACCCCGCTGTGATAAATTCAGTTTTCGTAATTCCTTGTATCATAAGGAATTGCGATTTTCAAATTCGCCAACTGTGCCGGTTTCTTAATCTTGCTGCATAGATAGTTGGCTGAATTTTGGGCTTTCCGGGGATTTTAACGCTATAAAGTTACAGCGTTAGTGGTCCGCTGTCCATAAGGCGGCTTGCTTACCGTCAATCCGGGAGTCCAGGGCTGGAATAACCGGCGGGCTTGGGGTAGCATTGTCTAAACGAGGTGTCCCCATGAAAAGTTTCCCTCTGAATAAAGCCTTTACCTTCCTTGAACCCGGCCCGGTCATCTTGGTAAGCACCGTTGACGGGGACAAGGCGAATGTCATGACCTTATCCTGGACAATGATCCTTGATTTTACTCCCCGGTTCGCCTTTATGACCGGCCCCTGGAATTATTCCTGCAAGGCGCTTTTGAAAACCAAAGAATGCGTGATCGCCGTCCCCACGGTCGATATGTCCAAAACCGTGGTGTCAATCGGCTCCTGTTCGGGGGCGGAGGTAAACAAGTTTGAAAAATTTAAGTTGACCCCGGTTAAGGCGGAATATGTCAAAGCCCCTCTGATAAAGGAATGTTACGCCAACATAGAATGCCGGGTGGTGGATTACGTCAAGAAGCATGGCATTTTCGTCCTGGACGCTGCCGCCGCCTGGGTAGACGAAAAGCGCAAGGAACGGCGTTTTTTTCACGCCGTTGGGGACGGCCGGTTCATAGCGGACGGGGAAAAGATCAGCCACCGGAAGATTATGCAGGCAAAGCTACCTGGCGGGGTGTAAACGGAAAGGTCAGGGCTGGTAAGTTTCTTTCGCATATCAAGGCTTTCCGCAAGGCAAAAGAAATTCCCGTTTTCAGCTGGATGTCCGGATGTTGGATTTTCATGGGTATTAACGCTGTAATGTTACAGCGTTAAAGGGGAAGCGCAAAACAGGTTGTCCACATGAGCGGCTTGGTTTCCGCAGGGCGATTGTGGGCAACCTCCCCAGCGTTATCCACATGAGGGAGGGGCTTACTATCCCGGACGATTGTGGATAACCTCTCCACACGGAATTCCGAATACCGATATGCTAACGCTGTAATGTCCGGCGTTATGAGGCGGATGTGGAATCGGGGCAATGATCCGGCCAGATTTGTTTCCAGATTATAGTAACAAGCCATTGCATAATAACAATGGCTATGTTACACTGTCAATAATAGGTTACTATTGTGGATAGGAACATAAGACAAGCCATAGCCAAATATCTCTCCGCGACCCTGGGTATTGAACCTCAGATCAGGGACTGGCCCGGGATGAGCGCTTTGCCTCATATGCTGCGGACAACCTATGATTTTTCTCAAATGACCTTGCTAAACCAAACTTTCCTCCCGTTTCTGAAAACCGGTGATGATGCGCTTTCCCCCGCAGTTCTCGCAAAGCACCTGTCATGGCTGGCGGAAAAAACCGGATTGAGGGGGATATTCGGGGCCGTTTCCCTTGAATCCTTTGCCCGGAAACGGTTAATCGAACATAAGATCCCGTTTATTGTGCCCGGCAACCAACTCTATCTTCCGGATTTGGGAATTGATTTACGGGAGCGTTTCAGAAGGCCAAAGGTCAAAACCGATATGCTTTCCGCTCCGGCTCAAACGGTTCTGCTTGCCAGGCTGCTGCGAAAGCCTCCGGTAAAAGCCTGGACCGTAACCGGCCTGGCCGAATGTCTCAATGCCACCAAAATGTCTATGAGCCGCGCTATTGATGATCTGGA
>JAISCR010000110.1 GCA_031265435.1 Treponema sp.
GCCACTCATTACAAAGCCGCCCGGAAACTCCTGATCAAGGGACAGAAAATAAAAGCTGATATGATTGATGTGGATTCATTTTTAGCGGACTACGAAGAACAGTACGCCGCTGTCAGCGCCCTTAACCAGAGCGGCTTCTGGACGGCCGAGCCGTACACGGGAATACCCTGGATGGAAGCCTTCTGGGGCTGCGAGATCACTACCGGCGAGGAAAGTTTTATGGCCCGGCCGCTGGTGAAGGACGTGCGGGACCTTGAAAAGCTGCGATTCAACATGGACAATCCCTGGGTCGCCAAGTATTTTGAATTTGTAACCAAGCTGAATAAGCTGTCACAGGGACGCTTTCCCGTAGGAGCGCCCATTATGAGAGGACAAGGTGATACGGCGGGCGCCCTGATAGGACAAACAGAATTTATCTATGCCCTGTACGAAGAGCCTGAGATAATTAAAAAAGCCCTCGGTAAAATCGCGGATTCTTTTCTGCGAATTTATGAGGAGATGCACCGGCTGAACGTGCCCTTCTTAGGCGGTAGCTCCATGGGACTGTACCATGTGTGGGCGCCCGGGGAAAGCCTCTGGTTTCAGGACGATATAGGCGCCCTGCTATCGCCCCCGCTCTATCGTGAATTCCTCCTGGAAAATGAAAAGCAATTTTGCGCCGGGTATCGTTACACGATGATGCACCTGCATCCCTCATCTTTTCATCTTTTGGATGATATATTGAGTAATCAGTACCTTAAAGCCGTTGAAATAAACAAAGACATGGGAGGGCCTTCCATAACGCAGATGCTGCCCCAGTTCAGGAAAGTGCTTGAACAGGGCCGGTGTCTTATCATCTGGGGTAATCTGACGGAAGAGGAAATACGGATTGTATTTGACCATCTTCCGCCCCAGGGGATCTTCTTCAATATATTGCTGCCGGACTTTGATCGGGCTGAAAAAATAAACGCTTTTTTAAATTCCTTGTGAGGCACCCTATGGTACCAGGAAAGACAAAACATAAACCGGTCTACCGGCAAATCTACAGCGTATTGGTTTCGGAACTGGACGAGGGGCTTTACGACGAGAGCGGAATGCTCCCCAGCGAGAAGGAACTCTGCGGACGTTTCGGGGTGGAAAGAAATACTATCCGAAAATCACTACAACTGCTGGTTGACGACAAGCGGGTGATCCGCCGGCCCGGCCTGGGGACCGAGCTGGTAAAACCGAAGAAAGAAGCGGACCCGGATACCGCGGGCGCCCCGGTACTGCTCATTACCCAGGTGGATTATCTTAATACGGGTAAGGGTGAGAGTTTTCATTACAAATTGATCAACAGCCTGGGCAGGCGTCTCTGGGAATCGGGCTGCAATATGCTCTTCAAACCCATTTACAAGCCCGAGGATTTTTCCGAGCTTCTCTACGGGGTCTCGCCCGGAGGAATTATTTTTGACAGTTATAACCGGAACGACTATTACCGCAAGATGATTCAGACCGGCCTCCCCACGCTTTCCCTCAACCAGTATACTCCCCTGATGACCAGTATTGTGAATGATAATTTTGGCGGCGCTTACGATGTAGTACGGCGGCTCTTTTGCGCGGGACACCGGCGCATTGCCTTTATCCTTGGCAAACCCAGTTATAATTCCTGCCAGGAACGGCTCAGCGGCATCCGGCGGTTCTACACCGAACAGAATATGGAACTCGGCGCTGAGTATCTTTTTAACGGAGACTGGCTTTTCAGTTCCGGCGTTGAAGCGGCCTCCCATATCCTCAGCATGGAAAAAGAAAAACGTCCCACCGCGATTTTTGCCTTCAATGATGATATGGCTTACGGCTGTTACAGCGCGCTTGTCCGAAACGGCCTTTCGCTGCCTGCGGACATGAGTATCGTCGGATTTGACAATACCGATCGCTACACCGACGTGTTCCCGCAGATTAGCACCGTCGATGTCAATCTTTCGGCCTTAGTGCACTATGCGGTCTGGTATCTTACGGAAACCTTCGCGGGAAGGGCGCCCAAAACCGCGGCCCGGATAGAGATTCCCACGACTTTCCGCGACATGGGAACCATAGCGTAATATTCGCGGTCCTCGCCCAGGCTGGGATCACCACCGTAATCAGCTTTAACTTACATGGTAAGATTGCATAATCATATACCAATATCCGGGCACAACAAACACCACGAGGGCTTCCCCTTAATTTACCACATTAACCGGGGACCCTTCAAAAAACCGTCTCAGATTATCCGCCGCAATATCCATAATCCTCATCCTGCATTCCCGGGGAGCCCAGCTGATGTGGGGGGTGATTATACAGTTTTTCGCCCGCAATAAAGGATTATCCGCCCGTATCGGCTCAATGGAAACCACATCAATACCGGCGGCGTATACTTTGCCGCTGTTCAAGGCATCCGCCAGGTCCTGTTCCACGATGAGGGGTCCCCGGCTGTTGTTGATCACGATGACGCCGTTCTTCATCCTGGAAATACTCTCCTTGTTGATCATTCCCGCGGTCTGGGGATTCAGGGGGCAATGCAAAGCGATGACATCCGACTGCTCATAGAGGATGTCAATACCGGTATA
>JAISCR010000128.1 GCA_031265435.1 Treponema sp.
AAAAAGTTCAAAGGCTCTGTCCTTCCTGCATTACTAAAAAGAACACGAAAGATTTATTCTTGAATTATTGGAAAAAGAAGGTTTCTGACGGGACCATGACAAAAATTAAATTTGAAGTAGTGAACTAACTCCGCGCTAACGGGGTAGATCTACCCCGTTAGCTCTACACAAAAGACTTTACAAAACAGAAATAATCAGTTATACAGAGAGCGGCTTGCAAAGTATGAAAGGCGGCATGTATGCTGATACTTTGCGAAAAGCCTTCGGTCGCCAGGGATTTTGCGGAGGCCCTGGGATGCGAAGGCAGACGTGGTTATTATCAAAACGAAAGCATAACCATTACTTACTGCGTCGGTCATCTGTTCGAGTTGGCAAAACCTGAATGCTACGATCCTTCCTACAAGGTGTGGGATGTAACCAAACTCCCCATCATTCCCGACAGGTTCCGGTATAAGCCCATACCGGATGTCGCTTCCCAAACCGATGTCGTCCTCTCCCTGATACGGAAACAGGCTCATGACGATATGGTCGTGGCCACCGACGCCGGGAGGGAAGGAGAGCTTATCGCCCGTCTCGTGTTCAGGGAAGCGGGTATTGCCGACATTTCCCGAATCAGGCGGTTTTGGGTGTCCGAAGCCCTTACGAAAGAGGTAATCCGCAAGGGCCTTGAGACAGCCAAACCCTGGCAGGACTACAACCGGATTGCCCTTGAGGGGGCGGTGCGGCAGCAAGCGGACTGGCTCATCGGCATCAACCTGACCCGCTATATGACCAGCGGCAACAATACCCTCTTTTCGGTGGGAAGGGTACAGACCGCATTACTGAACGCTATCGCCATTAGGAATAGCGAAGTTGCCCGGTTTATACCGGTTCCCTTTTCGGAGCTTGAGGCGGCGATCCAATCTTCCAACGGAACTGCAATCAAGGCGTGGCTGGTAAATCCCAAAACCGGTAAAACCGCTTTCTTTGACAACGCCGAATATCTCCATACGGCCCAGACCGCTTGCCGGGGGAAGGCCGTAGACCATGTTCAGGCGACAAGCGCCAGGGAAGTTAAGAAACCTGAAAAGCTCCTCAATATCACGGGGCTGCAAAAGAAGGCGTTTAAACTCCACGGCAATACGCCGGAAAAAACCCTGGAGCTTGCCCAGGCCCTTTATGAAAAACATAAATGCCTTTCCTACCCCAGGACGCCCAGCCGGGTGATGGGGGACGGGAATGTGGAATTGTTCCGGGAAAAGTTCGGGCTGCTGTCGTCCCGGTATCCTGATTATGCCCGGTATTGTGACGGGTCGATCATTGTCCCTGAAAACCGGAACATCTTCAATTCCGCCGCCCTTGAAGACCATCATGCCCTTATTCCCCTGGCTCCCCTGTCCGATAACGCATCGGTGCAGGAAAAAAATGTTTTTGATATAGTCCTCCGTTCCTTCTTTGCCGTCTGTATGCCCGATTACATTTATGACAAGAAACACCTGGTCTTTCATACCGGGGATTATACCTTCCGGTCTGTTATCAACGAGGTGATACAAAAGGGATTCAAGGCGGCCCTGAAAGAAGATGTGGAGGGGGATAAAGAAGATCAGGAAGTAGGGCAATTCGATGAAAAATCCTGCGCGATTGTGAAATTAGAAATTTTGAATAAAAAAACTTCCCCGCAAAAAGAGTTTTCCCAGGATACCCTGCTTGCCTTCATGGAAAATCCCCGGAACCAGGAGGATGTAAAGCTCGTCGGCCTGGGAACGCCCGCTACCCGGTCCGGTATCATCAAGAACCTGTTTGACCGGGGTTATGTCCGGGAGGATAAGAAAAAACTTTACGCCACCGGCAAGGGGCTGTTTCTGCTTAAACAGTTACAGAAGGATGAGAGACTCCGGCGCATCGCCGATGTGGGGGAGACAAGCGCCTGGGAAAGGCAGCTTCAGGAAAATCCGGGGGAGTTCAAGAAGTCTATCATTGAGTATCTGCGGTCCTGTATCAAACAGGGAGAGCGGGAACACTATGCGGATGAGGGCCTCGGGCGCTGCCCCTTCTGCGGGAACCCCATGCGGGAGGGCCAGAAAAACTACTATTGCACGGGGTACAAACAGGTCCCGCCCTGCACGTTCTCAATATGGAAAGAGGTTGCCGGGGCCAAGATTTCCCCCTCGGATGTGAAACTGCTGGTATCCGGTAAGCCTACGGGCATCAAAAAATGTATGTCCAAAACCGGCAAGCAGTTCCCCGCCGTTTTTATTCTTGAGAAGGACGGGAAGCTGGCCTTCCGGTTCCCGGAGGATAAACCCCGCCGTCCGCCGAAAGCCAGGGCGGGGAAGGGACAATAACATAAAACAGAGAACAGGCGGGCTTGAGCCGTTCAGCATTGAGGAAGAACAGAAAATCGTCAGGGATTGTGTAAAGGCCGCCAATAACATTGAAACTCTGACCGATAAAGCCTACCGGTTTTTGAACCTTTCAAGCGGATTTATCGCCCACTATGACAAGTTCGGTTTCATGGATTATTACCATGAGCCGGGAAGCCTTAAAAAGGATATTCTAGCCAACCAGCGAAATAACCAATGGGGAAACTTCCGGCCCGGAGAGCGGGGGTATGAGTATTATATGCAGAAAAAGAACATATACAACGCCGTGTGCGATTGCCTTAAAAACAACATCGAATACTGCCCCCGGCGGAATGTCGAAAAAACTATGGAGTTTGA
>JAISCR010000030.1 GCA_031265435.1 Treponema sp.
TCTTGCTATATAAGAAACCGGGTAACTTCATAGCATGTATATATCACAGTTCCGCGGAAATATCAAGAGGGAAATCAAAGAATGTTCCAATAAATACTCGAAATTTCTCTAATTTTGTCAGGCGGAAAGGCTCACGAGGCTCCCCGGAGCCATGACGGGTGCGGCGGATTGGGCGGCGTAGGGAATCGTCTGGGCCGCGGCCTGGGCAGCCTTGATCTGGCTTTCGTAATGATTGATAAGAGAGTCAAGCCGCTTGTCGGCGCTTTCTCCGTCTTCCCCAAAGAAAGGCTGGGGCTGCTGTTTTAGCCTTGAAAGATTCTCTATAAGGGCATCCAGGATCTTGAGTTTGTTGATGGTAAGGCCCCGGACTCCTTCGGGAGCGGGAATTCCGGAAACATGGCGGAAGTGGGAATAGATGTACTGTGAGGGGCTTACAGGCAGAGACATACGTCCCCCCCGGTAGGCCGAAATCGCAAATCCCATACTGGGCAAAGCAGTTATCCTCATTTCATAATCCCTTATTTTATGTATCGGAATATTAAAAATGAAGAATTAGGGTATAAGACGTCTTTTTATCAGTGGATCTTCTCTTTGATTTTTACTATAATTGGTCAATAAAGGTAAAATTTATGTCCCAATTGGCGGCAAGGAGTAAAAATGAAAGTATCTGAACTGAAACATGCAGGTCTTAAAAAATGGGTTGAAGAGGCTGTTGCCCTCATGAGCCCGGATTCGGTGGAAATTTGTGACGGCAGCCAGGCTGAATACGACAAAATGATCAAGATCACTCTGGATGCGGGGCTTGCCACGCCCCTTGCGAAGCGGCCCAACAGTTTTCTGTTCCGCTCCGATCCTTCCGATGTGGCCCGGGTGGAAAACCGCACCTACATTGCCAGTCAGAGCCAGGATGACGCCGGCCCTACCAATAACTGGATAGATCCGGCGGAACTGAAAAAGACCATGACGGAACTGTACCGGGGCAGCATGAAGGGCCGTATCATGTACGTGATTCCCTTCTCCATGGGGCCCGTGGGTTCGGATATTGCCAAGATAGGCGTCCAGCTTACCGATTCCCCCTATGTGGTGGCGAATATGCACATCATGACCAGGGTAGGGGCCAGGGTTCTGGATGTCCTGGGCGGCGACGGCTTCTATGTGCCCTGTTTCCATTCGGTCGGGAAGCCCCTGGCCCCCGGCGAAGCGGACAACGGCAAATGGCCCTGCGCCCCCATAGAAAAGAAGTACATCAGCCACTTCCCCGAAACAAGGGAAATCTGGTCTTACGGCTCAGGCTACGGCGGAAACGCCCTTCTGGGCAAGAAGTGCCTGGCTCTCCGCATCGCCACCGTGCTGGCCCGGGACGAAGGCTGGCTTGCCGAGCACATGCTCATCCTCAAGATTACCAGCCCTAAAGGTGAAGTCAAGTACATTACCGGCGCCTTCCCTTCGGCTTGCGGCAAGACGAACCTCGCCATGCTCATCCCCACCCTGCCGGGCTGGAAGGTTCAGACCGTGGGCGACGACATTGCCTGGATGAAGTTCGGCGCCGACGGCCGGCTCTACGCCATCAACCCCGAGGCGGGTTTCTTCGGCGTCGCCCCCGGCACCAACAACGAATCCAACTTTAACGCCATGGAATCGATCAAGAAGAACACCATCTTTACCAACTGCGGCCTTACCGAAGACGGCGATATATGGTGGGAGATGATAGGCCATGGCGCTCCGGGTAAAGAGATCATCGACTGGAAGGGGAATAAAAAACCCGCGCCCCAGACCGACAAGAGCCCCAAGGGTGAGGAAATCGCCCACCCCAACGCCCGGTTCACCGCGCCGGCCAGGCAGTGCCCGGTCATCGCCCCGGAATGGGAAGATCCCAAAGGCGTGCCCATCAGCGCCTTCCTCTTTGGCGGCCGGCGGCCCAGCACCATCCCCCTGGTGAACCAGAGCAAAAGCTGGGTACACGGCGTATTCATGGGTTCCATCACCGGCTCGGAAGTTACCGCCGCGGTCATCTCCGACCAGGTGGGCCAGGTGCGCCGGGACCCCTTCGCCATGCTGCCCTTCTGCGGCTACCACATGGGCGACTACTTCAAACACTGGATCAAGCTGGGCCAAAAGGCCGAAGCCGGGGGCAAGACCGACAAGCTGCCCAAGATCTTCTTCGTCAACTGGTTCCGCAAGGATGCCGACGGGCATTTTATGTGGCCCGGTTACGGCGAGAACAGCCGGGTCTTGGCCTGGATCTTCGACCGCTGTGACGGCAAGGACAACTGCGTGGAAACCCCCATCGGCAACCTGCCCAAACCCGACGCCATCGAGCCGCCCAAGGGCGTGAGCCCCGAAGCGATGAAGGAACTCTGCTCGGTAGACATTGAAGGCTGGAAGAAAGAAATCGCCGATGTCCGCAAGAACCACTATCCCAAATTCGGCGACAAACTGCCCAAGGAGCTGTACGCCGAACTTGACGCGATAGAGAAGCGGCTGGGCGTGTAGTGTCCCGACATCATTCAAACTGTGGGTAGTGAACTCAAGACAGGAAGAAGAATATTTTACCGCAAGGTCGAAAAAGTCGAAGAAGGAAAGAGAAAGAGAGGTCTCTTAAAAAACTTATTCGACTTCTTTGACTTCGCGGTTTATAAAATTCTTCATGCATCCATTGTTACAATCGTGTACGAACACTAATTCCACTCCATGTGGGGGGATTCTACCGCCAGTTTTTCGTCCATTTTACGCAGACGCCGGGAAAGATCCCGTGCAAGGTTCATAATCATAAGTGAAAAAGAGGAAGGATCATCGCGGTGAATCTCTCTGAGGCAGCGGTTGGAAATTGAGATTACCCTGGTTGTGGCGAGGGCTGTGACGGTTGCCGCCGAAGGCATCACATCCAGTACTTCCATTTCGCCAAATTCATCCCCTTCGGAAAACTCGCTGAGAATGATCCCGCTTTTGACTATCGCTACCCGGCCTTCGACGATGAAACGGATCTTGTCATTGGGGCTTCCTTCCTGAATTATGGTTACGCCCGGATCAAATTTCTCCGTTTCCATATAGGGAAGCAGCTTGGTAATCTCCTCTTCCAGAAGGCCGCCGAAAAGAGAATATTTCTGCAATGAAGAAGGTTCTATCATACAAAAATTATACCATAATTCATAGAAAATGCAAAAGAATTCAGATTAAAGGGTGAACTTTAAACGTTGAACTTAAAGAACATAATATCCCCATCCTGCACGAGGTATTCTTTGCCTTCGATGCGGTACTTCCCGGCTTCCTTTATTTTGGCCTCGGCGCCGTATTGAAGAATGTCGCTGTACGCGTAGACTTCGGCCTTGATAAAGCCTTTTTCAAAATCCGTGTGGATCACTCCGGCGGCCCCGGGCGCGCGCTCTCCGGCGTGGATCGTCCAGGCACGACATTCGTCGGCCCCCGCGGTAAAGAAGGTACGGAGCCCCAGGAGCCTGTAGGCCGCATGAATCAATGCGGAAAGCCCCGATTCCCTGAGGCCCAACTCCTCCAGAAAGGCCAGCTTCTCTTCCGGATCGGAGATACCGGTGAGTTCCGCTTCAAACTTCCCGCAGATACACACCGCTTCGGAAGCTTCCGCGGCGGCGCGTTTCCGTACCGTTTCCGCGTGAGGCGGCAGCGATCCATGCGCGGCGGCCTTCATGCCCTCTTCATCAAGATTGCAGACATAGAGCTGGGGCTTGAGCGTGATAAAGTGGCAATCGTAAACGGCTTCCCTTTCATCATCATCAAGATCGACTGAGCGGGCGGGCTTTCCCTGCTGCAATACGGGTTCTATCTTCTCCAGGGCGGAAAGCGCCGTTTCGGCGGCCTTCTTCTCTTCCTTTGCCTGAACCTTCAGCGTCCGTTCCGCCCTCTCCTTCTTTTTGGCAAGGGTCTCAAGATCCGCCAGGGCAAGTTCAACATTGATCGTTTCCATGTCATCTTCAGGATCGACCTTGTTGGAAACATGAATAATGTCGGGATCTTCAAAGCAGCGGACTACCTGGGCAATGACTCCCACTTCCCGGATATGGGAGAGAAACTGGGTCCCCAGCCCCTCACCCTTGCTGGCTCCCTTCACGAGGCCCGCAATATCGACAAACTCCACCGACGCGGGAATCGTCCGTTTGGGTTTGAAGATATCCGTGAGTTTCGCAAGCCTTTCATCGGGAACCGGAACGATCCCCACATTGGGATTGATGGTGCAGAAGGGATAATTCGCCGCCTCTGCCGCCGCCCCACTGAGAGCGCTGAAAATAGTACTCTTCCCCACATTGGGAAGCCCCACAATACCGCAGTTAAGTGCCATCTGTCCCTCCAATGGGATTATTGTACTCATGGCGGGAAACATGTATAGTAGCACAGAGGAGCTTAGCATGGCATTTGCATTGAACAGTTATCCGGTGATCTACCGGGCAAAATATGAAAAGTCAGGCTGGAAGGGTGTTTATGAAGAGAAGGCCCACAAAACCCCGGCGGAAGAAGCCGCATTACCCGAATCCGAGCGGGCCGGGCTTGAGGCTTCCCGGAACTTTTTCCCCGACATGCCCCTGGTAAACTACACCACCCAGTACGGGCTGGGCTGTTTCGAAGGGCTCAAGGCGCTGCCCCAGAAGAACGGCGGGCTTGCCGTCTTCAGGCCGGAGAAGAACGCGGCCCGTTTTTACGCTTCCATGAAGGGTCTCTACATGCCCCCCTTCCCTGAGGATGAATTTGTCACCGCGTGTGTGGAGGCGGTGAAACGAAACGCGCTGATGGGTTTCTGCCCTCAATACAAGAGTGAATGGGAGAAGGATTCCTTTATGAGCGCCGATTCGGTGTATATCCGGCCCTTCACCTACGCCGAGGGGGGCATCGGGGTGAATATCTGCAATGAGCCCTGGGTGCTGATCATCTGTACCCCGGTGAGTTCCTATTTTTCAGGCGGCAATTCCGATGCGGTGGTTACCGAGCGTATCCGGGCCACTCCCAAAGGCACAGGCTGGATCAAGGCCAGCTCCAACTATGTTATTGCGGCCCTTGCCAAGCACGAAGCCATGGAAGCCGGCTACATGGAATGTGTGTTCCTCGACGCGGAAAACCACACGTATGTGGAAGAAGGCTCAAGCTGTAACATCTTCTTCTATCTAAAATCCGGCGAACTGGTAACTCCGGAACTGGGGGACACGATCCTCCCCGGCATTACCCGTTCAAGCCTCATAGAGCTTGCACAAGACCGCGGGGTCAGGGTGAACGAACGGAAAATCACCATTGAAGAGACTCTCTCGGAAACAAAGGAATGTTTTGTCAGCGGAACGGCGGCAGGAGCCACCCCCATCGAGTCTCTCACCTGGCAGGGGAAGAAGATTGTGTTCAACAACGGCAAGGTGGGCCGCCTCAGTGCGGAACTCCGGGACACCCTGAAAGGCATACAGTACGGAATCATACCCGATACAAAAGGCTGGCTGACCAAAGTCCTCTAGCAGCCTGTTGCAAAACCGCAATGGTTTCGGAACAAGAGCGCTTTACATACCCAGTTTTTCTTTCTTCCATTCAGGTTTGATTCCGCAGTAGCCCATGATCGTCATCAGGGTGAAGTAGACCGGGGCAAAGAGGAGAGTGAGGAAATACGCAGGCCAGGGCGGGGGAAGTTTTTTGCGGAAGAGGCCGAAGATAGCGATGGTGTTTTCCACCATCACAATGAGAACCCCCAGCGGCAGGGGCCAGAGGCCGGGGAAGAAGGGCAGGAAGAGCAGGGCCAGTACCCCGGTGCTGATCATAAGCATGAGCAGATTGTAGTTGAAGCGGGTGAGGGCCTCGGGGCTGAACAGGCCTCCGTTGTTCCAGCGGAGGGTCTGACTGATGAAGGAAGGCCAGCTCTTTTCCGCCACGGTAAAAACCGCCGCATCCGGAAAGGCCGCCGCCCTGATCCGGTACTTGCCGCCGGAACGGAGTTCCGAAATGAGAGCCGCGTCCTCCGTGGGGGATGGGGGTATGGCGCCGTAGCCCCCAACCGCGTCCAGAGCCTCCCGCCTGACGATGAGGTTATTCCCAAAGCCGCCACCCGCGGCCCCAAGTCCGATGGCCCCCGCCAGATAGTTGTAGCGCAGGGCATGATCGTAACACTGGTAGAGGTGAAAGAAACCTTTCCCCCCCTTCTTCTTGAAGACCGGCCCGATGACCGCCCCCACCCTTTCATCATTCATCCGGGCAGCCATGGCGCCAATCCAGCCCGGCGGCACTTCAATATCCCCGTCGGTGAAGAGGAGAAGCTCCCCGCCTGCCGATTCAATCCCCTTGCTCAGGGCCCACTGCTTGTGATTCGGACCGGGATTCTCCTTTAAGGTGATGATCCTGCAGTTCTTCCGCCCTTCGGCAAAGGCCGCCAGCATGGCGGAACTCCCGTCCTCCGAGCGGTCATCCACAAAGATAAACTCCGCCGCGGGGTAGTCCTGGACACCGAGGCTCCGCAGAAGAGCCTCCATACGCCGTTCTTCGTTATGGATGGGCACAACCACCGAAACCAGGGGCAGGGGAAGCTCCCCTAAAGCCCCGCCGGGGAAAAGGCCCTTCCGATCCATAAGAGATCTTTGATCCCGGAGAGATTTTTGATCCCTCCGCCATTCCAAAAAAAAACCCGCCATAAGCATGGTCTGGAGGGAAACAAACATGATACCATGTCCATAGCGGACAATGTCATAAATAGTCATGGGAACCCCCATCTTGTCTTTATATACCATATCTGTTATATTTTCCATATAAATGGTATCAGCGCAGGATACCGGAGCATGGATAATCCGCGAATTTAATGATGAATTCGGCGATCCTACGGGGAATAAATTTATAAGCCACAGTTCTTTTATCAGGGGAACCTTTAGCAATTCCATAGTGGGAGACGGCCAACTCAGGGTAATACTTATTATAAAATTGCTTGACCATCCCCCCTCCGCCTGCGGTATCGTTGGCAGGGAAAAACAGCCCCCGGCGGCAAAAAGGGGCCGTACTTTAGCCCGGTGCGGTCATATACTGAAAGGGGTACAGTTAACATGGACATTGAGTTTGAGTGGGACGAGGAAAAGAACCGGATCAACATCCGCGATCATGGGCTGTCCCTTGCCGACGGGGAGGATGTATTTTATGATCCTTTCCGGACGGTTCGCCCGGACGACGACAGCGGCGAAGGGGAAGACCGCTGGCAGACAATGGGCATGGCCGGAAAGGTTTTGTTTGTCGTTTATACGGAACGGGGAGAAAAAACCCGTATTATATCGGTCCGCATAGCGGAACCTTTTGAGAGAAGGATTTATTATGGCAATCGTAACACATATCCGCAGGGATGGCGAAGAATTAACCCCTGAAGAAAAGGCGGCCCGGAGTGCCCGCCTGGAAGCGGCGGCGAAACGGCCTTATGTCTATGATCCTGATTGTCCCCTGTTGACGGAAAAACAGCTTGCCGAGTTCCGCCCGGTTAACTTCTCCAGCATGGAGGAACGGGCGCGGGCCATGGAAGCGGCGGGAATAACAGACCCGGAAGCGATCCCCGCTCTGGAGGCGGTAAACAAATAAGAACAGCCCCCTTACCGGCAACGCGGCGGAAGGGGTGATCATTTCCCCCGCCACGGCTTCTTTTCCGGCATTATTCCTTCAAAAGCATGTTTTATGTAATTGTTCCAGATATACGCCGGGGTGAACTTCTCCTTCACTTTCTCCTCTACCATTCCCTGCCAGTCCCACCGGGGCGGGAGGATGGGTTTATCTTTGAATACCTGGATCATCTCCACCCGTTTCTTGCCACGCTTGAAGTCTTCCTTCACCGACAGCCTTCCGCCCCTGAACCGGTAGAGCCCGCCTTCTTATACCGCGGGCCCAGAGGTCCACTTGCCCGATTCTCGGGGGAACTGCTGCCATGCCTTAAGCCCCTGCTACATGGCTGATAATGTCCATTTTGAAGGTTAGTTCTTTCATACCCCCACCATCCCCCGCCGCCGCCGAAACGTCAACTGTCGGGGAAGTGTGGTGTCGGGGAAGTGTGGGACAGGGTAACACGGGTGGTGATACTTTTTTCAAAACCGCAAAAAAAATTAGCGATTTTTTCTCTTTTTAGGCCTTGACGGAACTTTAATTTTTGTGTTATTTATATAAAAGAAAATATGAGGATATGTAGCACTATATAGAAGGAAACTGGGGAATTAGCTCAGTTGGTAGAGCGATAGGTTCGCAATCTATAGGCCAGGGGTTCGAATCCCCTATTCTCCAAAACCCCTGCACTTCCGATAAAATGGGGATTCGAACCGGAGTCCCCGCCGACCAGGGGGAGGAAAAGCGCACAGGATGTGCGCGGCAGGGGACGGAGGCGGGCTGGAAGGAGCCCGCTGATGTGGGCGACTGGAAGCCGAATCCCCTATTCTCCAAAACCCTTGCACTTTTGATAAAATGGGGATTCGAACCGGAGTCCCCGCCGACCAGGGGGAGGAAAAGCGCACAGGATGTGCGCGGCAGGGGACGGAGGCGGGCTGGAAGGAAAATCAGGAAAATGAAACTGAACACCGGCAAATCCCATAAAAACCGGGTCGCCTTTATTGTAATTATCTCCCTGTTTCTGCTTGTAACTTTTGTGTCTTTCACCGGGGTATTTGATTATCTGGAATTTAAAATTTATGATCTCAGGGTTAATCTCTTTGCCGAATCGGTTCCGGCTTCCGAAGAGATTGTGGTTGTCCTGCTCGATCAGCAAAGCCTGGATTGGGCCAAAAACGAAAGGGGCTGGTCCTGGCCCTGGCCCAGGAAGGCATACGCCGAATTTGTAGAGTACATGAAGGAGGCCGGAGCAAAGTCGCTTGCCTTCGATATGCTCTTTACGGAAGCTTCGGTTCACCGGAATGCCCGGCAGGAAGACATAATAAACAATGCGGCAAAAAATCTGGAACAGGCCCGGGTTCTTATATCGGAAGGCCGGCTCGGGGAAGCGGACTCCCGTTTCCGGGAAATAACAGAATCTCTGCGGGATTTAAGCGCCGGTGGAGACGATACTGCCTTTGTACAGGCGGAGAAAGACTTTGGCCGGGTGGTACAGGCGGTGTTTTTCAGTACCGGTTCCGGGTCTGTAAATTCCTGGCCTGAGGAACCCGGCAAGCCGCTTTTTGAATTGTCCGGTTTTGAATCGCTGCTCCCCCTCTATGGTCGTCTGTCCGGAAATGAGGGAGAAATCCGGGCGCAGTTCCCCATAGAGGAATTGAAAAACGCCGCAGGTGTTCTCGGCAGCGTAACCGGCTGGCCCGATTTTGACGGAACCATACGCCGGGCCAATCTTTTTACCCTCTTTGACAACAGGGCGGTTCCCGGCCTCAGTACCGCCTCTCTTCTCGCAGCGGGCCATGACAATAAACTTGTCTATGATGCGGAAAAGCAGCTTGTACACTGGGGCGATTATACAATTCCTGTGGATCGGAAAGGACGGTGCATTCTCCGCTACCGGGGCAGCCTGGATCGTTACTATCCCTATTTTATGGATCAGGCGCTCCGGAGCGCGGAAAGCTATGCGCGGGGGGAAGAGCCGGAGCTTCTGCCCGGCGACTTTAAGGACAAGCATGTCTTTTTCGGGCTTTATGCTCCCGGTCTGTATGATATTTTCGCCAACCCCATTTCCGCAACATATCCGGGAGTCGGCGTACACATCACCATGCTGGATAATATTTTAAACGGGGATTTTATCCGGGAGAGTCCCACTGCGCTCGATCTTCTTCTTGTTTTGACAGTAATTGTTTTAACCGGTATTTTGGGGCTCTATCCCGGAAAAATCGCGGTATCGGTAGCCGGTACTCTTTTGGTACTAATTCTCCTGACATGTCTGGGTCTGGCCGCCTATGACAAATTCAATCTCTGGCTTCCCATGATCGCGCCCTTTACGGGAATAGTTCTGGCCTTTATTACGACCAGCCTTTACAATTACGCTACCGAAGGCAGTCAGAAACGTTTTATCAAATCGGCGTTTTCCCGTTACCTTGCCCCTTCGGTAATCGAACAGATCATCTCCGATCCTTCCAAACTTAACCTGGGCGGTCAAAAACTGGAAATGACTGCAATTTTTACGGACATTCAGCGCTTTTCATCAATATCGGAAGCTCTTCAGAAAGAATATGCCGACGAAGGTCCAAAGGTGCTGGTTAATCTCCTTAACCTGTACCTTACCGAGATGAGCAACATCGTACTTAACAACCAGGGTACTATTGATAAATACGAAGGGGACGCCATTATTGCTTTCTTCGGCGCTCCTCTCTGGACAGAAAGGCACGCCATACTCGCCTGCCGCAGCGCCATTCAAATGAAAAAACGGGAGTTGGAACTGCGGGAAGAGATCATGAAAAGCGACGGGCCTTTCTCCGCGCCTTTAAACAAACTTATAGAAAAAAACGTGATCCGGGCGGAACGGCCCCTCTATACCCGGCTGGGAATTAACTCAGGCGGCATGGTAGTAGGTAACATGGGCACCCCAAACAAGATGGACTATACGATTATGGGTAATGCGGTAAATCTGGCCGCCCGTCTTGAAGGCGTAAACAAACAGTACGATACGGGGGGCATCCTGATAAGCGAATACACCCGGAATAAAATCGGAGATGAATTTATTGTGCGGAGTTTGAGCCGTGTCACGGTTGTGGGGATTAATACTCCTTTACGGCTTTACGAACTTCTGGCAATACGGGATGAAGCTTCCGCGGAAACGCTTGACATGGTCAGGATATGGGAACAGGGTTTTGCCTCCTACGAGAAAAAGGAATTCGCGGAAGCGGAAAAAATCTTTGCGGAATTGTACCGGAAAGACAGCGGCGACGGGGTCGCAAAACTTTACATGGATCGCTGCGGAACATATACCGGAACCATGCATGACTGGGACTGCGTGGACAATCTCACGGAAAAATGAAGCTCTTCAAAAACTTTTTCATTACAGCCTTGTCCCTGTTTATTCTGATCTTGATGATCTGTTCGCCGTCAAGACCGAAGCCTTTCAGTTCCATATCGTACATTTCCTGTTCCACATAGTGAACGGGGCTTATATACAGGATGTCGATGTTCCTTTCCCCGGAATAAATGGGGATATTCTGATATTTGTAGTAGCCTTCCCTGCCGCCTCTTCTGTCCGTTACCGCGGCGGATAGTTCGCTGTGCCGTGCGGCATCGGCGCTGATGTACTGCCACGCTTCTTTTGACACGTCAAAAAAAGTAGTGCGGGGAAGCGTATGGAAAAGTCCAAGGAGCAGCATGTACGCTGTAATCATCGAAAGAATTTTTATGTACAGTTTCCCTGTGTTCAGATTGAGAAGAACGGCCCATATTGACAGTATAAATACAGATATTATTGAAAGATAGCGCAGGGTAAGTATCGGCCGTATAAGGGATATTAAAAATGCCTCAAGGAATACAAAGAGGCATATAAAAACCATATAGTCGAGAAGCAGTTTCTGCCGATGTCCAAAACAGCCTCTTTTGTCCAGAAAACGCCTTGAGGCCCAATAGAAGAGCCCTGAAAGAGGCAGGGCAAGACAGGAAAAAAGTTTCAGTTCGGCGCTTAGGGGTTTAATCCAGTTGTTGAATTCCTCATTCATGATTTCTCCGGCCCTCAGGTTATGGACAAGATAGGGGAATAATGAAAGTGCCGTGATAACATTGAACAGAAAAAAGACGAGTGTTTCTTTTGGAGTACATTCTTTTTTTGCTATCCTGTATATGCAAAAGAACAGGAAATTGGAAGCGACAAAAAGAACGCCGTAGAAGTGCGTGTTTACAAGCAATACGGAAAGGAATGTATATAAAAGCATATCTTTATTTTTTCTGTTTTTGAGAATACGCAAAAACAGTACCGCGAGGATCGTTACAAGCATGAGCTGAAGCATGTAAGCCCTGGTATTATGGGAAGCGCGGATAAGATAACCGCCAAAACTCAAAAAAATTGCCGCCGTAGCTGCCGCTCTTCTTCCCGCGTATTCTTTTACAAGTATCCAGACGCAGGGAACAAGGGCCGTACCGGCCATGACCGACAGCAGCCTGCCTACAGCTTCCGAATAACCGCAGAGAAGAAACGTCAGCTTTAATACAAGATAATAAAAGGGAGGATTGCCCGGATCCGAAAAAAGTACGGCAAGGGGAGTTTCCGGCGCGCTGATTTCGGCGGAACTCAATTCATCTCCGCCGGCAGAATGCCAGTCAAAACCGTCGAGCCGCAGCAGAAAGGCAATAACCGTAATAACAAGGGGAATAATCCAGGGGCATTTGTGTATCAGGAACAGTATTTTCCGCTGTTCTGCCGGCCTGTTGATCCCCCTGTCTTTAAGATTCAAGGCCCGGTAGAAAATCCATATACAAAAAAGCATGATATAGAGAGGCCAGAAATACCAGGGGTACATCAGGGGAGCAAAGAAGAACAGGAGGAGAAAGTTCAGGTTACCGTACCAGTTGATTCTTTTCCCGAACGGGAAGGGTGCATAGCTCATGTTTTTCGATATGTCGTATATTCTGCTGTCCGCGTCACCGGTGAAAGCGAAAGAACGGATATCTTCGGGGGTAAAATAATAAAAGGAGTTGCCGATAAACACAGAGATACTGTCTATTGAAGAGAGGCTTTCTTCCGCCGTATCTTCGGGAACCATAAGGGAGAGTTCTTCAATCAGACCGTCCAATTCCCTGTACATAACGATTGTATCAATGGACGGATCGGGTTCGGTAGTGGGAGAGAGTACATGGATTACATCCCCGGGATTCGTTTTAAGCAGAAAATTGCCGGAATGACTTTTCTTTATTTCGATGTTGACATGAACCTGGGCGGTCATGGGTTTGAGTCTGTAAGCGTTGATCCGGAAGAGCCCGGCCTGGGAAAGGCAGCATAAAAGAACACAAAAGAATAAAAAAATTACACGATTGTGTTTTTTATTCATCACTCCCGCTTTCTCTTTCTTCAGGTTTTTTCCGGAAAACAAAAAACTTTGAAATGGTAAAATTGATTACCATTCCCGCGGCGATACCCATGGCCTGGGCTATGAATTTATAGGGAGGATTAAACAGATAGAGAACGAGCTGCATCACCAGTATATTGATGAGAAGCCCCGTAAGGGAACCGGAGAGAAATTGCAGCCACTTGCGAAACCTGATCTTTTCCCCGCCGGTGTATTCTTTGAATGACCATATATGGTTGATAAAATAATTCTGGGTACCGGCGCCGAGAAAACAAAAAATACTTACGGGGATCACATGAAATTTCAGGATATCCGCGCCGAGGAAGAATATGGACAGATTTGTTACTGTACCCAGTACGCCCGTAAGGCCGAATTTTATGAATTCCCCAAGCAGACGCTTTGTTTTCTTTTCCAAAATCGGCCTATTTTACCGTAACTACAGCTTCCGCCGGTTTTGGAGCGCCTCTCTCCACGGATACAGGCACGGGAGCCGCATCGCAGGCATAGATCGTGTAGGCGCCGGGAACAAGAACACTCTTGCCGTCGGCATTTACGGATTCAAAGGCCGATGAAGGGAGTTCAAAGTCCGCGCTTACCGTTTTTCCGGCGGGAACATTGATCCGCCTGAAGGCCCGCAGGGAACAGAGGGGATCATCGGAGGCGCGGTCTTTTTTGGCGATGTAGAGCTGGATCACGTCTTCGCCGTCCCGCATGCCGGTGTTTGACAAGTTTACCGTTGCCTTTATTTTTTCACCTGCACAGATGGCGGCATCTGAAAGCTCAAGCGAATCAAAACTGAAGCCGGTATAGGAAAGACCGAAGCCGAAAGGATAGAGGGGCTTTTCCGTCATGTAGCGGTAAGTCCGCCCCTTCATATCATAGTTTTCGTAGGGGGGAAGCTGGCTCGTGGAAGCCGGGAAACTGATGGGGAGATGGCCTCCCGGATTCAGATCCCCAAAGATCATGTCGGCAATTACTTCTCCGCCCTTTTCGCCGGAATACCACGCAAAGATCACCGCATCGGCAATATCCTCCGGTATTGCAATGGGACTGCCGCCTGTAAGGATCAGGATGACGGGTTTGCCTGTATCCTTCAACTGACGCAGAAACTTGAGCTGCCAGGGCGGAAGCTCAATAGTATCCCTGTCGCCGTTGGAATCGGAAGCGATGGCGTCGCCCTCTTCTCCTTCCATGGAACCGTCAAGTCCCATAACCGCAATCAAGAGGTCGGTATCGGCGCCGGTAAAGAAACCGGCCTGGGAACTGAAACGGGCAGGATGGTTCTCTTCATACTGAAGGCAGCCGTGGCGGTATTCAAGGCTGATGGCGTATTTGTCCCTCACCTTCTGTCCGAGTCCTTCGAGGATCGTAACGAAACGGGGGCTGATGCCGTAGTAGTTTCCGAACAGTACATGCGGGTTGGCGGCGCAGGGCCCCACCAGGGTAATGCGTTTGGCGCTGTCGTCAAGGGGAAGGAGGCCATTGTTGTTCCTGAGAAGGACAATGGATTTCTCCGCCGCCCTGCGCGCCAGCTTCTGATGTTTTTCGCAGTTGATTACATCTCCCCTGATTGTGGAGTAGGGATCCTGTTCGGGAGGATCGAACATTCCCAGTTTGAAGCGTGTCCGCAGGAGCCGTGTCAGCGCCCGATCGATTGTCTCTTCGGTTACAAGTCCCTTCTTGTAGGAAACGGTAAGCTGGGGGTAGGTACAGCCGCAGTTAAGATCACAGCCGGCATTGAGAGCCAGAGCCGCCGATTCTTCGGGACTGTTTGTCACCTTGTGGTATTCGTGGAAATCCCGAATGGCCCAGCAGTCGGAAGTAACATGGCCCTTGAAGCCCCATTCCCCGCGGAGTATGTCCTGAAGCAGATAGTAGCTTCCCCCGCAGGGTTCTCCCAGGGTACGGTTGTAGGCGCCCATGACGGCCTCGACTCCTCCTTCCACCAGAGCCTTGAACGCGGGAAGATAGGTTTCAAAGAGATCCTTTTTGGAGACCACCGCGTCAAAAGTATGACGCAGCTTTTCAGGGCCTGAGTGTACCGCAAAGTGTTTGGCGCAGGCGGCAGCCTTCATGTGTTCAGGATCGGGCCCCTGCAGACCGCGTACCAGGGCAAGACCTATACGGCCGGTAAGGAAGGGATCTTCGCCGTAAGTTTCCTGACCCCGGCCCCAGCGGGGATCGCGGAAGATATTGATGTTGGGAGTCCAGAAGGTAAGTCCCCAGTACTGGCCCCGGTTTCCCCGTTTAATCGCTTCATTGTATTTTGCCCGCGCCTCATCGGAAATCGCGGCGGCGACTTCTTCAATAAGGCCCTCGTCAAAGGTGGCTGCCAGGGCGATGGCCTGGGGGAATACCGTAGCCGCCCCGGCTCTGGCAACGCCGTGGAGACATTCATTCCACCAGTTGTATTCGGGAACCCCCAGCCTTGGTATGGCGGCACTGGTATAGCTTAACTGTGAGACCTTCTCCTCAATAGTCATTTTTGAAATGAGTTCTTTGATACGCTCTTCTCTGTTCATTTTATCCTCCACCAAAGCTTGGCCTTTTGTAAACGAGGCCTCCCGAAATCCGGCTGCCGCGGAAGCGCGGTTTCCAGCGAAACGACCGTGCCGGTTGAAATTATATACGAATATGTTATGCTATGTAAGCCATGCCTATAAAGATACCAAGAAGCCTGCCTGCCTTCGACGCCCTTCGGAATGAGAGGGTTTTTGTAATGCCCAATGACCGGGCGGAACATCAAGACATCCGGCCCCTCAGGGTTGGAATGTTGAATCTTATGCCTACGACGGTGGACACGGAGATCCAGGTTCTCAGACTGCTGGGAAACAGCCCCCTGCAGGTGGATATAACTTTTTTACGGATGGGAAGTCACGACTCGAAGAACGCCCCGCCGGGACATCTTGAAAAATTCTACATTAATTCCGAAGAAATTGTAAATTCCGGCGTGCGGCTTGACGGTCTCATCATCACCGGGGCGCCGGTGGAGACCCTTCCCTTTGAAGAGGTGGATTATTGGGAAGAACTTTCCGGAGTAATAGACTATTCGGGAAAGAATGTTTTTTCCACCATGCATATCTGCTGGGGAGCCCAGGCAGGCTTGTACCGCCGCTACGGGATTCCCAAGAAGCCGCTCGTATCAAAACTGTCCGGTGTTTTTCCGCATGAGGTAAATGAACAGTATTCCCCTCTCTTCCGGGGATTTGATGATGAATTTCTTGCTCCCCAGTCCCGGCATACGGCCAGCGACAGGGATGCTATCGCGTCTCATCCGGCCCTGACGATACAGTCGGAAACCCGGGAAGCGGGGGTTTTTATCGTTACCGCGCGGGACTGCCGGGAGGTTTATGTTACAGGTCACCTTGAGTACGATCCCCTGACTCTGGACAGGGAATACCGGAGGGATCTGGCAAAGGGGCTTCCCATCACCCCGCCAAAAAATTATTATCCCGAAGACGATCCTTCACGGAAACCGGTTGTACGCTGGCGGGCCCATGCCCATCTTTTTTTCAACAACTGGCTCAACTTTGTCTATCAGGAAACGCCTTTTAATCTGGATGAACTTTAGGAAGGGTCGACAGTAAAACTGACGGACGCCGTTTCTTCTCCGCAGAACACCTGCAGTGTATGCTCTCCCGCTTCGGAGGGAAGATAGAAACGGAAGGGCCGTCCCACGCTGAAGACGGTGTCATCATAGCGGACTTCAATTTCATCAAACGCGCCGCCTGTGATCTCCGCGGGAATTTCCTCCCGTCCGACAGAGTTTGTGCGTTCTCCCCTGTAGTAGACTGCTCCGTCCAGGGGCAATACAATTTCCAAAGGGGCGCCCCGGTAATCAAGTTCCCCTTCCCTGCTGCCGGAGAGAAACCATGCCTGATACTCGGGCGGATAGCGTATCTGTGTCCTTCCCCCTTCCCGGTAATGCCAGGTACAGGGTTCCAAAACGGTTTCATGCCGCACATATTCTGTTATCGAGGAAGGGCAGGCTTCGGCAGGTTCCATGCCGGAGAGGGAACAGATGCGCCTTAAGGAATAGCTTTCAGGCGCCCTGAATGCGGGGCCTGAGTTTCCCTGCAGGTATATGAGTGCATCCCGGACAATCAGGGCGGGAATGGAGCTGCCTGTTTTACCGATTACGGTTTCTCCGGTAAAATTTCCCATCCATACGGCGGCGGTGTAACGGGGCGTGGCTCCCAGCGCGACAATGCTCTGATACTGGTTTGCCGTTCCTGTTTTGAAGATAGCCTCGAAAGGTGTAGAAAAATTCCCCGTCCTGCCGAAACCGAGAACCCGCGCATTCCTGTCCGAGAGCATGGAACTGATAAGTCTTGCCGTATCTGCGGAAACAGGATTTGTAACCGGGGAAGACGAGACAAGGCCGGCCCGGAAGCTGAGGGGAATCAGGGCGCCGTCATTGGGGAAGACGCTGAATGCCCTGCAGAGTTCGAGAAGACTCACGGGGCTGTCTCCCAGGGCCAGGGCAAGGCCTGCCCTTTCTTCGGCATCCTTGAGGGAGTAAAAATCAAGAGAGCGGAGAAAATTTATATAATTGAGAAGTCCCAAACGGTAGAGAAGGTACACCGCGGGAACATTGAGGCTTGAAGCCAATGCGGAACGGAAGAGCATGGGGCCGTTGTAGCGATTATTGAAATTCTGGGGGAAGTAAAGTTCCTCCGAACCGAACTGGAGCGGTATGTCGGCAATCACATCCGCGGGCTTGAAGCCTTTTTCGAGGGCAAGGGCATAGAGAAACGGTTTCATGCTGCTGCCGCTCTGGTTCAGGGCCAGTACGCCGTCTATCTGTCCTGCGTGTTCCTCATTGCCGTAATCGGCGCTGCCCACCCATGAGAGAATTTCGCCTGAAGCATTGTCAAGCACAACGGCAGCCCCATTGTTGAGTCTCTGGCCGTAGTAACGCTGCACATCCCTGGCTATCAGTGTTTCAATGCGTTTTTGCAAAGAGAAATCTATGGAAAGACGGAGATCCCCCCTGCGGGGATAGAAGGTTTCGTTCTGTATATGGCGGATCAGGTGGGGAACTTCCAGAGGATAATTGAAACGCTTAACCCTGCCCGCGGCAAACCTGAAGTCTTCGGCGCTTACCGCGGCCGCCAGAGGATCCGCGGAAGGAGAGAGGCTGTAGCGTTTCTGCAGATCTTCTGCCGTCTGTACACAGGCTTCCCATTGATTGTGAGGGTTGTAGGCCGCGGGCCTCCTGGGAATGACCGCGAGGCAGAAGATCTCCGCGGGAGAGAGTCTGTGGAGATCCGACGCAAAAAAGTTCCGCGCGGCGGAAGCCGCTCCTTCGGTCTGAAAGCCGAAGGGCAGGGAATTGAGGTACAGTTCGAGGATCTCATCCTTGGAAAGCCGGGCTTCAAGCCGCAGCGCATTAAGCGCCTCGGCAAGTTTCCGGCCGTAGCCCGAGGGACGGCCCCGCTCTGTTTCCGAAGCGTCCGCGCTTATGAGGCGGGCAAGCTGCATGGTGATGGTGGAAGCTCCGCTTACAAGCCGCTTTTGTCTGAAGTTAAGCCAGGCCGCCCTGAAAATCGCGGGAATATCTATACCGAAGTGACGGTAAAAGCGGACATCTTCGGAAAAAATAAAAACCGACCGGAGGATCTGCGGTATTTCTTCCATGGGGCGGTATTCCCGGCGGAGTCCGTCCTCAAGGCTCGTGATCTGCAGGAGCTCACCGTTGCGATCGTAGATACGGATGCTGCAGGGACGTTCCTGAAACCGTTTCAGCTCCGGGTAGGGGGAGAAACGGACAAGAAGCCACAGAAAGAGCAGGGAACCTGACAGTATTACTGCGATCAGGCCCGCGCGCCTGCGAAGACGCGGCGGCATTGGAGACAGTTTACTCAATGGTGTAGAGCAGGCCCTGGCTGCGGCCGAAGATTTCACCCTCATACATACATTCCGCCTGCACCGGCGGAGTGGGATAGACTCCACGTCTGGGAGTCCTGAAGAGGAACTCTACCGTACTTTCACCTTTGGCAAAGCTGTCCCAGAAATACTGCATCTCGTTGTCCAGAATAACCTTGTTGGAAAGCCACGCTCCCCGTCTCCCCTCAAGGCCCCTTTCACTGTCTTTCAATCCTTCCTGACGCGGGGTACTTACCATTCCCGGATCGAGGATCTCCGCTCCCGAGGGAATGGGTATCCGCAGGGCCACATAGTTTCTGTCGCGGCTGCTGGAGAGCCTTACCCTGGCCCGGTATGTTTTGCCCGATTCAAGGGCGGTACCGCTTATCTCCTCCCCCTCAAGGTTCCGGATACTCATGAAGACCCCGAGCCCCTCATCCCGGAAGCTTTGCAGTTCCGGCGGCAGGGCATAGCTCAAAGACGCCGAGTAGTAGAGATTTCCCGTTCCCCTTCTTTCAAATTCCAGGGGGATAAGAGCGTCCCGCTGCAGGGAATTGAGAGGGGAAGTCCTGAAGTCAAAGCTTCCGCTTTTCGGAAGGGCGGCAAGACCCTTGAAGGCGCCCGACAGAAGTTCTGCGCCGCCGATCCGGGACGAGGCTTCAAGATCGGTAGAGGCAAGGTTTTCGCCGCGGATAAGGGCGTCAACCGCCGAAAGGACACGTACCGTTACCGCGGTGCTCTCCCAGTAAGTGGCGGAACGCTTGCTTTCCAGAAGGCTGTAAAGCAGACGGGTATTGATAGTGTCTCCCGGATACAGTTGGGAGAAAAATTCCAGGCTCAGGGCCAACTGTTCTATCGAACCGCCGTAGTACCGGTACCGGTAACGATCCATGGGATCGGTTATGTCTACCCCGCGGCCGGTGAGGCGCATCAGGTTCCGGAGGCGTCCGGCGGTCTTTTCGGCATCGTTCCTGCGGCCCAGATGGAGGTACGAGAGGCCTGTAAATGAAAGGACTGAAGCGTCAACATTATCCCTGGCAAGAAGTTCCGCAAGCCTGGCAGGATCGACACTTCTTCCGAGCAGGGAAAGTACATACATCCCATAGGAGTCCAGGTATGATACATAGTAGTATGAATCATCCCCCTGGCTGAACCGGTAGAGATTCTGTTCGATATATTTGCCAAGATCGTCGATCCTCAGGGCCGCGGGAACATTATAGCCCTTTGTCTTTGCCAGCGCCAGAATATGCGCAATCCTGATGCTTACATACAGATCCGTTCTTGAGCCGCTGGGCCAGTAGGGGAACCCGCCGCCGGGAAGCTGGACATTGACCCAGTTTTTCAATTCCGCCTCGACCGCGGCTTTAGGATCCGCAACTTCACTGTTAAGTTTGAATGTATCCAGGTATTCGCCGAATATAACAAGGGGAAGCACCGCCGCGCTCCGCTGTTCCATGCAGCCATAGGGATAATGGAACATATATTTTACCGCTTCCTCAAGAAGGCTCAGGCGGGTCGCGTCAAGGCTCAGGGAAAGGGAACCCACGCCGTTATCGGCAAAGCCGGGAATTACAATGAGTTCCCGTGAGGAAGTCGGGCCTGAAACCGGCTTTCCGTTTTCGTCCATTCCCGAAACTACACCTATGCTGCTTACCGTTTCCCTGACATAGGGATGCTCTATCTGGATCTCGTTTATCAGTTTTTCGTTGAGAATTTCGCTTTTTATGCTGAATTCAAGGGCCACGGTTCCCTCTTTCCGCGCGGCAAGATCAAAATAAACAACCGCGTTTTCACCGCTTTGAACGGTAACGGTATGTTCACTCTTACCGTCGACAAAGGCTTCTCCGGGAACCTTGATCCGGCCTGAAGGGTTGTTTGATTCCTGCCGTGGAGGGGCTATGCCAAGCGATACGGAGATCTTGTGGGCTTTTCCGTCAAGATTGCTGATCAGGACTCCCGCTTCCGCGGTATCCCGTTCCCGCAGACGGCGGGGCAATACTTCCCGAACATTGATTCTGTTCTGGGAGGCAATCTCACTTTCCTTGATGGCAAAGAGATCTCCCATCACGCCGAAAACCGTTAAACGATAGGTAGTAAGCGTGTCTGGCAGTTTGAAGCTGAGGCGTACCGTACCATCCTTGCCGGTCAGGAGCATCGGCTCAAAAACCGCGGTGGGGTTAAAGTCCTTCCTCTCCTCCAGTTTGCCTTCATCGCCGCCCGCAAGATTCTTGACATTGTAGGTAACAGGATCCATGAGCCAGGAACGGGAATCCCCTCCCCGTACCGAAAGGGGGAAACGTTCTTCATCATAGAAATAACTTATCGGATCGGGTACGTGGTAGTCGATAAGATCCAGCACTCCCCGGTCTACCGCCATCAGCGTAAGCTCCGCGCCGGAGAGAGCCTTGCCGCCCCTTTCGGCCTTCAGCGTTAAATTTACTTCTTCACCCGGACGGTAGCTTTTCTTGTCGCTTTCCACCTTTACGGTAAAAGCCTTGATCCGCTTGTTGACAAAGATCTTTGTAACGCCGAAGTAACCCTTGGGTTTATCCAGATCGGGACTGCCGTAACTGTGGCTTGGAGGGCCTCCCCGTACCGAATAGGAGGATATTGAAACATAGACAACAGGCACATAATTTGCGGCAATTGGAATTTCAAAAGTGGAGACAGGCTCCGTGAACCGGCGGACTTCTTCGGTAAAGATCCCCTCTCTCTCCACGGTAATCAGATACCAGCCTGAAGGGATTACGCTTTGCAGCATTACTGTTGCCGTTTCTCCGGGATCGTAGAGGTCCCTGTCGGGGATGAGACGCAGTTCCGCGGCGTTATTGCGATCCCAGTAGCCTCCGCCTGAACCTGTAACATAGAAACTGCTTTCCGTTATGATCTGCCGGCCTTCCCTGTCCCGGGAAGATATGCGAATGGTATAGTAGCCTGCCCCGGAAGGCTTTACACTGAAACTGCCTTTTTCTTCAAGGTTCAGCTTTCTGCTGTCCTCTGTGACAAGATCCCGTACATACTGATCGTATACATAGCCTCCCACTCCCTGCTGCTGAACCCGGTTCCAGTCTTCGCGGATGAGTTCCAGATTCATTTTTCCCGCGTCTTCTCCGCTTGCAAGGTAGAGATTGTTTCCGGCCCTCTCTCCGGAAGGAGTCAGGGCAATGTAGTCAAAAGAAATCTCCTCTCCCTTTCTGGCAAAGCCTGCCTTTCCGGCCCGCGCAAGGCCGAGATAAAAGGAAGCGGGATGCACTATCACCGACTGTCCCGCGGAGATCGTCTGGCCCGAAATGTCGGTAACGCCGGCTTCCACCGAGTAGCGGTAGGGGGAACCTGTCTGGGTCTGTCCCTCTGTTTTTGTTTTAAGCCGGACAGTCCCGTCCGCGCCCAGAGCGCCCCGGGCAGAATCAATGTTTCTCTGACCGTCGTAGGCATTGAAGGGGCCGAAACTATAGGAGCTTGCGGCAGCGCCTTCAGGTCTATAGCGGACAGACCGACGGTACCAGTAACTCTCCCAGGAGGAACCGGCAAGGCTTCCTCCGGAAAGATAGGAGGCCGAAAGACTTAAGGAAATGTCCTCCCCGGCGATCACCTGGGCTTCCGGCCTGCCGATGGAAGCCTGAAATTTAAGCCGTTCAAAGAAGGCAACCTGTACCGCATGGCTTGCCGTAATGCCTGAATTGCCGGAACCGTTGCTGCGGCGGTATACCAGCCGGTAGGAACCGGGCCTGAGTTCATCGGGCAGAACAATTTTTCCGTAGAAGCCGCCCGAACCGGAAACTTCTCCCTGAATGACAGAAACAGTGTTACTCTCGTAGGAATTTTCTTCAAGCGTTACCGTGTACGAACCCTGATAGATCGTGTACATTCCCAGTACCAGACTCCGGTCAACTCCCCGGAAGGACAGTTCTTCACCGGGTTTATAGATCCCCCGGTCGGAAAAGAGAAAGGTAACGGCCTTGACTTCTTCGGCCCGCTGTGGAGAAGAGGCATAGACACCGAAGGCCCAGAGGTTATGGGAGGATGCGTCAAAAACAGCCATGTCCCCGTCTTTTTCCGCCAGGATATATGGAGGCTCATGGGAGTATTCTCCCCCGGTACTGTTTCTGAGCAGTCCTGTTTCAAGCGGGATCACGGCAAGCCCTGAGCTGTCCGTAAGGGCATTGCCGAAGTCTTCCAATTCCGGTATACCGGCATAGCCTGCTTCCAGAACCGAGGGAGAGAGAAGCCGTACCTGTGCGCCTTCAACCGGTTCCCCTGTTGAAAGTTTCGACACCAACACTGTTGCCTTGTTAAAACCGTAACGTGCCGTAATGCCCAGATCCGTTACCTGGATACTGGTTTCGTTTTCCCGCCGGTAGATCATAAATTCTTCGGAATTCTTGCGCTTTTGATCGCTCAGGAGCGCTACATCCGCGTTGAAGGACACAAAGCCTTTCCCCTGTTCGTTGAGGTAGGGTGAAAGGTCGATCTCTTCAAAGTAACGGTAGTTTTTTTCTCCCGGCGTCAAATGAAAACGCACCGGTTCGGCTGCCCGGGAAAAGGGGTTGTTCTGTTTACCCAGTTCATACCAGCCCCCCGGCGCAATGTTCCTGTATTCAAAGAGAAAACGGGGCGTGAACTGGGCTTCCAGCATCCTGTGGCTCCCGTTCCATGTGAGGAATCTGACTTCTCCCACCGGAGGCGGTTCATCGGGAATCCTGATCTCGGAGGTATAGACCCCGGCAAGCTTTCTACCGTACATGTCTTCCGTTTCGGCGTCTATGGTGATATTGAAAACATCGCCGTAACCGACAGGAAGATTGTATACACGGAGCATGCGGCCTTCTATTTCAAGATTATCTTTTTCGTTAAAGAGAATAGTTCCACCGTCTTTGAACGCCGTATGAATGTGTCCCCTGACACTATCCCTGTTGAGGGGACAGCTGAAGTATATTTCAAGAAGATTGAGATACTTTCCGTAACTTGACCGTCTTTCCGTGCGGCTTACCGTAAAGGGCCCCGGAGTCCTGAAACGGTACACCTGATCCTTCGGAGAGCCGAGTGTCGCGTTAAAGGATTTGGCGCCGGCCTTGAGCGTGATTGACAATTCCGTGGCAAACTCAACTTCACCGGTCAATAGTACTTTCAGTTTACCGCCGTCCTCCTGGCTGAGATTAAAGTTTTTTGCCCCGCCCGCGGCGGTTTTGATCTCAAGATACGGTAAAATATCCCCGATGCGCACCGGATAGTTAAAAACAAGGGTTATCTCTTTGGCCGCTTCGGGAGGAACGGCGTTTTCCGCAAAGTAGAACCCGGTTTTTTTCCGGTACTCTTCACCGATAATGAGCTGTTTGATGCCCAAGGTTTCCGTTTCAAATTTAAAGAGCCGTTCCCCGCTTATTTTCTGCCCGAAGAGGGACTGGGCGCCGGCGGAAACGGTGATTGTGTACTGCTGCTGGCTCCGACAGGGTTCATCCGCTTCAAAACTGAGAAAGCTTGTCCCGTACCAGCGGAAACTGCCTTTCAGAGGAGGGTCTATGCTCATGACAGGAGACGTATCGCTTTTCTTTCCCAGACCGGCAAGCGGAACCATGGGAGAGGAAAACATGACATATATGGAAGGCCTCTGCACGGCCGCCGAAAAATTACCCCTGGGCCCCCAGTCAATGACGCTGAGAGCCTCATTCTCCGTATCCTTGGGTCCCGAAGAGAGCAGGGCCCTTTCCTGGGCTTCCTCAATTTCCCGCTTCCGCGCGGTTTCCGTTTCAGGATCGAAGTACGAGGTTTCGTAAGCGGTAAGCTTGCGGAGGCCGGGAATAACGGAAGCGCTTCTTCCCGTACCCGAAGAGACCGCTCCCTGCATGAGATCCCCCGCGCTCAGGGTTTCCGCAAAGGATTCAGGCTCCCCATGCTGAAGGCGGTAATCCAGGGCAAAAGCCCGTTCCGCCTCTTCGGCAGTGGCATACTCAAGACCGCTGTCCGTAAAGACGGCAGGCGAAACCGAGTAATCGTATTCTTCACCGTTCTGCCGGCCGGAATCCCCGGAAACGTTTTTCTGCCCGGAACACGCGGCGATAATACCGGCGGCAAGGATATAGAAAGATATAGCCGAAAGGCCGAATCGATGTTTCATGGTTCCATAATAATAGATGAGACTGTTCCAAAATGTCAAATTCTTGAAGAAATTTTAACCGCCACGTCGAAGAAGTCGAAAAAGTTGAGAAGGAAAAAGAGGCGCTTCATACTCCGCTTGGTGAATTTCTTCGCTTAGTGAACTTCTTTGACTCCTTCGCGGTGAATTTTTTCTTCAAAGCATGCTTCTTTTGAGGGAATTTTGATGCTGAAAAAGTAAACGTCGATACCCTGACCGAAGAAGTACGGTTGTTGATAGAATTACTGGATCGCCTGTATACTGAAGTATACCGGAACTATGTAGAATTCAAGGAGGCCGATATGAGACTGCAGGACATCATAATGACCCGGGTTGAAGAGGCCGAGGCCCGTAAGGAAGCCGAGATGGAAGCCAAAATGGAAGAACTTGCGGAAGCCCGATCCGAAGAACTTACGAAAGAGCGCGTCCGCGAAGTTGCCCGCAACATGAAGAAAATAGGGCTTTCTGTTGAGCAGATTGCCCAGGTGAGCGGTTTTTCCGTCAAAGAGATTGAAGAACTGTAAGTTCCTTCCAAAGCAGATGCCTCCAAAATTCCGCGTTACAAGTCTCCGTATTGCAGGGAAGCAAATCATGTTATAAAATTCCCTATAATAAGGGGCGTTGCCTCAACATTTTTGTATAGGAGAAAACAATGGAACTAAAGGATTCCCAGACCTGGAAAAATTTGCAGACCGCCTTTTCAGGCGAATCTCAGGCTCATACCAAGTATCTCTACTATGCCTCAAAGGCGGAGAAAGACGGTTATGTGCAGATCGCGGCCATTTTCCGGGAAACCGCCGGAAATGAAAAGGAACACGCCAAACTCTGGTTCAAACATCTCCATGGCGATGAGGTTCCGGCAACCACGGCAAACCTCAAGGATGCCGCCGCCGGGGAACACCATGAGTGGACCGACATGTATGCGGGCTTTGCCAAGACCGCCAAAGAAGAAGGTTTTGCCCAGATTGCCGCCCAGATGGAAGGAGTCGCAAAGATTGAAAAAGAGCATGAGGAACGCTACCTGAAGCTTCTTTCCAATATCGAAGGCGGCCTTGTGTTCTCCCGGGACGGGGATCAGGTCTGGCAGTGCGGCAACTGCGGCCACATTGTTATCGGAAAGAAGGCCCCTGAGCTCTGTCCGGTTTGCAAGCATCCCAGGGCTTACTTCCAGATCCGCGCCCAGAACTATTAGGTTGTTCAAAAACCTCAGTTTTTGAACAACTTCCGCTTGAAAACAGCAAAATGCGTCAGACTTTAGTCTGCGCATTTTGCAAGACTTGTTCGATAACCCGAACCCGATAGGGTTCAGTAAAATAGGTTATCGAACAAGTCGCGGCACGGTTTTGGAACCGCCGCCGGTTACGGCAGGACAGTTGTCATGATTCCCCGTTAGCGCTACTATCGGATCATGAGTAAGGCAGGTCTTTCCCGGCAAGAAGCCTGGGAGCTTTTACGAAAATACAACAAGGACGCTTTTCATCTCCAGCACGCGCTGACCGTAGAGGGAGTGATGAAGTGGTATGCAGGGGAGATGGGCTTCGCCTCCGAAGAAGAGTTCTGGGGAAACGCGGGGCTTCTCCACGACATCGATTTTGAAGAGTTTCCGCAGGAACACTGTCTCAAGGCGCCGGAACTGCTCCGTTCAGGCGGAGCCTGCGAAGAACTGATCCATGCGGTGGTAAGCCATGGTTACGGGCTTACCGCGGTGGATGTCAAACCGGAACATCTTATGGAAAAGATCCTTTTTGCCTCCGATGAATTGACCGGCCTTATCTGGGCCTGCGCCATTATCCGGCCTTCAAAGAGCACCATGGATCTGGAACTTAAATCGGTAAAGAAAAAATTCAAGACCCCTGCCTTTGCTGCGGGCTGTTCCCGTGAAGTGATAACGCGGGGAGCCGCTCTTCTCGGCTGGGAACTGGATACCCTGATCGAAAAAACCATTCTGGCGATGAGGAGCTGTGAGGAGGCGGTCAACGCTTCCGCCGCGTCCCTGTGAACGGTAAAGCTGTCATCGCCATGTCGGGCGGGGTGGACAGTTCTGTTGCCGCTTCCCTCGCGCTGGATTCAGGCTGCGAATGTATCGGCATCACACTTAAACTCTACTCAGGCGGTTCCCGCTGCTGTTCGCTGGAAGACATAAACGATGCCCGGCAGGTAGCCTGGCGCCTGAACATTCCCCACTATGTTCTCAACTTTACCGGAGAATTTGAAACAAACGTAATCCGCCCTTTTGTGGAAACCTATATGCACGGCGAAACGCCCAATCCCTGCATTGACTGCAACCGTTTCATCAAATGGAAAGCCCTGCTCAAGCGGGCAGCCCAACTGGGTTTTGACAGACTTGTTACAGGACACTATGCGCAAATTGAAAGGGATACTGTTTCGGGCCGCTTCCTTCTGAAAAAAGCGGAGGACCTTCAAAAAGATCAGAGCTATGTGCTCTATATGCTCAGCCAGGATGAACTGCGGCGGACGCTTTTCCCCCTGGGGGCCATGAGCAAGGCCCGCGTCCGTTCCATTGCGGAAGAAAAGAATTTTATCACCGCAAAAAAAAACGACAGTCAGGATATCTGTTTTGTTCCTTCCGGGGACTACGGCGCCTTTATCGAAAGCTGGACCGGAAAGCCTCTGGAAGAGGGAGAGATCATCAACATGCAGGGGAAGGTAATCGGCCGGCACCGGGGCCTTGCCCGCTATACCCTTGGGCAGCGCCGCGGCCTTGCGGTGGCCTGTAACGAGCCGGTGTATGTCGCCGCAAAATCGATCCGGAATAACACGGTAACGCTGGGGCCCGAAACAAGCCTCTATTCAAAGTCCTTCAGGATCAGGGACATCAATCTGATTCCCTTTGAACGTATAGAAAAACCCATGCGTGTAAAGGTGAAGACACGCTATCTGCAAAAGGAACAGAGGGCTGCGGCGGAACAATGCGGCCCGGACGAGATCAGGATCGACTTTGATGAAGAACAGCGGGCGATCACGGCGGGACAGGCGGCGGTAATGTACGACGGCAGCTTCGTAGTAGGCGGCGGAACGATCTGTTCTAGCCTTTAAGAGCCGGCGTCCATTCCTTTACCGCATTTCGCAAATTTTCAGCCTCCTGTTTTTCCGGACTTATAAAATCCTTTGTACTTATTATCTCATGTTCCGCAAGACGGCCCTTGAAGGTTTCCAGGGCCTTGCCCATGCCGCCCATGTGGCAGCAGAAGAGGGCAAGCCTCTTTTTTGCCGGGACTGAGGCCTGCGCAAGAAAACTCATCATGGGCGGGGCGGGACTGCCGGCCCAGACCGGAGCGCCAAGGATCAGAAGATCATAGGAGGCAGGATCGACCGTTAAAGGTTTTAGCGGAGGCTCCTTGTGGGTAAACACCATCCTCCCGCCCCAGACAAATTTGGACAGCCCCCTGCGTTTTTTGGAATCAATCGTCTCTATGGAAAACAGATCCGCTCCCAGTTCTTCCTTGAGCATCTGTGCAACAAGCCGGCAATTCCCGTCCAGGGAATAATAGATGACCGCTGTCTTCATATAAACTCCTTCATTGTGATAGTATGGACATTATGCCACACTTTTCAGATTTTAACAAACCTCTCCTGCGTATCTTTGCATCCTACTACCGTCCCCACTGGAAACTTTTTGCGGCGGACATGCTCTGCGCGTTCCTGATAGCGGCCAGCGATCTCGCCTTTCCTATGATGACCAAATATACCATCGACAAACTGCTTCCCGGACGGCTTTATGCTTTCTTCTTTGTCATGGCCGGCCTCATGGTTACCCTCTACCTCTTCCGTATGGGCTTTACCTATTTTGTTACCTATTGGGGTCATACCGTGGGGGCCTATATCGAGGCGGATATGCGCCGGGATCTTTTTAACCACCTTCAATGCCTCTCCTTTTCATTTTATGACAACAACCGCACCGGGCAGATCATGAGCCGCGTCACCACCGATCTCTTTGAAGTGACCGAACTTTCCCACCACGGTCCTGAAGATGTTTTTATTTCCTTCCTTACCCTCGCCGGAGCCTTTGTTCTGGTTTTCTTTATCCGCTGGGAGATGGCCCTCATGCTCCTCATAGCCGTGCCTCTCATGGCCCTTATTACCCTGTATTCCCGGAGCAACATGATGAAGGCTTCCCGGCGGGTCAAGGAGAGAACCGCCGAGATAAACGCTTCCCTTGAATCCAGCATCTCCGGCGCAAGGGTAGCCAAGGCGTTTACCAATGAAGATTTTGAAACACACAAATTCCACGGCGGAAACGAAAATTTCAAAGACGCAAAGAAGAGCTATTACAGAATCATGGCGGCTTTCCATTCCAGAATAGAGTTTATGTCTCACTTCCTCGTTGTGCTTGTTATCGCTTTGGGCGGCTTCCTTATCATGCGGCAGCGTATGACGCTTTCCGAACTTATCACCTGCAACCTCTTTGTGGCAGCCTTTCTGCAGCCTGTCAGGCGGCTCCAGAGTTTTGTAGAACAGTTCAGCACCGGCATGGCAGGCTTCGGCCGTTTTGTGGAAATCATGCGGATAGAACCTGACATAATCGATTCTCCCGGCGCGCAGGTTCTGACAAATGTAAAAGGCGATATCGAATACCGCGACATAACGTTTGCCTACAACAACAATATTACTGTTCTTGAGCATGTAAACCTGAAGATTCCCGCCGGTTCAACCTGCGCCCTGGTCGGGCCTTCCGGGGGCGGCAAGACAACACTCTGCCACCTGCTTCCCCGTTTCTACGAGATCCGGCAGGGCTCAATTCTTATCGACGGCAGGGATATCCGTTCCCTGACCCTGGACAGTCTCAGGCGGAACATCGGAATTGTACAGCAGGATGTGTTTCTCTTTGCCGGAAGCATACGGGAGAACATTGCGTACGGGAGAATCGACGCTTCGGAAAAGGAGATCGTGAAAGCCGCAAAACGGGCGGAGATTCACGAGGACATCATCAGATTTCCCGAAGGCTACGACACGATGGTAGGAGAGAGGGGACTAAAACTTTCGGGAGGCCAGAAACAGCGTGTGAGCATAGCCAGAATCTTTCTCAAGAATCCGCCCGTACTGATCCTTGACGAAGCCACCAGCGCCCTGGACAGCGCCACGGAACTCAAGATTCAGCATGCGCTGGAAGAACTGTCAAAAGGCCGGACTACTTTGATAATTGCCCACCGGCTCTCCACGATCCGCAGCGCGAACCGTATCGTGGTGATCGATGACACCGGCATCCGGGAGGAAGGAACCCATGAATCCCTCCTTGCCGGAGGAGGGCTCTACAGGGAACTCTACAATTCACAGTTCAGGTTTATGGAGAACGCTTCCGTGAAGAAGAAAGTACCTGTACAGGAAACATAGAAGCCTTGTTATTTCCGACATGAGGATATACGATATCAACAGAGCCCTTTCGGCACTATCAATTTACCGGCTTACCGCTCTTACAGGCGTTCCGCGATAAACAGAGGGAGTTTATGAACTATCCAAAAACGATGAAGGCTTTGCTATGCTACGGTAAAAATAACTACCGTTTTGAGGCCGCCTTTCCAAGCCCGGACTGCGGGGACGACGATATTATCATCAAGGTTGAAGGCTGCGGCATCTGCGCGGGGGATCTGAAGTGTTTCCACGGGATAGAAGCCTTCTGGGGCGACGGAACGGCTCCCGGTTACGCCGAGCCTCCCTTCATTCCGGGACATGAATTTTTGGGCCGCATTGTGGAAATCGGAAAGAATGTAAAGAATTTCAGGAAGGGCCTTGCGGAGGGCGACAGGATCATTGCGGATCAGATCGTCCCATGCGGCGAATGCCGTTTCTGCAAAACAGGCAGGTACTGGATGTGCCAGCCTCACCGGGTTTTCGGTTTCAAGGGCAACTGGAACGGCGGCATGGCCGAGTATGTGCGCTACCCGAAAAACGCCATTGTCCACAAGGTACCGGAAGACATGCCGCTCCGGGACGCCCTGCTCATTGAGCCTTTCAGTTGTTCAAAACACGCCATAGACCGGGCGGAGATTCAGTGTGAAGACATCGTAGTCATTTCGGGCGCGGGAACTTTGGGCCTGGGCATGGTGACCAACGCCGTGCTTAAAAATCCAAAGGCCCTCATCTCGCTTGACATGATGGACAAGCGTCTTGAAAAAGCCCTTGAGTTGGGCGCCACCCACGCTTTTAATCCCTCAAAGACCGATGTAAAAAAGATAATAATGGATATGACGGAAGGTTACGGCTGTGATATTTATATAGAAGCAACAGGGCACCCTTCCAGCGTTAATCAGGGGCTTTCCCTGATCCGCAAGCTGGGCCGCTTTGTGGAGTTCAGCGTCTTTGGCGAAAAGGCAACGGTAGACTGGACGCTCATCGGCGACACCAAGGAGCTGGACATTCACGGCGTTTCCCTGAGTCCGTACTGTTTCCCCTTTGTCATCGAAAATATTTCCGGGGGGAAACTTAAAACCGGCGGCATCGTGGAAAACATATTCCCCCTGGAGGAATGGGAAAAGGCTTTTGATCACGCATCCGGGAAATACGGCGATTACAAGGTTGCCTTTGCTCCATAACGGGGGTCAGCGTTCGAGTTTCGCGTTCATTTCGATGTTCTGTTTGTAATTCCCAAAACTCTCCCCAAAGAGGTTGATCCCTCCCACACATTCCGCGTCTTCCCTGATGCCGATCTTGAGCGAGATATAATCCCCCCGGCAAATCCCCAGCGTTTCAAGATTATGATCCGAAGTTTTTCTGCCGTCTCCGTAGCAGCCTTCCCTCTGTATGACAAGACGGTGAAGCTCCCCGTACTGGGTGGAACTTTCGGGCCACCATGAGGGGGTATAGATTCCCCGTTTACCGCCATAGTCTCCTGAACTGCGGAAACCGAATACCTCTTCGTTATTTATCCACACGGTTATGTCGCTGGGCCAGTCATTGTTGTAGCCGGGCGCTTCGGAACAGGCCTCAAAAGAAAAAGACGCCTCCAAAACTTTTTCGTTACGGAGAAAATAATTTGAAAAACGGTATTCAAGAAAACCCGAGGTAAACCAGATTATCTGGGCCTGGAAGCGGTTCCTTCCGTAGAAGGCGTATTCCGAATCTTCAATCCCGATAAAATTTTTCTTGCTCGCCATGCCGCAGGGTTTGGAAACCAGGCAGTCAAAGTAATTGCCTATGGGCATGCTGTAGCCGCCCAGCTCCTTGGCAGGCTTGTTGTGTTTCTCCCGGCCGTAGAGATTGATATACACGTCCTCGGCGAGCATTGCGCAGATCTTCTGCGCGCCCCGGAGCCCCGGTTTCTCCTCGGTAAAGATCAGGCCCGCCTCCTCCAGCACCTTTACATGCAATGCCGCGGTGGAGAGGGGAAGGGCAAACCGGTCGGCAAGCTCACTGATATTCATCCCCGCGGAAGCCTCCACCAGTGCCTGCAGCATCTTGAGGCGTTCCGGTGAGGCAAGAGCCTTGCAGGCCGCCGCGGTTTTTTCATACTGGCCGAGATCCAGGTTGATACGGTTTTTCATACAACAGCTTTACGCGGAAAACCTCGTTCCATGCCCGGTCCGGTTTTCAGGGCCGGCATTCAGCTCTTGAACCGGTAACGGCTGCTTATCTTCCTCTCATTGATCTCTTTGAGAACGGCGGGATCCACCTTGAAATTGCGTTCCATGTCCATGATACCGTTGATCTCCTGCTGCACATCACTTACCTGGGTGTAACAGTACCCGCTTATGATCTCCACTTTTTTTATTGCGGTGGTGATATCGTCAAAACGTTTGATGTATTCCTCTTTTGTCGCAACCTTGTTACCGTAGCCCCACCCTTCTTCGCCGCCCTTGAAGGCGATGCCCCCAAACTCGCTGAGGATAATCGGCTGACCCTGGTAGCTGTAGCCGTCCGCGAATGCCGATTTGAAGGCGTTGTGGTAAAGTTCGTTATCAAGAATCTCTTCGAGATTATCCAGATAGCGGTCAAGGAAATCTTCACCCTTTTCTTCATAGTCATGGAGGGTGATGATGTCGGAGACCGTATGCTCCCATCCGTCATTGCAGATCACGGGCCTGTAGGGATCGTAACTCTTGGTAAGGTAATAGATCGCCTCGGTAAATTCCGTCTGAACCCTGCTTGTCTTGATCGCCGGCACACCCCAGGATTCGTTGAAGGGCGTCCATGTGATGATCGCGGGATGATTGTAATTCTGCCTGACAATCTCCATCCATTCGCGGGTAAAGTTATCGACCGCTTCATCGCAGAACTCGTAGGCTGCGGGCACTTCACTCCATACCAGGAGTCCCTTTACATCCGCCCAGTAGAGGAAACGTTCGTCCTCTGTTTTCTGATGTTTGCGCACCCCGTTGTAGCCTGCGCTCATGATCTTGTCGATATCGTCAATCAGGGCCTTTTCGTCGGGGGGAGTAAGGTGGCTTTCCTTCCAGTAGCCCTGGTCGAGAATGAGCCGCTGGTAAAGCGGAACACCGTTAAGCAGTATGTTTGCGCCGTCAATGCGGATCTCTCTCATGCCGAAATAGGAGAGGGCCTCATCCACGGTTTCACCCTTGCGCTTCAACAGAAACACTACATCGTAGAGTTCGGGATGTTCCACAGACCACAGCGCTATATGCCACGCGTTTACGGAAACGGATTTGAGTGAAGCGGAAAGCTCAAGATGCTTCCGGGTAACGGGAAGGGCAAGGCCGGTAACGGGATGATCCTTGTAGTATATCAGGGTTTCAAATTCAAGCCCCTTAAGGGCAGCTTCCGAGGGAACGCTGATCTCCGCCTCAATATCAAGCCTGTAATCTTTTACGCATGGAGTCATCTTTACCGACGCGATATAGACGGCGGGCAGCTTTTCAAGCCACACGGTTTTCCAGATCCCCGTGGTCTGAATATACCAGCAGCCGAAATTTTCATCTTTCCAGCGCTGCTTGCCCCGGGGCTGGGTCAAATCGAAGGAATCCTCGGCCCTCACGGTGATTTTGTTTTCGCCTTCCTTTACAAGGTGTGTAATGTCAAAGGAGAAACGGGCATAGCCTCCCCGGTGAGTCCCCGCGTGGCTTCCGTTGATGTAGACATCGGTTTTGTAATCGCAGCCTTCAAAGTGAATCACCAGCCGTTCGGAACTTTTTTTATAGCCGAAACTCCGCTGATACCAGACTACATCATGCCGCGCCGGATCGTTGATTCCGCTTTTGGGTGTCTCGCAGCTAAAGGGGACGGTAATCTTCCGCGCCGGGGGGAAGAGGGAGTACCAGGCTTTGGCAAGTCCTTCATTGTCGTCGTCAAAGGCAAAATCCCATTGGCCATTGAGGTTTTCCCAGGAACCGGGACGCACAAGCTGGGGACGGGGATAATCAGGTACATAACACTTCATAGTATGCCTCGTGTAAACATCCGGGCCGCGGAAGCTCCGTAAACCCGTTGCGGGATATTGCTACAGAAAAATTGTAGCTTTTTACGCAATCATAGTGAGTGAAGCGCCATATTGTCAAGAAAATTTACCGAAAATTGTTAAAAAAAGGCAAAAATTTTGCAAAAAAATGTTGACATTCGGAAATTCATGTATTAGTCTGAACTTTATTCAGGAGATTACTACAAAATATTTGTGGTAAATCGAATTATATTTTTAGGAGGAAAAGATGAAAAAGTTCTTTGTACTCGCCCTGATCCTCGCCCTCGTGGTATCAGGAGCTCTTGTTTCGTGCAGTAAATCCGGTTCATCAAGTTCCGCGGGAACAGGCTCCGCGGGCTCAGGCGGCGAAGCGGTATCGGCAGAATCTGTATCGGTAAACGAAGACGGGACTGTCAACAACCCGGAAGCGGTCAATGTTGACGCCAACAAACTGGTCTTCTGGTCTCTCTTCTCGGGCGGGGACGGCGCCTGGATGGACAAGATCATCGCCGACTACAACAGTACCGGGCCAGAAAAACAGGTCCAGTCGATCATGCTCGTGTGGGCCGACTATTACACCAAATTCGGCACCGCGGTAGCGGCACGGAAAGGCCCGGATATCGGAGTTTCCCACATTTCCCGGCTTCCCGAACTCCAGGAGCAGGGCATGATCATTGCCATTGACGATTATGCCTCCGCGGCGGGAACCAACTGGAGCGAATACACCCCGGCCATGGTTGAAGGGATCAGCTTCGACGGCAAGAAATATGCCATGCCCCTGGATACCCACGCGGAGATCATGTATATCAATGCGGACAAACTCAAGGCGGCAGGGGTTCCCATGAATGCGGCCAATCAAATCGCCGTAAATAACGCGGCGGAATTCAAAGCCATTCTTGACAAGATTAAACCCACTCTCAATTCGGGCGAAACCGCGCTTTCACTGCCCCAGAGAGGCGACGATCCCTACCGGGCATGGTGGGCTGTCTACTTCCAGATGGGCGGCACTCCCCTCGTAAACGCGGCCGGAGATCAGGTTACCCTGGACAGGGATATTGCGATCAGGGCTATGGACTATGTTAAGAGTCTCTGGACAGACGGCTATATTCTCCCCGGTATTGAAGATCATCAGAAGTTCTTCCAGGGTGGAAGCGCCGCCTTTGTCGTGACCGGCACCTGGGCCACCGGCGTATTGACCGAAACTTTGAGTCCCGGCCTCGGCGCCCAGCCCTTCCCCAGCCTCTTCGGCACAAACGAAGCCCAATGGGCCGATGCTCATGTGTTCACCATTCCCGCCAAACAGAGCAGGAACGCCGCGGACACTCAGGCCGCGGTAAACTTCATCAACTGGGCGGCCAACAAAGGCGCTCCTACCTGGGCTGAATCGGGCCAGATTCCTTCAAACATTCCCGTCCTTTCAAGCCCCGCCTTTACGGCGCTTCCCCGCCGGGCAGACTATGCCAGGGCGGCCGCCACCGCGGTACTTCCCTCCAAGGATGTGCACTTCGGCTCTTTCAAGGATTCACTGATCAAGAATCTTGACCTTGTATGGAACAACCAGGCGACTTCCGCGCAGGCGGCCCAGAACATTATTGACGAATTCAATTCGGCAATAAAGATCTAAGCGTTTGAAAACCGGCGTGTTTTCATTTTTTTGAAAAACCATAGCTCCGGAGCCCTTCAGGGTTTCGGGGCTATCCTTGTTACAGTGGGAAAAGAATGGTGAAACAATCCAGCGAAAAACAAATCGGACAGAAGACGCTGACGGCGATCCTCTTTATGCTTCCCTTCCTCTTGATCTATACCCTGTTTATCATCTGGCCGGTTATTCAGGGGATCTATGTAAGCCTTCACAGGTGGGGTCTCATGGGGAAGATACGGTTTGTGGGAGGATCAAACTATACCCGCTTCCTTACCGATAAATTTTTCTGGAACGCACTCTGGCATACCACATGGTTTGTGATCATTTCCGTTCCGCTGCTGATCCTCACCGCCCTGGTTCTGGCCCTCCTGGCAAACCGGAAAACCGGTATGAAGAAGGGCCTGCGGATCTGTTACTACCTTCCAAATGTACTTTCCGTTTCCGTTATTTCCTACATGATACGATTCATGTTCTCCCCCTATATGGGCTTTATGAGCACTTTTCTCCACTCAATCGGGCTCCTTTCCCCGGATCAGGAGATCATGTGGCTTACCGAGGTAAATCTTATCTGGGCGGTTGTTACTTCCGCCACGGTCTGGTGGACAACCGGCTTCTCCATGATGCTCTATATTTCCGCCATGCAGGATATTCCCGTCAGCGTTTACGAGGCGGCGGAACTTGACGGGGCATCTCCGGCCAGACAGCTTTTCGGCGTTACCCTGCCTCTCCTCAAGCCCACCACCTACCTTATTTTGCTTTTGCAGATAATCGCGTCCTTTAAAATATTCGGGCAGATCTTCATGATCTCAGGCGGAGGCCCCGGCAGTATGACCCGCCCCCTTATTCAGTATATTTATGAAAGCGCCTTTGCAAAGAACGACATGGGTTATGCGTCCGCAATGTCCTATGCCCTCTTTATCATTCTGGTGTTGCTTTCATTTATTCAGATCCAGTTCCAGAACCGCAGGGAGAAAGCAGCATGAAGACACAAAAAAATAATACGCCCGGAAGTATGCTGCTCAATATCATTTCCATTGTCATTGCCGTTGTTTTTTTAAGCCCCATCATTTGGTCTCTGGCTGTCTCCTTTAAAACAGAAGGTACGCCGATTAGGACCGCCTTTGACTGGTTCAAGCCTCCCTATACCCTGAGCAATTACCCGTACATATTTTTCAGGAGCTCGGTGCCGACCTGGTTCATGAACAGTGTTATCATCGCCGCCGCGGCTACGTTTCTGTGCGTCTTCTTTTCCGCGCTTGCGGCCTACCCGCTTGCAAAGATGAACTTTATCGGAAAAAACAAATTCTATTTTTATTTTCTTTTGGGACTCATGGTGCCTACCGAAGCCACCATCGTACCCCTGTTTATCACCGCAAATACCCTTTACATGATCGATAACTATGCGGGGATGATCCTGCCGATCATCGCAGGTTCCATGAATCTTATCATCATGACCGCTTTCTTCAAGAGCATACCCAAGGAGCTGATCGAAGTGGCCCAGATAGACGGAGCAAAGAATTTTACGATCTTTTCCCGGATCGTGCTTCCCCTTTCCAGAACAGTACTCGTAACGGTGAGCATCTTTGCCTTTATCGGAAGCTGGAACAACTACCTCTGGCCCCTGCTCTGCGCCATGAGCGTACAGATGTTTACCCTGCCGGTGGGCATTCCCACCCTGATGAACACCTACACCGCCGACTATGTGGTACCCTCTACCGCCAACATGGTGGCCTCCATCCCGGCTATCATCGTGTTCTTTATCTTTGAGAGGCAGATCACCCAAGGTATCGCCATGTCGGGAATCAAGGGTTGAGTGAAACTTACTGCCAATATTCGTACACAATTGTAACAGTGGATACATGAAGAATTTTATAAACCGCGAAGTCAAAGAAGTCGAATAAGTTTTTAAGAAACCCCTCTTTCTCTTTCCTTTTTCGACCTTTTCGACGTTGCGGTAAAATATTCTTCTTCCTGTCTTGAGTCCACTGCGCTCATTTCTTTTCCGCGGTAAGCTCGCCCAGATCCTTCAGAACATCCTCCAGCGCGGGGTAAAGTTTTTCTATAACCCTGGCGCTCAAGGCTTCGTACAGTTCGTGGTTCTCTTTGTTCGGCAGGAACCGGTCGTAATTTTTACCCATACCGTCCAGCGCGGCGTTCAGATCCGGATAAAGCCCCGCGCCCACCGCGCCGCACATCGCCGCGCCGAGGGAGCAGTTCTCCGATTCCCTGGTGCGGTTTACCGGCACATTAAAGACATCGGAAATTATCTGGGCGGTAAAGTTACTCTTACTGCCGCCGCCGCCGATATAGAGTTCGTTGATAGGCAGATCCAGGTAGCCGGTCATCTTGGCCGTTCCCAGCTTAATCTGAATGATGATGCCCTCCACCAGAGAGCGGAACATATGGCCCCGCTGATGCCGGTCGTCAAAGCCCAGGTATATTCCCTTGCCGCTGGGATGCGCCGCCGAAGGCGACCAATCCGGCAGAACCACCAGGCCCTCCGAACCGGCGGGGATCGCCTCCGCTTCCCGGTCCAGCAGGGCCTCCACCGAAATCCCCGCTTCCTTGGCCGCGGCCTTTAGGCCCTCGCCCAGATTATCCCGGAACCAGGACACCAGCAGGAATCCCCTGTTCGCCATAGACTCGTAGTTGTAGAGTTTGGGAAAGGCGCTTAAATAGGTAAAGTAGGAAAAGTCGGGGGACGGTTT
>JAISCR010000041.1 GCA_031265435.1 Treponema sp.
GCGGCCCATACCTCAAAAGACGTTTCTATCCGCGCGGTACAGGGCAGAAAATTTTCCGCCTTGAATGTACACTTCGTTTTTCCCAGGACAAGCTGATACGTTTTTTCCAAATCGGTAAAATAAAATTCAAGGGTGATTTCTTTGTCCTGTCCATGAGGTTTATATAATGCCGACATTTGCCGTAAAAGCCGATACGCTTCGTCTTTTATTTCCTGTGTAACTCCACCCTTTGCCCAGCTCAGGTTAGCCATTTCCATAAATTGTTCGGGAGGATACAACGGTTCGTCTAATTTTTTCTGCGTATCGTCCGAAAAACTGCCGCGTTTTATATATTCCTCTCCGGCCCGTACAACATAAGACAAATATTCGTTTGTTCGTTCTTCTACCTGCGGAACACGGAACAATTCACCTTCCGGGCATACGATGTTAGCAAAGCGGCCGCCGGACATAATTTCAAATTGTTTAATCAGTGCCTCATAATTATTTTGAACCGTAAATAGCCCACAAGTTGAAATAAGTATATTCCGCTGGTTTTGTAGATTATACCGGCGCGGGTGTCCTGCTGAACCGTCAGCATGGGCAATAATATCCGGCAAATTAGTAGGCAATAAACGGTCAATAAGGGCCTTTGTTTTTGACGGTATGCTGTAATAATAAAGCGGAAAACTCCAAATAATCAAATCCGCGTTAATATACTTGTCAAGAATACCGCTCATATCATCCGCTATAATACATTTTCCGGGTGTTTTTTCCCAACAGCAAAAACAGCCGCGGCAGGGTTCTATGTTTTTTTGAGATACGGTGATTATTTCTATCGAATGATTTCCGGCATTATTTATTCCGTCAATAAATGCGTTGACAAGTTTTAATGTATTACTTTTTTCACCTTTTGGACTGCCATTGATAACAAGTATATTCAATACGCCACCCTTCTTTTTTCATATTATATCTATTATATGGTTTTTATGCAATGGTTTTTTTACAAAAAAATGGTAAATTTCAGGCGCCACGGATGGCGCCTGCGACGATAAATTTGGGCAAAAAAATTTCGTCTAACATTTTGTTTCTGTTCATAATAGAGCGCCTTCTCTCCGGTTTCCATTTTGGCGCCCCCCTTAATACCCCCATATTTTTTTGCCAAACAGCATGTTTTGGTAGCAGCGCAGGCAGCCGGGGAACATGCCGCCCTCGCAGGCGTGGATAACTTTGCGAAAACGGTTGGCCCGGTCACCGTTGTAAATTTCCGTAAACGGCCGCTCTTTGATGTTCCCTAAAATATAATCCGGGTAATCGGCGCAGAAGTGCACATCCCCATTGTAGTTGATGTTGGCCTGGCACCAGGGAACGATGCAGTGGTTCCGCACCGGGGTTTCCAGGTCCGCATAGTAGGTGTGTACCTTGTCAGGGTTCAGGGTGGGCACGGTAATGACGGGGTGGCCGTAATCCCTGCCGTGCAGGTTTTCCAGAATGGCGCGCAGGCGTTTCCCGTCAATGCCGTTGTTGTAGCCTGTGTTGTAACCGGCAAGACAGTCGATATCGGTATCCAGCTTTTCTTTCATGAACCGGCGCTGGGCGGCAATGATATTGTCGTTTGTATAGGTTCCCAGGTTAAAGATATGGATGTCCGGATTGAACTCCCTGGCGGCCTCCGCGAGCCGGGCCAGATCCTGGTAGTTCCGGTTGGTTACGGTGGTGACAATTCCCATGACCGGGTACACGGAATTCTGTTTTTTCTTTTCCCGGCTGATGGCCCGGAAGCCTTTGACCACCAGATCGTAAGACCCCTTTCCCCTCATGGCGTCGTTGGTTTCCTGAAAGGCATCCAGCGACACAAAAGAGGTAAGAGATAAACTCGAAATAAAACAAAGATAAACAAAATATTAAATTTTTCGATTGAACAAAAAGTAAAAAACTTCTTCGACTTCTTCGACCTTGCGGTGAATTTCTCTTCGACGTGATACACATTCCCGGTACAATTTGCTATACTTGCGCTTGTCCCAAAACCTGATTTAGCGGAGAAGAACATGAACCCTGCACTGGAAAACCTCAAGGCCCGCGGCTTCTTGCAGCAATGCACCGATATTGAGGGCCTCTCCCGCGTGATGGACGGTGAAGGCATCACGTTTTATGAAGGCACCGATCCCACCGGGGGCAGCCTCCACATCGGCCACATGGTACCTTATTTTGCCTTCCGCCATCTTCTGGAAGCGGGGCACAGGGGTATAGCCCTGATTGGGGGCGGTACGGCCCGCATCGGAGACCCTTCCGGGAAAACCGAGATGAGGAAGATGCTGAGTTACGATGAACTTGAGGCCAACACGGCACGCATCAGGGCGCAGCTTGACCGTTTTGTCGGCTTTGACGGGAAGAATGCGATAACGGTGAACAACAAGGACTGGCTTGCCGATCTTAACTACATCGACTTCCTCAGGGAAATCGGCAGCCACTTCTCGGTGAATCACATGCTGAGTTTTGAGTCCTACAAACGGCGTCTTGAGACGGGGCTTTCCTTTATCGAATTCAACTACCAGCTTCTCCAGAGTTACGACTTTCTTCAGCTCTACCGGCGCCACGGCTGCCGGCTCCAGATTGGGGGAGATGATCAGTGGGGGAACATTGTAGCCGGCGCGGACCTTATCCGCCGTATCGAAGGAGGTGAGGTTTTCGGCATCACCTTCCCCCTGGTTACCACCGCGGACGGCAAGAAGATGGGCAAGACCGAAAAAGGCGCCCTCTTTCTGGATTCCGCAAAGACAAGTCCCTATGAATTTTTCCAGTATTACCGGAATGTGCAGGATGCCGACCTGAGGCGTTTCCTTTTGATGTTTACCTTCCTCCCCATCGAGGAGTGCGAGAGCCTCTGCGCGCCGGGGAAGAATCCCAACGAGGCAAAGGAACGCCTCGCATGGGAACTCACCGCCCTTATCCACGGCAGGGATGACGCGGACAGGGCCATGGCAGGCGCCAGAGCCGCTTTCGGCGGCGGGGGAGACAGAAGCGCCATGCCTTTCGTTGAGCTGCCCCGTTCAAGTTTCGAGTCAGGCTACAATATAGTGGATCTCTTTACCGACTCAGGACTTACGCCCAGCAAGAGTGAAGGCCGCCGCCTGGTTCAGCAGGGCGGGGCTTTTGTTGCCGGATCGGACGGGGAGCTCGCGGTCATAAACGATGTCGCCGCCCTCATCGGTCCCGATAGAATCAGTGCCGATGGAGAACTCCTGCTCCGCGCGGGGAAAAAGAGGTACTGTGTGGTGAGAATTGTATCCGCATTATAGACAGACCCTCTTATACCGATAATAAAGGTGATGAATAAACGTATTGTTTTATGCGTCCTTTTGGCTCTGGGCGGCGCCCTGCTGTGGGCCCAGACGCCGGATAACGGACTCTCTATAGAGCCTGATGATCTCAGGATAGAACAGCGGGTGGACGGGGGATTTCACCTCTTTATCCGCAAGAAGCCGGGGATCAATTCGGTTCTTCTCGTGGAATCCACCAGGGATCCTTCCATGGTTTCAGACAACTATGCGTACCGGACTTCTGAATGGAACGGGATAAACGGCGACGAGACACGGCTTATTGACGGCCTTCCAATATCCCGGAACAGCGGTATCTGGTCTATCATCGACTCCAGCCCGGAAAATCATGCGGAACTGGGTCAGGCTTTTCATCTCTACATTCCATATATTCTTTATTACGGCTACGAAGGCGGCCGTCACGGGGAAGTGTATGTCGTGGACGGTACATACTTCAATATCCGGGCCTTTGCCCTGCCTTATGGGGATTACCGGGGATCTTTCCGGGATAATCCATACATACTGAGGGTAGGCCAGGAACCACTGGAAGGCCCGCCCGAGGGCAACTACATGGAGGATACGGTAAAGGCTTACGAAGAGATAACAAAAAGCGGTCAGGGGGATCTAATCTATTCCACAGGCCCGGAAGATCTCGTTGACAAGATCAAGACCGTGCTGGAAAAGGCCCGGGGGAAAGACGTGGACATCGTACTTTGCCTCGATACCACAGGCAGTATGAAAAACGACATCGACGCGGTACGGAGCACATTCATCCCCATGATGGAAAGTATCATCTCCGGCTTCAAGTCTTTCAGGATCGGTATGGTGCTTTACAAGGATTACTACGAAGAATACCTGACCCGTACCGTGCCCTTTACCGGCGACTTTGGCGCATTCCAGCAGCAACTCAACCGAATCCGGGTGGGAGGCGGCCGGGACATTCCCGAGGCGATCTACGAAGCCCTCTACGAAGGAACGAGAAAATTCCAGTGGGAGGCGGAGGAACGGATCATGATTCTTATAGGAGACGCCCCTCCCCATCCCCGGCAGAGGGGACAGGTTTCAAAGGAAATGGTGGACAAGGCGGTGCAGGAAAAGGAAATAAAGGTGAACGCCATTATCCTGCCGCAGTGAATTTGCCCGCGGCAAAAGCTCCGGCGCGGAATGAAGAACCCGGGAGCAAGCCCCCGCGAATCAGCCGGATTTCTTTTTCAGCCAGCTAAAGTCGATAAGTTTGGCGTTTTGTTTTTCATCAATGTGTTTGAGCACGATGTCGGCCAGGATACGGTATTCCGGGGGCAGGGTTTCGGCGTCTTCCTCCTCGTAACGTTCCAGGAGTGCTTCAAGTTCATCCCGGGCCTGGTCATAGTTTTTTTCCTTGTAGTGGATAAAGGCAATTTCGTACTCCGCCGTACACACCAGGGTGGAATTGGTTCTGTTCCGTTCCAAAAGCGCCTGGTAATAGAGGAGGGAAAGGCCGTAACGGTTCTTGTCCGAGGCTTCCTGTCCCCGCTGAATCAGTTCCATGGCGCTCAAATCGTCAGGAATTTCTTCAGGCCCGCCGGCGCAGGAAAAGAGAAGTACACTCAATAGGATAAAAAGGATGCAATGTTTCATATAAGTTCAGTATATCATCCTGCCCGCTATTTTACCAGAAGAAATTCAACCCGCCGGTTTTTCCACCAGTTGTCATGGTCGCTCATGTCCGCCACGGGCCGCGCCGCTCCTACCCCAATATAGCTCAGCCGGCGCCGGTCTACCCCCAGCCTCACCAGATACTCCACCACCGTCCGGGCCCGGGCCTCGCTTAAACGCTGTAGTTCCACCTGTTCCTGCCGCCGCGCCGCTTCCGTCTGCCCCGTCGCGTTCGCGTGTCCCTCCACCCGTACCTGGTGGCTCTCGAACTTGTTGAGCTCCTCCGCGATCCGCCATAATATCAGATCGTTGGCCGCCACCGTTTCCGTATCCAGCCCCTCAAAGCCGCCCGAATTGGGAGCGAACACAATCGACGGTACCTGTATCCGCAGGTTCTCCCCCTCCCGAATCACCAGAAGATCCACCTCGATTGAGTCTTCAAAGACCGAAATGTTTCCGTGAATATCCGCCGCCGTGAGCGTAAAGGGATACGCGGACGCCGATTGTACCAGTTCCCCCGAAGCGCCCCGCCCGTCCCATACCAGTGTTTCCGGGAGGTCTCCATGGCCTATCCACTCCGCAAAGAGGAGGTAGGGCGGCTGGGGTTCGCGGATCTCGATACGCCACCCGCCCAGGGGGGAGGCGTCCCGTGCGCCGAGGGTCACGGTAAGCCGGTCGTCCGTCCCGTCGTTGTCGGGGCTGAACTGTCTGGTGGAAAAGGTTACCGCCAGTTCCGGCCCGTCCACGTCCGGTTCAGACACTACGGCCGCTCTCCCGGCCGTATCCGGAGCCGTCCCGGCTCCGGCATGTTTCCCGGAAGGCCTGCCGCCGAAGGCATATTCATACCCCAGCATAAACACCATTCCCCGGCGGGAAAGGAATTCCTTGCCGCCGCCTGAGTGTTCTATCGTCCCCTTGAGGGGGGTAACATCATGGAGATAGCGGATGTCGCCGGTGACCCGTCCGGGGCCCAGGGGAAAAGCCGCGAAGAGGCCGCCTGAGGCTCCGAAAACAAATCCTTCCGGTTTGGATTCCCCGATAAAAATACCGCCCTCGGTGTGTATGGTGCCGACGGGGATCGAGAGGAAGGGGCCTGCCTGGAGGCCCAGGGTGAAGGGGTGTAACGGCAGGGAGAAGCGGGCAAGGAGGGGGATATCCAGGGAGGAGTAAGTTATGGAACCTGATCCTTCAGGCTCGTCAAGGGAAAGTCCCTGGGCATAGTAAAAATCCGCTCCCGCCAGGGCCGCGAACCAATCGGTGAAGGCGTAACCCCCGTAGGCGCCGGCGGTAAAGCTGAACAGTAATTTTTCGTCAGGGACTGTGCCGAAACGGGTCTGGGCCAGATCCTTCAAATCGCCTCCCAGGCGGCTCAACCCGAGTTCCCCGCCGGCCTTAACGCCGGCAAAGAATCCGTTCTGGGCGTTCGCCGCGACTAGGCCGCACAGCAGAAGCGTTACGATAAAGGCTGTCTTTTTCATGATATCTCCCCCGAAAATTTTAATATTCTTCTTCCTCTGCTCCCCGCCGGTAATTAGTCCCGCTGGAAGCGGATAACTACGATGCCGCTGTGCCCACTGCCGCCAGGCAGATTCGCCGCGTTGTACTTACCGGATGTCCCCCCGTCGCCATAGTATGCGCCGTCCGTACCGCCGTCAGGGCTGTTCTGGGATCCGCCTTTGCCGCCGTGTGAAAACAAGTTTGTTCCCGCCGGAAACTCGGTTGTTTTGGTCGCATCCACGAGCCAGGAAGCGCCCGCATCGGTGGCGTTCCAGGGAGCACCGCCTGAGCCTCCGGAGCTATTGCCTCCGTTAGAGCCCGGGCCTCCCGCGCCGCCACCGCCGCCGCCGCCATCATCCCCCGATCCGCCGCCGCCGCCCGAACCGCCATTATACCCCTGTACAGCAGGATCGCTGCTGTTGGGCAGACCTCCCGTGCCATGGGTACCACCATTTCCCGATCCGCCGCCACCGCCCGACCCGCCGGGTCTGCCGTCCATATTACTACTTGTTCTGCCACCGCTCCCTCCTCCGGGCACCTCAATAGTCCCGATGGCGGATTTTCCGCCGTCCGTGCCCTGGGACGCGGATGTGCCTCCCGCACCGCCCGCTCCGACGGTTATCTGCACGACGCCGCCCGACAGAGACAGCACTTCTCCGGTCTTATACAGCAATCCCCCCGCACCGCCGCCGCCTGAATGGTCAAAGTTAACATATGAGGAGTTGTCGCCGCCTGAACCGCCGCCACCCGCCACGATAAGGTAATCGGCGGTGATGGAGGTATAGCCGGGAAGAAAGGTGAGCGTGACGGATTCGGTGAAGGTGTGGATTTCCCACCATTTCAGCGGGGAACTACCCTCCACCTTCACAATGGTTACCATCCCGCCCTCGGCACGGGGAGCCGGAAGGGGAGTAACGGGGCCGATGGTAACGCCCGCGCTCTGGTTGCCGATGTGATCCACGGTTTTGACGGTAAAGGTATACGCCGTATCATTGGTCAGGCCGTTCCAGGTGTAGGTTCCGCCGGTTCCGGCTGAAGCGTTTACCGTCTGCGCCGGCCCGGTAGAGGGCTCGCAGGTGATTTCCACATGCTGTAAGTCCGTGTCACCAGGGTTGGTCCAGCTGAGGACTACACATTTATCACCGGGGTTTCCCACAAGGTTCGTAACCGGCGCGGGAGGCGTCGTATCGTAAGGCGTACAGGTTGTGCCTACGCCCGCGCTCCGGTTGCCTCTGTGATCCACGGCTTTGACGGTAAAGGTATATTCTACCCCGCCGGCCAGGCCGTTCCAGGTGTAGGTTCCGTCGGCTCCGGCTGAAGCGTTTACCGTCTGCGCCGGCCCGGTAGAGGGTTCGCAGGTGATTTCCACATGCTGTAAGTCCGTGTCACCGGGGTTGGTCCAACTGAGGACTACACATCCCTCACCGGGGTTTCCCGCAAGGTTCGTAACCGGCGCGGGGGGCGTCATATCGTAAGGCGTACCGGTTGCGCTTACGCCCGCGCTCCGGTTGCCGTTAGCGTCCACGGTTTTGACGGTAAAGGTATACGCCGTATCATTGGTCAGGTCGTTCCAGGTGTATGTTCCGTCGGTTCCGGCTAAAGCGTTTATCGTCTGCGCCGGCCCGGTAGAGGGTTCGCAGGTGATTTCCACATGCTGTAAGTCCGTGTCACCGGGGTTGGTCCAGCTGAGGACTACACATCCATCACCGGGGTTTCCCACAAAGTTCGTAACCGGCGCGGGGGGCGTCGTATCGTAAGGCGTGCCGGTAGCGCTTACGCCCGCGCTCCGGTTGCCGTTGTGATCCACGGCTTTGACGGTAAAGGTATATTCTACCCCGCCGGCCAGGCCGTTCCAGGTGTAGGTTCCGCCGGCTCCGGCTGAAGCGTTTACCGTCTGCGCCGGCCCGATAAAGGGCTCGCAGGTGATTTCCACATACTGTAAGTCCGTGTCACCGGGGTTGGTCCAACTGAGCGTAACCGAACCGAAGTCGCCACTGCCCGCGCCGAGGCCCGTAACAGGCCCCGGAGCCGTCGTGTCGGGGGCGAGTGTCATCGTGACGCTTATGCCTGTGCTCTTCGAGCCGCCGGTATAGCAGGCTTTGACGGTAAAGGTATAGGTCTCATTCTCGATCAGGCCGGTCAAGGTGTAGGTTCCTTTTCCCCTGGATATGGTCTCCGACCCGCTGCTGCCCGGAGGGGGAGAAGTCCAGCTAATCTCCACGTGGTGAAAAGCGGGATCGACGGGGTCTGTCCAGGTGAAACTTACCGAACCGTCCCCGATGATCCCCGCCAGATTCGGAATTTCCACCGGGACCGGCGGGGCCGGGAGGAAGGTGATCTTGTAGTTTACGACGGCGCTCCGGTTGCCGCTGGTATCCACGGCTATAAAGTGGTAGTACCGCACATCGCCCGGCGTACCGTTTCCTGTGTAGGTTTTCGTTCCTTTGGCTGCCGGTGGGACGGAAGTGCCGCTCGTGGCCGTAGCGTTGGCCCCGAACCATATTTCCACACGGGCAAAATCGCTGTCCGAAGGGTCCGTCCAGGTGAAGGTTACCGAACCGGTATCGGTATGGGCGGCAAGATTCGTAATGACCCCCGGAGGCGTCGTGTCCGGCGCCGCCGTGCCCGGAGATGTTGTGACCGGCGGCGTCGCGGCCAAAGGCGTCGTGTCCGGAACGTCGTGCTTCGGGACGTCGACCCCCGCCGGGTTGGAGCATCCCGGCATCACACACGCGGCCAGCGCGATAAGCGCCGCCGGAATCGCCGGTTTCAACCATGCGTTTTTCATCGATTTTTCTCCCACCCGTTGACGAAAATTCATACTTATGAAAGAATGACGCTATGATGATTAACTATTCGTATGTTGTTTCCCGCCTCCGTTAGATCTATTCTCAAATCCATTTATACGGTAATTTAAGATACCGTCTTTTTCTTGTTCAATTTTTAGTTTTATGAGGTTATTCCATGATTGCTGGTATTATTGGAGCAACAGGTTATGCCGGATCCGAACTGACAAGGCTGCTGGCAGGGCATCCAAAACTGGAAAAACTCCTCCTCTCTTCGGTGAGTTTCGAGGGGGACAGGATAGAAAACGTATACCCCAATTTTTTGGGCCGGATCTCCGCGGCTCTCCTTAAACCCGAAGAGGTAGTACGTGAAGCCGATCTGGTTTTCGCGGCCCTGCCCGGCGGGGTAGGGGAAGATTTTGCAAAGGCCGCCGTTGAGCGGAAAATTCCCTTTATCGATCTTTCCGCGGATTTTCGTTTTGATGATGATGAAGAAACCTTCAGGGCCTGGTACGGGAAGGCGTATGTCCACCCCGAACTGCGGAAATTTTCCGTCTACGGCCTTCCCGAACTTAACCGGAAGAGGATCAGGGAACTGGCCGCGGCGGGCCCCGTAATCATCGGGAATCCGGGCTGCTATCCCACGGGAGCCTCTCTGGGCCTTTTCCCCGCACTGGCAAAGGGTCTTGCCGCTTCCGGCGCGGGGCCTGTCATTGTCGATTCGGCTTCCGGCATAACCGGAGGCGGCCGGGAACCGCAGCGTTCCTATCACTTCCCCGAGTGCAGCGATTCGGTTTCCCCCTACAAGGTGGGCGCCCACCGTCATACTCCCGAGATTAGCCGGAACATGGAAATGATGGCGGGGGAGGCCGCATCTCCTCCTGAAACGAAGTTTCCCGCTCCTTCCCTGGTTTTTACCCCCCATCTGGCTCCCATGAACAGAGGTATTTTGAGTACCATCTATATTCCCCTGAAAAAGGATTCAGGAATTCATGAAGGAAGACCCCGGCCTCCCGCGGCCGGGACAGAAGCCCTGGCCGCTGAGATCCGGCAGTTGTATCTTGATTTTTACCGGGATGAACCGTTTGTACGGATTCTTCCCGCGGGAATTTACGCCGCCACAAACCGTGTCAGACAGAGTAACTACTGTGATATTTCGGTGCATCTGGATCACAGCGGCTCTATGCTGATCGTGGTGAGCGCTATCGACAATATGGTTAAGGGCGCCGCGGGCCAGGCGGTACAGAACATGAATATTGTCATGGGCTTTGAAGAGAATTCGGGCCTTGCGGCGATACCGGCCCTGTTTTGAGTGAAGGTGAAAAAATGACGGTACACGAAGAGAGGACGGCGGCACTGAAAGGGAAAACCATCGTAGTGAAGTACGGTGGAAACGCCATGATCCATGAGGATCTCAAGGCCGCGGTTATAGAAGATGTGGTACGCATTAGCGGCATGGGTATTCATGCTGTCCTGGTTCACGGCGGCGGGCCCGAAATAGAATCCATGCTGAAAAAAACCGGGAAGGAGAGCCGCTTTGTAAACGGACTCCGCTATACCGATGAAGAAACAATGGAAATTGTACAAATGGTGCTCTGCGGAAAGGTCAACAAGGATATTGTTGCCCTTATCCAGCGGGCGGGAGGCAGGGCTCTTGGGCTTTGCGGTCTTGACGGCGCGCTGCTCAGGGCCCGCCGCATCCGTAGTGAGGATCTGGGCCTTGTGGGAGAGGTGGAAAAGGTGGAGAGCGGCGTAATTCGCGGAATTCTCGATTCCGGCAGTATTCCTGTGCTCTCCTCGGTGGCTTACGGTATGGGAGATGATGAAGGCCATGCCCTCAATGTCAATGCCGATACCGCCGCCGCCTGTATCGCCGCGGCCATGGGCGCGGAAGAACTGGTACTTATGACCGATGTGCAGGGTATACTCCGGGATGTCCGGGATCAGGATTCCCTTATTAAAACCGTAAAGGCCGGGGAACTTGAAGGCTTGAAAAAACAGGGCATTGTGAGCAAGGGGATGATTCCCAAAACCGATTGCTGCAGGCTTGCCCTGGAGGCCGGAGTAAAGAAAGCCCGCATCATAGACGGCAGGGTAAAACATTCGCTGTTGACCGCCCTGTTCACGGACGAATCAATCGGAACAAAGATTGAAAATTAAAGCTGTTCCAAGGAGGATTATATGAGCGTTTTTATGAATACCTACCACAGGCTGCCTGTAACCTTTGCGCGGGGTGAAGGCTCCTGGCTTTTTGATGTTGAGGGGAAGAAGTATCTGGATTTTGGTTCCGGGATAGCGGTGAACTGTCTCGGGCATAACTATCCGCCTCTGGTAAAGGCTGTTTCCGATCAGGCGGCAAAACTGATCCACGCCTGCAACTACTACCTGAGCGACATCTCCCTTGCCTTTGCGGAAAAACTCGTTGCCGCCTGCGCCAAAGGCGGCATGAAGAATGTGTTTCTGACCAATTCCGGGGCGGAAGCCAACGAAGGCGCCTGCAAGATTGCCCGAAAGTATTCCCTCAAAAAATACGGCGAAGGCCGGCACCGGATTGTTACCCTCAAGGGGAGCTTTCACGGCAGAACCATTACCACCCTTGCGGCAACCGGGCAGGACAGGTTTCATCAGGACTTTGGCCCCTTTACGGAAGGCTTTGTCTACATCTCAGGCGGCGACATTGACGCCCTCGACAGGGCTCTCGACAGGAACTCTGTCGCGGGGCTGCTTATGGAAGTGGTGCAGGGAGAAAGCGGCATTATTCCCCAGACCAGGGAATATGTTGAAAAAGCCGCCGCGCTCTGCGCCGAAAGGGATATACTGCTCATGTTCGACGAGGTACAGTGCGGCATGGGCAGAACCGGCAGTTTCCTTGCCTATGAACAGTACGGGGTCTCGGGCGATGTAACTACCCTCGCCAAAGGTATCGCCGGGGGACTGCCCGCGGGAGCGGTGCTGGCCGGAGAGAAGGCTCAGGATGTGCTGGGCCCGGGGGATCACGGTTCCACCTTCGGGGGGAATCCCCTTGCCGCCGCGGCGGGATGCGTGGTGCTCGATACGGTGAATCGGCC
>JAISCR010000042.1 GCA_031265435.1 Treponema sp.
CGTTCCATCCCGCGATGATGCTGTTGTTCAGGAAAAAAAGCTCCGGCGCGCGCGGTTTGGACGGCGGTTTGAGAAATTCCGTCTCTCCGGGGCTTCCTGTTACCGGGCACCCGGTAAAAACGAAACAAACCGCCCCAATCAACAGGGCGGCACACAAAAAACGCCCCTTCATTACGCCGCGCTCCTTACGCATTGTCCCCATGGCTCACGGAATGATCGCGCTGAAAATCGGCCCAAAGGGGCCGACGTCCCCCTTGGCGTTTTCGTAGTGGATGCAGAAATAGACCCGCTTCCCCGAATCTTCCGCGGAAAAGTCGAAGCGCTCCCTTTTGCGGCGGGTAAAGACCGAATGGGGCAGTTCCTTGCCCGAAACAGGGGGCTTTACCAGTTCCCGGTTTATCCCCAGGGCGGCCTCGATTGACGCCCCGCCGGGAGGCATTATTCCGTAGTAGATGCGGAAGCCGTAATCGCTGCGCGGGTCCGGCGTAAAGCCCGCCACCGGGCGTATGCGGAGTTCCAGCAGGTGAATGCCCAGATAGATAACGTCCGCCTCCACCTGCGCGTCCGGCGCCAGGATAGGCGCGGAAGATTTTTCCGCTTTCAGGCCCAGGCCGACGAGGTTGGCGTTGGTCAGGGGCGGGACAAAGAAAAAGCGGTTTTTGATATACCGCATCTTCGCGACCATCGCCTCAAACGCCTCCCTGCACTGCTCCGTAATTACCATTGTCCGCTCGCGGCCCTCCGCCGCCGCCAGAATCACTTCCGCCGCCGTTGTCAGGGCCTCAAGCTCCGTAACCTGCGCCGCCGGGACATTCCACGACGCCGCTTCCGGCGACTTGAGCACCGTAACCCAGTCTTTCGCCATGGCAACCTGTTCCGCCCGCTTGCCGGGCAGCCAATGTTCACTGTAAGACATACCGCCTCCTTATAATAGTACTCCGTTTTCAGGCGGAAATGCCGTATTTCCGCCTGAGAATACCGCGTTTTCGGGCGGAAATGCCGCGTTTCCGCCTGAGAACGCCGCGCTTCCGCCCGGCAACGCGGCGCTTCCGCCTGAGAATGCCGCATTTTCGGGCGGAAATGCTGCGTTTCCGCCTGAGAACACCGCGTTTCCACCCGGCAACGCGGCGCTTCCGCCTGGAAATGCTCCATTTCCACCCGAAAGCACCGCGGTTCCGCCGCTATTTTGTATAGACAGAAAAGTATTCAGGATCAAACTGATCCCCATTATCGGGGTCATCGTAAGCAGTCTTTACGTCATCAATGGACGAATGAGAATCCATCTGAGCACAAAAACTGATGTTGTTTCCATTGAGCCCCTTCCAGGCAATAGCCTCAAACTTCTCGTTCTCATAACCCGAATCACCGGCAACTACAGTGTGGACATATAAAATGCCCGATGCCCCCTTGTCGATGTAATCAACAATCTCACCCACTATATAAAGCAGATCTTCCTCGTTGTCCGGCGAATAAATCCCGTCACCCTCAGAGCCGTCTATAAAAGAAAGGAAGGTATTACCCTTGACAACCATATACATCTCTTCCCAACACCACTTTCCCTGCAAGGCGCTAAGGCTGCCGGGCAGTACCGTTTTGGTGTTGTAAGGAGCCGGATATGCAAAATATCCGCTGTCGCTGGCGGTGCTGTAGGCATACGTTGTTATTGCTTCCTGCAAAGAGGGGAGGCCGTTATTTTCTTCAGCCGTGAAATCTCCGTACTTGGATGCGCCGCCTTCTGTTACCCCGGAGTCTGTCAGGTTTTTATAAATGACGGCATAGTAAGAGCCTGCGGTTTTATTCCAGGTGCCGCCATTGGTTATTTTGATAAAAATCCGCCCATCGGTAGCAGGGCCGCTGGAGGGGTCTTCAGCAATAATCCCCGCAATGGTTCCCGCGAAGCCTACAACCCCCCCCCCGGTATTGTACTCGTAATAGGTAAACGTGGTTAGATTTTCATCGATCACAAAACCATCATCTGTAAAATACCATTCGTTATTACTATCGGCAAACTGGATATTTGATTGATGATACCCCATGAGATTATCTATAGTTATGTTACCGGGGGTAACGGCTACCGGGCCGCTGGGGGCGCTTGCGCCAACATTATTTACTGCCCTGATCCACACATAATAGGGCGTATAGTCCGTAAGGCTTTCCTCAAGGATCACGGTAGTCGCGCTGGTTGTCGTCCATGTTGTTTCCGCAGTGGGTTCTGTGCCGTCAGTATTGTAACAGACCTCATAACTTACCGCGCCGGATACAGCACCCCAGGTAAAGGTGAGCTTGCTGGGTTCCGGGCTTATCCCGGTAATCACCGGCGCTGCCGGGGGCTGGGGGAGCGGCTCCGGTTCCGGGTCCGTTGGTCCCGGACATCCCGCCAATAGCAGGACAGCCAAAAGAACCGGCAGCATAAATGCTGCCGACAAAAACGCGGGTCTTGCCCAAAAACCTTTCTTACACATGATATACTCCTTTCCGAAGAAAAGGAGCCGCTGGGAACGCGGTAATTCTCATTTTACCATTAGTTAAACCAAGAACTACCCGGTATTTTCCCCAAGGCTCAATCCTCGAAGCCTGAAAAAAGATTCCCGCCCCAAAGGGCAGACGCATACCAAAGTTTCCTGGCTTGTGGGCTGTTTAAACAGACGAGGCTGCCTAAGCAGACGGTTATCTGCCAGCCTTCCCGGTTTTCACCAGTGGCTGTAACGGCAGAACCGCGGATTGACCCAATCACAGTTACGGGCTAGCGGGGGATTCTCACCCCACTT
>JAISCR010000139.1 GCA_031265435.1 Treponema sp.
GAAACGATATGGGTTGAAAGCACTACGATCCGGTCTTTTGAAAAAGCCGATATAATGTTCCGAAACTTTATCCGTTCCTGCGGGTCAAGCCCGGCGGTGGGTTCGTCCAGAATGAGAATGTGCGGATCGTTGAGCAGCGCCTGGGCAATGCCAAGCCGCCGTTTCATGCCTCCCGAATAATGGATGCAGCGGCGGCGTAAGTCCCTGGTAAGCCCTACGGAAGTGGCCAATTCAATGATCCGCATTTTGGCTTCCCCTGCCGGGATACCTTTTAATGCCGCAATGTAGTTCAGATAATCCCAGCCTGAAAAATCAGGGTAAAAACTCATTTCCTGGGGCAGATACCCGATCTTTGCCCGGTAGTCGTCGCCGCAGGTGTTTTTATCCCGGCCATTGATTAATACCTGCCCCTTTGACGGCGGTAAAATATCCGCTAAAATACGGATCATGGTTGTCTTACCGGCTCCGTTGGGACCAAGCAAGCCGTAAACCCCATTGTCCATCCTGACGGTAATGCCTTTCAGCACTTCCTTGTCTTTGAAACTCTTGTAGATGTTTTCCATGTGTAATTGCATTCCGGAACCTCCGATTGTTCAGCAATAAGACAAGAATAGGGGTAAGAGATAAACCCGAAATAAAGTAAAGATAAACAAAATATTAAATTTTTCTTTTGTCGGTTATTTGGGTGAATGGAATCCCCTTCCCCGGGGGAAATCATTTTTGAGAATGTTTAAGGACTTTTTCGACAGTCTCAACAGGCATGAGCGCGGGAGTGCCCGTGGGCCTTCCCGCGCTTACAAAGCAGCAGCTCTTCTTCGGCTTTTTCGCCTGTGGGGAATCTTCCCTGTGTCAGGCGGAAAGCGCCTTGCGCAGGCCCCGGCAGCTTTTGGCGACACCGTCAAAGTGATCGCTTGAAAACTCTTCCTGCTCCACAATCCAGGGATACTTTGAAGGAGGGCAGAGGGCGGCAATACCGGCGAAGTCGATTTTCCCTTCACCGATGTAGACATTCTCCTTCCCCTCTTTGGCAAGCTCCTTTGCGTGTACCGCGCAGACACGGCTCGCCAGGGGCTTGATGTAGCTTATGGGGTCTACGCCCGCATAGGCTATCCAGAAGACATCCGGTTCGAACTTCACCGAAGGCATGTTTTCCAGCAGTATGTCCATGGCGTATTTCCCGCCGAATTTCGCAAATTCCTGATCATGGTTATGGTAGCCGATGATGATATTTTCCTTCGCCGCCTTTCGAGCGCAGGCTTCCAGAAATTGTGCGTTCTCCACAATGACTTCTTCGGTCTTGCAATCCGACCACGGGCACACAATCATTCCGTAGCCGAGTTTTGCCGCATATTCGATTTCCTCATCCAGAGCCGTCTTGAGGCGATCCATTCCCGCGTGGGTGCTGACGGCTTTAAGCTGATACTTTTCCAGAAGTTCCTTTAGCTGTTCAGGGCTTTTCCCGTGGTAACCGGCAAACTCCACAGCCTGGTAACCTGCCTTTGCCGTTGCCTCCAGGGCATGGGCAAAGTTCTCCTCCACTTCTTCTTTTACCGACCATAACTGCAATGAAATTTCCATTTTTTTCTCCTGTTAAACATGATACCATACTATCAAACATCAAAAAAGGTGCAGAAACTTTTTTGCTCCTGTACTATGATAAACCGTAGTATTATGCACAAAGGAGGCGAATAATGGTAAAAGTTGGTATTGTCGGAGCCGGTGGCATGGCCTGGTACCATTATGAAGGGTTCAGGAAGGCCGGGGCGGATGTGGCTGCCATGGCGGACATGGACATTGCCAGGGCAAAGGCCTTTGCCGAAAACAGGAAGATCAAGGCGGTCTATAAGACTCTGGAGGAGATGTTGGCCGGTTCCCCGGATCTGGATGCGGTCTCGGTGATCACCCCCAACAAATTCCATAAACCTCTCGTTATCCAGGCTCTTCAAAAGGGAAAGCATGTCTTCTGCGAAAAACCCCCGGCCCTCAATGCCGCCGAAATGGCGGAGATGCTGGAGGCATCCAAAAAGGCGGGAAAGCGTCTCATGTTTGACCTTAACAACCGGGCCCGTCCTGAATCCATCGCCATCATGGACTATATTCGGGACGGCAGGGTAGGGGCAATCAACTCGGCCCAGGCCTACTGGATCCGCCGCACGGGCATACCTGGTTTCGGCGGCTGGTTCACCACCAAGGCCATTTCCGGCGGGGGCCCCGGTCTCGATCTGCCCCACATGTTCGATCTTGCAATGTACTTTATGGGTTACCCGGAGCCCAATTATGTTCTGGGCGCCGCGTACTACGACTTCATGACCAATCCCGCATACAAGGGGCCCTACGGTTTTCCCGATGTGGAAGGAGGTGTTACCGATGTTGAGTCTTCGATCCATGCCATGGTTACCTTCAAAACCGGTCAGAGCCTCATGATCCGTTCCTCCTGGGCGGAGATGAACGAGCGGGAGATCGTCTCGGTTACCTTCCAGGGCCAGAAAACAGGCGGTATGGTGGAACGGCTCTTCGGAATCGACAGTATCGATGAAACCAGTGTAGACCGCTGCCTGCTTTTCCGGGAGGAGTACGGCCGGCAGGTGAATACCGTGGTCAAGACCGGCAAAGACGAATCCATGGGCCGTCTGCGTATGGCGGCCAACTTCATCGAAAGCATCGAAGGCAGGGCCCAGCCCTACAACACTGCCGAAGAAGCCCTTGTTTTAATGAAGGTAATCGACGGCATTTACAGATCCGCGGAAACAAAAGCGCCGGTCAAGATTAGTTGATTTACAGGCGGCCTTCATACCCCGGGGGATGTTGTATTCATCGCACATGAGGTATAATAAGCCTGTTCCGAAGCCACATGAGTTTTGGAACAGGTTCAATTTACTTATTTTTTGGAGGTCATCATGAACAACATTCCTGAGGTAAAACTGGGACTCATCGCTGTTTCCAGGGATTGCTTCCCCATCACCCTTTCCCAGACCCGGCGCGGAGCTCTCTCTGCCGCCTGCAGCAAGAAGGGCATCAGTATCTACGAGGCAAAGACTACTGTCGAAAATGAAAACGACATGCTTGCTTCCGTGGAAGAAGTCAGGCAGCAGGGCTGTAACGCCCTGGTGGTCTTCCTGGGGAATTTCGGGCCCGAAACCCCGGAAACCCTTATCGCTCAGAAATTCTGCGGCCCTGTAATGTTTGCCGCCGCCGCGGAAGATACGGGCAAAGACCTGATCGGCGGCCGCGGGGACGCATACTGCGGTATGCTTAACTGTTCCTATAACCTGGGCCTGCGGAAGATCAAGGCAATCATCCCCGAGTACCCCGTCGGCACCCCTGAGGACATTGCCGTGATGATCGGCGACTTTATCCCCGTAGCGCGGGCGATTCTCGGCATTCAGTGTCTCAAGATCATCACCTTTGGCCCCCGGCCTCAGGATTTTTTTGCCTGCAATGCGCCGATCAAGGGCCTCTACGACATCGGCGTTGAAATTGAAGAAAATTCGGAGCTCGATCTCCTCGTCAGTTTCCGTGCCCACAAAGACGACAAGCGGATCGACGGCGTTGCCAAAGACATGGCCGCGGAACTGGGGGCCGGGAACAACTTCCCCGACTTCCTTCCCCGGCTTGCCCAGTTTGAACTGACCCTCCTCGACTGGGCGGAAGCCCACAGGGGCGCCCGGCAGTATGTGGCCTTTGCCGACAAGTGTTGGCCCGCCTTCCCCCAGGAGTTCGGTTTTGTTCCCTGTTATGTGAACAGCCGCCTTGCCGGCCGGGGCATGCCGGTAAGCTGCGAGGTCGATATCTACGGCGCCCTTTCCGAGTACATCGGCGCCTGTATTTCCCAGGATGCGGTAACGCTGCTGGACATCAATAATTCAGTCCCGAAAGATCTTTGGGAAGCGGAGATCAAGGGTAAGTACCCCTACAGTCTGCAGGATGTGTTTATGGGCTTCCACTGCGGCAACACCCCGATCTGCAAACTCAAGAAAGAAAAGAACACCGCACTCAAGTTCCAGTTGATCCAGAACCGGACTCTGGAAAAGGGAGCCACTCCCGACTTTACCCGCGGTACCATGGAAGGAGATATGGAAGCGGGAAAAATCACCTTCTTCCGCCTCCACGGCGGCCCGGACGGAACCCTGCAGTCCTACATAGCCCAGGGTGAAATCCTCAACGTTCCGACCGGGTCTTTCGGCGGCATCGGTGTCTTTGCCATACCGGAAATGGGCCGTTTCTACCGTCATGTGCTTGTCGAAAAACACTATCCCCACCACGGCGGTGTTGCATTCGGCCACTACGGCAAGAGCCTTTTCAGCCTCTTCGACTACCTCGGCGTGAACGACATTGCCTTCAACCAGCCGAAAGGGATGCTCTACCGTACCGAAAATCCCTTTGCCTAAGGGTTCAGAAACAGGTGAGGCTGTTCCAAAATCAGGATACTTCCAGATTTTGGAACAGCAGCCCCGGATTATGAGCCTGTTCAAAATATTTTTATTTAGAGTCTGTCTATATAGTGGAAACGGAAATATTTTAATAAAAAATAACTTATTAAGGCAAAATTAATACCAGAGACTATTGACAAAAAGAATAAAATATTTATCATTAAATATATCTAATATCACAAGGAGCAATTATGCCAAAATCGCCTCTCTCTCCCGGATTCGTCCTTAAAAAACTTATGGATGAATATCAAACAAACCCGAATAGACTTTCAAAGGAAATCGGATTAACCCAGACAGCCGTAAGGCTCATCACCATTGACAAGGCAAAAATTTCAGTCCCCGTGGCTCTCCGTCTTGCTAAATATTTTGGAACTACGCCGGAATACTGGATTAGCCTTCAGAATAAGTTTGATCTTTTGGAAGCCTCCAATGACAAGGCATTGGATAAAATTGTGAAGGGCATAAAGAAAGCCGAAATGGTCAAAAAAGCCGCCCCGGCGGCGGCCAAGAAAGCCGCTCCGGCAAAGGACGCCAAGGCCAAGGCATCAAAAAAGCCCGCGGCAAAAGCGGCCGCATCCAAAGTCAAGGCTTCTGCCGCCCCGAAAAAGAGCGGTCGGCTTCCCAAGGAGGCAAAAGCGGCTGCGGCCGGAGCGCCCAAAAAGAGGGGACGCAAGCCAAAGGCAGCGCCTGCGCCTGTTCAGGAAAAGCCCTTTGTGCCCCATGTGGTGTTAATCAAAAAACAGGATACGGCCCCGGCAATCCCGGAAGTTTCCGATCCTGTATCGTCCGAAGAATAGACTTATTCGGGAATCCGGCCAGTTTTCTCACAGGCCCTGCGTTTCCTTGCCTGTTGCACGAAAGAATGATGCTGATGGAGGCTGTTCCGAAACTTCAGTTTTTGGAACAAGCTCAATGCATCATTCTTTCGCGGATTGCTTCCACAAATTCCCAGGAGTCAAGGGCCTTTGCGGGAGCCGGGTCGGCAAGCCGGGCAAGATCGCCTGTCATCCCCCCCGCTTCGATGGTGTCAAGACTTGCCTTTTCAAGCCTGGCGGCAAAGGAGCCGAGGGAGGGAATGTCGTCGAGTTCGGCCCGTTTTGCCAGAGCTCCTGTCCACGCGAAGATTAGGGCTGCGGGGTTGGTGCTTGTTTTTTCACCTTTTTGCCAGCGGTAGTAATGCTGCTGTACCGTACCATGGGCGGCTTCGTACTCTACCGCGCCCGAGGGTGAATAGAGTACGCTTGTCATCATGGCAAGACTCCCGCAGGCGCTGGCAATCATGTCGCTCATCACATCTCCGTCGTAGTTCTTGCAGGCCCAGAGGAAGCCCCCTTCACCCTTGACCACCCTGGCTACCGCGTCATCGATGAGCGTATAGAAGTAGCCGATTCCGGCCTTTTCACACTTTTCTTTAAATTCTTTTTCGTAAACCTCCCCGAAGATCTCCTTGAAGCGGCCGTCGTATGTTTTTGATATGGTATCCTTGGTCGCAAACCAGAGGGGAATTTTTTCCGAAAGGGCATAGAGAAAACAGGAGCGGGAAAAACTGCGGATCGATTCATCAAGGTTATGCATGCCCTGAACAATTCCCGCACCCTTCATGTCCGCTACGGTGATTCGCCGCGCCTCTCCGCCTTCCGCGGGGCTGTAGACCAGTTCCACCTTTCCCGGGCCGGGAATACGCATTTCCGCCGCCTTGTACACGTCCCCGTATGCGTGACGGCCGATGACAATGGGTTTCTTCCAGTTTGATACCGAGGCCCTGATTCCCGCTACCGCAATGGGCTTGCGGAACACCGTGCCGTCGAGAATCGCCCTTATGGTGGCGTTGGGGCTGGGGTACAGCGCCTTCAGTTTGTATTCTTCCCTGCGGGCCGCGTTGCTGGTGATGGTGGCGCATTTGACGCCCACTCCGTGACGGAGTATGGCCCCGGCGGATTCCGCGGTTACCTCATCGTTGGTGGCGTCCCGGTTTTCCAGTCCCAGATCGTAGTATTCGGTTTTAAGATCCACAAAGGGACTGATGAGTTTTTCCTTGACCAGAGCCCAGAGCACCCGTGTCATCTCGTCCCCGTCAATCTCAACCAGGGGATTCTTCATGGCAATTTTTGCGGACATTTTTTTTCCTTATGAATAAGCTTGTTCAGAAGCCGGGCGAATTTTGGAACAAGCTCACTTGAGGGCCGACGCCTGTTCCCTGGTGGTCTTCTGCCAGTACTGGCTTTTGCCGAAGGGGCCGATTGAACCGCGCATCTCCAAAGTATCGACTTTGTAGGTTTTGCCGTCGGTCGCGTGGAATGTGATCCTGCTTGTATAGATGTCACCCTTGGAAGGATCGATGACATAGCCTGAGACCCACGCGCCGGGCCCCTTGTCCGGGGAGAGGGCGAAGATCCATGGAGTGCCCAGAATGGGCATCTGGCTCACCTTGCCGGAGAGGGGGAATTCTTTGTAACTGTCCTTGCACTTGACGGCAAGATCGCTCTGTTTGGCGCCCACTGCCGAGAGGATCTTTCCCTGGAGCCTGCCTCCGTTTACATAGATTTCCCAGCCTGCCGTTACCTGCCCGGTTTTGTCATCAATGGAAAGCCAGTAGCCTTCCGCGGGATCTGCCGCAAAGGCCGCCCCCGCGGCAAGAATCAATAGACAGAGGACAACGCCGATTTTCTTCATAAAAAACTCCTTCATCATCAATTTTTAGGTTCCGAAACCATTGAGGTTTTGAAAGAACCTCTATTCTTTTGGAATTTTATCAAAAGTTTCCCTGTACGCCAATGGGAAGACAAGGGTTTTGAGCCGGGATTTTTCTCCGCGAAGCAGACGGACTTCCCGTTTGGCGCAGCCCAGGGCCGCGGCGGTAAAGGCAATGAGTTCCGCGTTGGCCTTGCCGTCCTCAGGCGCGGCGGCGATTTTTACCCGGAGTCTTCCGTCTTTGATTCCGGCAAAGCAGGTTTTTGATGATCCGGGAACCGCCTTGACATCGACTTCAACTTCACTGTCCTTGAGGCGCATAAAACCGGTCGTAGTCTCTTTTTTATTCACAACTTTATCACCTCCGTTCCTGGGCTTAATCAAAATCAGAGCGTTTGAATGGCATCGCGTCCGCTTTGAAAATAACCGCCTCGGTGATGATGTATTCCAGCAACGACTTCGCAAGATACCTGGTATGGGTATTGCTCTTATCTCTGGGGATGCGTGCCCCGGCGCTGTCCTTAACCCAGAGTTCAAAATGCCAATAATTGACACGGGTTGGTTTATGGGAAAACGAAAGGAGATGCTCTTCCCCGTTGAAATCAATAAGCTGCCGATCCAGTTTCTTTGCCGCCAGGAAAAGCGGCCAGACACTTTCCTGCGTAAACTGAATGGTTTCCACCGCCACTCCCGGTTGTTCCCTCGTCCAATCGGCATATAACGTTTTATCATTCACCCTGATACCGCAATACCGCTCATCATAGTAGCCATAGAGGAACAGGGACAGTTCAAACACTTCCCGCAGAGAAGGTTGGGGAGCGACGATGAAGGGCAGAATATCATCCGGCGTATATCCCTTCTTTCCAAGAAGAAGATACAAGTTGGTTGTCGTTTCACGAATCAGAGCGTTATTCGATATTTCCCCATTTGCCAAAAGCGGGTATGCCTTTTTGGGGAGCAGAATTGACGGATATAACGCCATCAGAAAAGTCCCAGCGTTCTTTCAATAGCGGCGAGGGCACAGTCTTTGGCAAAGAGTTTTCCGCCCTGCTTGGACAGGATAAACACCGTCTCCGGTTCCTCAAAATTATAGTCTATGACAAACTCCCTGCCCTTGAACGTGAGCCTGACTTTAACCGCCTCCTCGTAGAGAGTTATGCGCGGCTCAACGATGGAGCCAAGCCTCCACAGGGCCTGTAAGAATGGTTCCGCTTTGGTTATATCAAAATCGACATTATTGACGGCCTTGTACCGTCGCAAAGCGTCAATAAGGGCTTCATCGTTTCCTGCCTCATTAGCGGCGTATTCCGCGACCCACAGACCTTTGGCCTCATGGCCCGGCGGCACAGTCAGGGTAAAAGGAATCCCTCCGCGCATTATTGACTGCCGGAGGAACAGATTTATCGCCTCGGACATGGTAATACCCAGCCGGTCAAAAAGGGCGGTAGAAGCCGCTTTAGTCTGATCATCGGTCCTAAACTGTATGGTCGGCATGGTTTGACCCCCTTTAATCAATATACGGTGTTTTAGTTCATTTGTCAATACATTGTAGGTAATATTGCAGGGTGAGCGCATATAAATTACCCTGAACCGGAGGCTAAGGAAGTTTGAAAAAGTAACCGGGTATACATCATTGTTTCAAAACCTCTTTTCACCGCTTTTCCCGGGAGGAGTCTTCGCCCTTGCGGGACCCGGCGGAACGCTGGGGTGAAGGGAGCCAGGAGAGTTCTCCAATCTCCCAGCGGAAGGAGAATTCGCCTTCCAGGGGCTCGACTCTCATGTTTGCCAGGGCCGCGGCGCGGAAATGCAGGGACGGGAGGCCGGGAATTGCCTTACCGTCAGTGAAAAATTCCTTTCCGGCAAGGCCGCAGCCGAGGATGAAACGGGGAACAATACGGAGTATCTTCCCGGCTCCCGGCTTCATGTTCAGGGCATCCTTCATTTTTTCCGGGCTGTCTGAAAGGTCTGAAGTCATCTCCGGGCCGAAGATGTTGAGCCCTTCCGCCAGATTGAGCACTTCCACGGGGCCTGAGTGGAATTTATCCCCGGCGGGGACAATTTCCCGGAACCGCCGCGCCGTTTCTTTCCGTTCATCCCTGCTGAAGGGCCGGGAGAGGATCGCCAGGGGGCACACATGGGGGAAAGACCATGCCCCCTCAAAGCCTCCGGCAAAGAGTTTTGCGCTCCAGGCCTCCAGTTCCCGCCTTTTGTCCCTGTGGGGAAGGAGGACGAGGAGTCGGAGGTATCGTTTTCCCGGAGTTTTCAAAACCGCCTTCCTGTGTTATGCTTAATGGTAGTTGTTGTCTGCTTTTGTGTTGCTGCCATTTTTACCATTTTAGCAAGGAATCGTGATGAAACAAAAGACGAAGTTGTTGGCCGGACGTTTGGTTGAGGTTGTATCCGGGTGGCCGGGAGTGGAATGTGTTACCCTGAACGAAGCGGCCCTGCCCGATACGCTGGATCCCTATTTTGCCCTGATCCTTGATGTGTTTTATTCCGGGAACATTCCCGGTTCGGATGAGCGCTGCCATCTCTTTGGAGAAGATGTGGCGGCCTTTGAAACTTCCAGCGAGGGCGCCAAAGACCGTTTTCTTCTTGGGGATGTGCCGGTGCGGCTCGAATACAAATCGACGGGAAGCATAGAAGAGCGGGTTTCCTTTGCCGATGAAAAACTTGATTCTCTGTGGCTGATAAAGGATTCGGGAACATACGGATTCTACCGGCTTGAACACGGGGAGATCCTCTATTCCCGCAGCGGCTGGATAGATACTATACGGAACCGTCTTTCGCTTTTGAGCGGACGTTTCTGGGAGGGCATGAGGACGGCCCACCAGTCCAAGATGGAACATTATTTGGGAGATCTGGGCGCCGCCTGCTATCAGCAGGACAAATTTCACTATCTTATCTCTTCCGCCGGTTTCATAAAGACCGCATGCCTTACCCTCTTCTGCATTAACCGCCGTTTTGAGCCTTCCCACCGGGCCTACTACAAGCAGGTGCTGGCCCTGCCGGTGCTGCCCGAATCTTTCCGGGCGGAATTTGAAACGTTTCTGGGCCAGGATCCGGTGATGGATATGGAAAGACGTTATTCGGTAGCCCAGTTGATCGCCAGGGGCATTGTGGGCCTGACCCCATAGGGCCCCGGGCCCGGACGGGAAAACACTTGTTTAATATTGATAAAAAAACTGCAAGAGCTTTTGCAAAACTAACCGGGTTTTACAAGAAGCTCCTTCTATTCATTCTCCTGTCCTCTGTGTTTTTTTCCTGTTCCTACAGGAAGCCTGTACAGTTCCGGGTGAAGGGAACCGGCGGGGAACTTTCCGGCCTCAGCAGGGATGCTGTTGCGGGGCGCATGGATCTGTCCCGTCCCGGGGCCTTGCGGTATTCCTTTTCCCTTCCCGGCGGGTTTTCGGGGGAGGAAGTTTCGGCTGCTTTTTCGTACCGTATTTCAGGAGATCCGCGGAAACAGGCTTCCGCATACGGAGACTTTTGGGACACATACAGGCTTGTTCTCCGTTTTGAGGGAGACGCGTGGGAATTGCCCTGGAGCTTCCCGTTTGCGGGCCCCCAAGCCGCAGGATTTCTGCGTTATATCGTTCCCGTAGAGGGGAACCCTGGCGGTTTCAGCATAAGCCTTGAAACGCGGAACGGGGATCAGGGCGGGGGGAAGACGGGTCTTGAAAAAGAGATTTTTTTTCTGGAACTGGAATCGCTGGAATTTACGGAAAGCTGGTTCGGCCTTGATGTTCAAAACAGTATTCCTGCGTTAAGTCCCTTTGTTGCGCCGGACGGGGAAGGAAATTTTACGATGGATGTTCCCTCCCGCTGGCGCAGTCCCGGAGGCATGGACTTTTACGCGGCTGCCCGGGAGGGAGAGGGGGGAATTACGCTCAGGGCCGGAGATATGAGTTTTGAGACCGACGCGGAAACGCTGTCGATCCCTGCCGGAATGCTGCGGGACAGCCTCTTTCCCCTCAGCCTCCGCGGGGAACTCCGTGTCCTTGCCGCAAGCCCTCCGCGGAAAAATCCCTTTCCGGAGCCTCTCCGCGCCGATCCGGGTATAGTCCTTCAGTATCCCGAAACATCCTGGCGGGATAAACGCTGCGAAGTTTTCCGCTGGGAAGATTTTCCTTCGATACTGATTTTTGATTTTGCAAACCTGGAACTGCAGGATCTCTTCCTCAAGCGGCTTGCCTTCTTTGTGGAAAAGGTGGGTTTCCGGGGCCGTCTTGCCGCCGATGAAGAGATCCGGAATCTTCACGGCTGGAATGCCCACGATTACCGTGCCGAAGATCTGGCCCGCTTCTTTGAGGCTGCCCGTTCTTCGTCCTTCCCCCTGAACAGGGAAGAGAGGGAACTTGAATCCCTGCTCCTCTCCCAGGGAATTATCCGGCGGGAAGACGGCAGTATCACCGCGGGAGAGGGAGCGATCATTTCGCTTTCCAGGGAATCCCCGGATTATCTGCGTTTCATGTTCATGGCCCACGAGGCTTTTCACGGGATCTTTTTTATCGATGAGGATTTCCGTGATTTCAGCCGCCGCCGCTGGGAAAACCTTGGGGATGTTCCCCGCCGTTTTATACGTTCCTACTTTGAGTACCAGGCCTATGATATACAGGATACATATCTTCTGATAAATGAATTCATGGCCCATATTCTGCAGCAGCCTTCGTACCAGGCCCGTAAATATTTTGGCGAAACCCTCGCTTCCAGAATAGACGCTTCACCCTGGCGGAGGGTAGTGCTTCCCAAAAAGGATGAGGAGAACAATGCCTGGCCTGAAATCGGGGAGGCGTTTGAAAGGGAAGCCGAAGCCTTTTCGGCCTATGTGCGCAGGCGCTGGGGGCTCTCGGCAGGATTTGTGAGGAAGGTACGGATCAAAACCCTATTCTGAATCCGGGACGATGGCTTCTCTGCAAATCAAAGAATCCGAGGCCCGCGTTGTATTGCCGTTCCACTTCCATGGTACTCGGCGGCCCGTGACCGGGAAATATCTGATAGTCTCCGGGGAGAGAGAGGATCTTGCTCCGCAGGGCCGTTGTCTGGATCGTCTTGCCGTAGGCGCTGGCGGTGCTTCCTACAAGTCCTGCGCTCAGGGCATCCCCGGTAAACAGAAAATGGTTTAGCCTGAATACCGCCGAATCGGAGGAATGGCCTGGTACGGAGATGACGGCGATACTGAAAGATCCAATTTTGAGAGTGTCTCCATCCTTGATGATGGTGGCCCTGCTTTTTTGAATCATGTGATTAACCGCATAAATTTCAGGATCGTAGATACGCCTGAGCGTGCGCAGTCCATGGATATGGTTCGGGTGGCTGTGAGTAACAAGGACTGCCCCGGGTATGTAGTTATTGTTTTCGATAAATTCAAGCATCGGTTCATCCATGGTTCCCGGATCGATAATCACCGCTTTGTTCCCCGTATCGGGCCCGAGAATGTAACAGTTGCTGAAACCGTACGTGCAGTAATGGAAAAAGAGTTTCATTCTTCTATTTCCATGACCGATTCGGCAAGGTTGGAAGATTTAAAGGAAACATTCTCTTTTGTGCTTTGTATGAAGTATGTTTTTTTCAGGTTGCAGTCGATAAAGGTGGTGTTGCTGATCTTCGAATGGATAAAACGGCTGTTGTAGAGATTGGATACATTGAAGCAGCAGTCCGAGATAACCGCTCCGCCGTAATTGACATGAACCAGTTCGGAACCTTCAAAGCTGCAGTTCCGCAGATCCGCCCCTCCAAAAGCGGCAAACAGTATATCCGATTTGGAAAAATCGCAGTCCTCAAAACTCGCAAAATCGAAAAAAGCCATTCTGAAAAGGGAACCGGAAAAATTGCAATTCCTGAATGCGGCCTTTGAAAAATTACAGCAGTAATAGTGACGTTGTGAAAAGTCCTCTTTTTCAAAATAGAGTTCTGTAGCGCTGAGATCCTTGACTGTCTTGAGAGAAGCTATCTCTCTGACAATCCTGCCGGCTTCTTCCCGGGAATCGGCGGCATGAACGGCGCAGATACTTGACCCGGAAATCGCCGCCCTCCCGCATCCCGCGGCACAGGGAATAAAATCAAACATGATGGACAATGATACTCCGGTAAGGTTCTTCTTTCAAGGAGTTATCGGAGTTGTTTGGAAGTTTCGGTTTTCAGGATAAATCTATTCTTTTTCGTACAACTATGTTATAATAAAGTCATGTGCTGGTATTGCGGAGCACCGGTAACCGAAGAAGAACCCATTGGACGATCCATGAGATGCGGAAACTGCGGGAAAGATCTCCGCTGCTGCAGGCATTGCCGTTTTTTTGTTGCCGGAGACTGTATCGAATCCCAGGGAGAAAACCCTTCCGAAAGAGACAGGGCAAATTTCTGCGACTGGTTTTCCCTTAACTCCGTTTTCAGGAAGCCCGGTGAGGGATCGAAAAAGGAACGGGATACCGCCCGCTCGGCAAAAGCGGATTTTGACAGCCTTTTCGGGTAGCAATGGATAGACGGCCCATTCTTTTTATCGATTCCGGTATCGGCGGAATCCCCTATTGCAGCAATTTCCGGGAGCGCAACCCCGCGGAGACTGTTGTGTATCTGGCGGATCACCTTCACTTTCCCTACGGGAAACGGAGCAGGGAAGAACTCACGGCGATTCTCGGAGCGCTGCTGGAATCCCTTACCGGGGAGTATGATCCCAAAATTTCCGTCATGGTCTGCAATACCGCTTCGGTTTCGGCTCTGGCGGAATTAAGGGAACGTTTTCCTTCCCTGCCTTTTGTGGGTACCGTTCCGGCGATCAAGCCCGCCGTGGAAGGGAGCGCCAGACGCGTGGTGGGAGTGCTGGGAACGGAACGGACTATTGATGATCCCTATATTGCCGCTCTTGCCGGGCGTTACGGAAGCGACTGCAGCATCGTAAAGATTGCCGCGCCGGAACTGGTCGACTTTGTCGAAAACCGCATTGCGGATGCGGGAGCGGAAGAAAAGCGGCAGGTCGTTTCTCCCTTTCTTGAACGTTTCAGGGAGGCCGGAGTTGACGCCCTGGTTCTCGGCTGCACACACTTTCTTTTTCTGCTGGAGGAATTCCGCCGGGAAGCCGGGCCCGGCATGAAGGTCTACGATTCGGTTGAGGGTATTACAAAGCGGGTAGAATCCCTGCTGGATAAAAATGACGCCGCGCTCCGCGCTCCGGAGAGGAAATCCGCGGAAGGCGTCTTCCTTGTCAGCTGCGGTGAAACCGGTGCGGCCGGGGAACGCTGGCGGAATTTTGCGGCCGTCCTGGGCCTGCCCTTCTCTGTTTTCAGGATTGTGCATGAGTAGTGAAGAAAACATAAAACGGGGAACCGTTATTTCAGGCTCGTGGAATATCTTTACGGTGAGGCTTGAATCCGAATGTCCCGGAGAGGGGCCGGAGGTAATTGAGTGCAGGATCAAAGGCAAGGTCTTGAAGGGTGTCGACAGTTTCTATAACCCCCTGGCTCCCGGCGACAGGGTTACTGTGGAACAGGGGCAGATCGTTTCCCTGGAAGAGCGGAAAAACTGTTTTACCCGTTTTAACCAGAAGGGTTTCAATGCCAAGAAAAGCGCGGCGGAGGGCGGATACGGCACGGCCGAGGCGGCAGGCTCCCAGATAATCGCGGCCAATGCGGATCTGGTGCTCTGTGTCTCCAGCCCCGCCCTTCCTCCCTTCAGGCCCCGTTTTCTTGATCGTGTGCTGGCTCAGGCCGACCACGCGGGAATCCCCGCGGCGGTGATCTGCAACAAATGGGATCTCCACGGCGGAGATATTGATATTGAAGAGCGGCTTGAAGACTTTGTACGTATCGGTTTTCCGGTACTGCGGATGTCGGCGCAAACCGGGAAAGGCATTGAGGAACTCAAGAGGCTTGTCTCAGGCCGCTTCTCGGTACTTGTAGGCCAGTCGGGGGTGGGGAAGTCGAGCATCATCAATGCGCTGCGGCCTGCCCTGCCGGAAACGCAAAGGATACGGACAGGGGCGATCAACGAAAAGTATGACCGGGGAAACCACACGACGACACAATCCCTGCTGGTGGAAATCCCCGGCGGAGGCGCCATGGTCGATACTCCCGGCATCCGCCGCTTTGTACCCGACGGTATAAGTCCCGCGGATCTGATCATGAGCTTCAGGGAATTCGCCCCCCTGGCGGGAACCTGCAGCTTTGGCCTTTCCTGCAGCCATGTGAGTGAACCGGGCTGCAAGATCCTCGAAGCGGTAAACGCCGGAGCGATTCACGAGGATCGTTACGAAAGTTATCTGCGTATCAGGGAAGAGCTGGCCGGGATGACAGGTTTTTGAAGGTATTTTATGAATGAAAAGACAGTAAAACTGCTGGAATTTGAAGAGATTCTCAAAAGAGTTGCCCGCTGCAGCATGAGCGAAGAAGCCGCGGAGATGATCCTCGCGGAAAAACCGGCACATGATTCCGGCGCGGTAATGGAGATGAGGCGCAATGTTTCCGCCGTTTTTGAGCGGCTTAAAAGCGGGGATGAAGAGAAACGTTCAAGCCTTCCGGTAATGGGTTTTCTGCTTCCAAAGCTGGCCGTGGAAGGAACAAGTCTTGAAACCGACGAGGTCTATGCCATCGGCCTCTTTGTTGAGCGGGGAGAGGAATTAAAGAAATTTCTTCTGCCGGGATTTCCCCACATGCCGCAGTCATTGCCGGACTGTTCTTCCGTGGCAAAGGAGGTTTTCCGTGTTGTTGACAGAGACGGCGCGCTTCGAGATCTTCCGGAATTCCGCGCGATCAAACGGCATATACAGAACCTTACAGCCGAACTTGAAAACTCCGTGAGCCGTTATACGGGAAACGAAGAAACCAGACGTATGCTTCAGTCGGCGGTGCCCTCCCAGAGAGACGGCAGAATGGTGCTGGCCGTAAAGGCCAATTACCGCGGCCGTTTCCGGGGCATCGTTCACGAAGTGTCCTCCACCGGGCAGACGATCTTTGTAGAACCCGAAGAAGTCGTGGAAAAGAATAATGACATACTCATCGAAGAGCGGCGTTTATCGGCAGAGATACTGCGCGTCCTCCGGGAACTTACGGGCCGTATCAGGGAAAAGGCGGAAGATCTTGCCCGCTTTCATGAGGGAATTCTTAAACTGGAGTGTCTGAGGGCCAAGGCCCGTTACTCCCTGGAGATCCGGGGGCATTTTGCGGAAAGCGGCGCGGAGTTGGTGCTGCGGGAGGCGCGTCATCCCCTGTTGGGATCGAAGGCCGTACCGATAGATCTTGAAATGGACGGAGACACAAGGACGGTGATCATCACCGGGCCCAATACCGGAGGAAAGACTGTGGCCCTCAAGACGGTGGGCCTCTTTGCCCTGATGAACCAGTCGGGCCTTGCCCTTCCCGCGGCGGAGGGAACCGTACTTCCCATATTTGACGGAGTATATGCCGACATAGGGGATGAGCAGTCTTTGAGTCAGTCCCTCTCCACTTTTTCCGCCCACATGACAAACATCGCGGCAATCGTGTCGGTTGCCGCCGCGGATTCGATGATCCTGCTGGACGAACTTGGCTCAGGGACAGATCCGGAAGAGGGGAGCGCACTCGCAATGGCCCTGCTGGACTGCCTCATCGAAAAGAGAAGCAGACTAATTGTTACCACTCACCATGGAGTGCTTAAAAATTACGGCTATACACGGCCTTCGGTGGAGAATGCCTCCATGGAATTTGACGGCAGGACACTTTCACCTACCTACCGTATCGTCATGGGAATCCCCGGTGAAAGCCGGGCCCTGGACATTGCCGGCAGGAACGGGCTGGACCCCGACATTGTCGCCCGCGCCCGCTCCTACCTGGACGAGGGCCGCTCCGATGTGTCCACCCTGATCAGCGCCTTAAAGGAGAAGCACCGGGAACTTGACAGCGCCGCCGGAAAAGCCCGGGCGGAAGAATTGAGGCTTCGGGAAGATCGCCGTAGCGCCGACCTCAAGGAACTCAAGCTGCGGCAGAAGGAGGCGGAGATCAAGGCCGGAGCCGTCGCAAGCCTCCGCGGCCTCCTTTCGGAAAGCAGGAAATCTCTTGAGAATCTGGTCAGGGAAATCCGCGAGGGGGAACTCAGCAGGGAGAAGACACTGAGGGTAAAGGAATTCCTCAGCGACCTTTCAAGAACCGCGGAAGCGGAAGATGCGGCTCTGGATGAGGAGAGACGGCTGCTCGATGAGGAACGGCGGCGTGTTCAGGCGGAAATGGAAACGGAAGCCTCAAGTCCGGAAAAGAAAGGCGGTACGCTTCCCGCTCTCAGGCCGGGGCTGGAGGTTCTTGCCGGAGAAAACCGCCGCCGCGGCAGGCTGATCCGCAAAGACCGCAAGGGCTGGATTGTGGAGATTGGTTCCCTCAAGATGAGTTTTTCCGAAACGGAACTCGTTCCCCTGCCCCCGAACGGGAAACCCGCAAAGCCGCTGATCTCCACGGCGGATCTTGCCTCTCCCCCGGATGCGCAGTTTGAACTCAGCCTCCGCGGTATGCGTCTTGATGAAGCCCTGGAAGCCCTGAGGAAGCAGGTTGACGCCGCCGTGCTTTCCGGCCTCAAGGAATTCGCCGTGGTGCACGGCAAGGGGGAAGGGATTCTTCAGAAGGGTGTTCACGATTACCTGAAACGGGATCCCGCGGTTTCGGATTATTACTTTTCCCGGCCAGAAATGGGCGGGTTCGGCAGAACCGAAGTGATATTGAAGAACTAAAAGTCTTCCAGTCCTTCGTCTCTGTCCATCATCTCGGGGATCGTATAAACCAGGGCGCCGGATTTGCGGACACGGAGTTCGGCAATGCCCTTCTTTAGCAGCGCGTCGAGGTCTTTTTTTGCATCGTCTATGGAAATGTTGGCAGCCAGGGCCACTTCGCTGGCGGTAAGCATGCCGTTGTTCTCTTTGGCGAGTTTCAGAATCACCCGCTCGACACTTTCCTTTTCATTCACCACCCGGGCATGACCGTCATTGACATAACGCCACCCGTTTCGCCGCGCGGAGGCTATATCACTATAGAGGGCGTTCCGCATATTGGCTTCCCGCACCTGGCCGCCCAGGGTAAAAAAATCGTAGATGGAACCTATCATTCCCAGACCTCCGGTACACATCCAGAGAATCCCTGTAGGGATCTTTCCAAGGTAAAAACGGTGGAAGCCCAAGGCCCCGAAACCCGAGAGAAGCCATAGAAGGTATGCAACGCCGGTGCTATACATTATGATCCAATAATGCGACTAATTGACATCGGCGTCAACCTGATGAACAGTGCCTTTGACTGGGACAGGGAAGAACAGATCCTCAAGGCGAAAAAAGCGGGTGTCGGCCCCCTCATCATAACAGGAAGCAGCCTTGAGCAGAGCAGGGCCGCACTCGAGTTTGCCCGCCTCCACGGGCTGTATGCCACCGCCGGGGTACATCCCCACAATGCGCGATACTGGAATAAAGAGAGCGCGGCCCTCATTCGGAACATGGCCCTTCCGGGAGGCTCAGGCGCCGGAACAGAGACCGCGGCCGCCGGGGCCATTGCCCTTGGCGAATGCGGCCTTGATTATGACCGGGACTACTCTCCCCGGGCGGAACAGAGGCGCTGTTTTGAAGAACAGGTGGAACTTGCGGCCGAACTGAAGCTTCCCCTCTTTCTCCATGTGCGCTCTTCCCCCCGGGGCGGTGGCGCCTGGGAAGATTTTCTTGAGATCCTGAAAAAGTACCGCACAGATCTGACAAGAATGGTTGTCCACTGTTTTACCGGTTCAAGCGGAGAACTTGAAGCCTGCCTTGAACTGGACGCATACATCGGAATTACCGGCTGGGTCTGCGATGAAAGGCGGGGGAGCCATCTGTGGCCCCTGCTCGGCCGTATCCCCGCAAACCGCCTGCTCCTTGAAACCGATGCCCCCTATCTCCTGCCGCCTCTCCTGTCTCCGGGGGGCCGCCGGGGCAGAAACGAAAGCGCCAACCTTGTGTATATTGCCGGCTTCATTGCGGAGAAGCTGGGAAAAACCGTGGAAACACTGGCAGAGGAAACCTTCAAAAACACAGTCGGGTTTTTCAACCTGGAAATTGCAAGAGCCTGAGAAAAACCAGCCGCTTAGACCTTACAAGCCGCTAAATCTCCTTAATCTCCGGCGATTTGAGCACACCCTGGGGCCAGAAACGATACTCGTAAGTCCAGGCGGGGCCGCTGAGCCGCCAGGAATTGGGGCCCCACCAGAAACCGGGGTCCCGGATGTTGGTGTGGAGCTGGCCGAAGGTGTTGATCCTGCTGCCGAAGTAGAGGATATCGACCCTGTGGGATGCGCCCTTGAGCCCCGCGGCCTTGAGCCGGTAGGGGGAATAGGCGATTACTCCCCGATCCTCACCGTCAACCTGTACCCGCAGGAGGTGTCCCCGGTAGCAGGTAGCCGCGATCTCCAGTTCGGCAGCGGAGCTTTGGAAGTCCAGATGGTAGGTGATGTTGCCGCCGTAGAAGGGAAGGCCCTGCCGGGTTATGTCCCCAAAGGCAAGAGAGCTCACCGGTGCTGTCAGTGTGGCGGAACTGCCCGCGGTTCTGACGCCGAAATTCCCCAGAAGGTAGAGGGCTTCCGGGTCGGTCTTCCGGCCATAGGGCAGGGAAAGTTCCAGGATGTTGGTCCCCGTCTGTATCTCCGGGAGGCGCACCCTGCCGATACAACGGTCAACGTACCAGCCCTCCACGGTGGCAGCCTTTTTGCCGTTCAGGCTTACCGTGGTGACGGCGGCGTTTTCCAGGGCAAGCTCCACTCCGGCTATGGGGATTTCGCTGGCGAAGGTGTAGCGCAGGCGCAGAGTATGGGGGGTGCTGGTGTCGTGTTCCACCCAGGGCTGGGCTACCGCATCGCTCCGGAGGGGCCAGCCGAATTCCTGCCGCAGACGGTTATCCAGCCGCAGTATCTCTTCCGTGGAACGGTACGCTTCATCGTCCACGGCATATTCGGCAATATCCAGGAGGAGCACATTGGGTTCGTGGAGGGTGACCGGAACGGGTCCGGTAAAGCGGACGCAGGGCGTCTCCCCGGCTGAAGCCCGGAAGCCGTTCAATTCCCCCACGGCGATGGCGGGGGAGGGCGCCTTCGCCGCGATGAGGGGCGCGCCGGTATCCAGTTTGAGGAGCAGGCTGTCGTGTTCGTAGAAGGGACAGGTGATGGTGGTTCTGCCCTCCTCCTGGTTGACCCGCAGGGGGCCGATCTCCCCGTCGAGGGTATTGTACAGCGTCGCCGCCCAGGCGCCCCGGAGGCTGATCCGGATCTGCCGTTCCGCCGGAATGTCAGGGTTCACCGGTTTGTCCGCATGGGCAATGAAGAGCCAGCGGATCGGGCCTGCCTCTTCCCGGAGTTGGTAGAAGAGATCCCCCACCTCCGCGCCGGAACCATCCCGGATGCCGATTTCCCGGACCCCTTCCAGAGCCGAAAGGAGGGGCAACCGTTCAAAGCCGATATGTTCACTTGCCTCCCAGAGCTTCCTGCCCCGGTTGTCCGGCCGGGCATCGGCGTATTTTGGGGCTTCTCCCAGGAAGACGATCCTGCCGCCGGCCCTGGAGAAGGCTTCAAGCCTGTCCAGGGTGCTTCCCCGGATCGTCTCCATTCCGGGTACGATGATCACGTCGTAGGCCATTTTGCCCACCGGGAATTGCGGTTCCCCGCAAGAGGCCGCGCCCGGCCCGGCCCCGGTTTGGAGACCGGCCTTCCCTATATCGGCGGGATTGCACAGGGAGGGCAGGGTGGATTCGCAGATATAATCAAAATCGATGAGTCCCCGGAGGAGCCAGTTGCAGAGATCCTGATAGTTTTTATCCATCTGTTCCCGGATGGTCTGGGTGTTTTCCCGGGCGCCCCAGTGGAGCCAGTAACTCTCGATGGGGTGCAGCACCCCCACATGGGCCACCGGCTTACCCCGGGTCATGGCGGCGGCGACCCGGGCAAAGTGATCCTCCACATAGGGGTACTCTTCGTACCAGGGGGATTGGTAGTTGAAGCTTGACGGATAATCCCGTTTTGCCTCGCCGTTCATCGAAACCCAGGAGAGGTGGGGTACCCGGACCGTAACTCCCAGGGCGGCCTGCCAGTCCCCCTGAAGTTTGTGGCCCCGGAAATCAAAATCCCAGTTGGTTACCCCGTAGAGTTCCGAAAGCACCCCCGGACAGTCATACTGCCTAGCCGCGGACTGGGCCTGCTTCGCCGTGGTATATTCCCGCCAGTCGCAGAGCATGTCGATCCCCGGCAGTTGAAAGGAGCGATAGGAACGCATGGCTTCGCCTATCATCTGGGTCTGGCTTTCCAGAGTGGGCTCCTCCACCATGTGGCCGGTGAGCATAAGACCGTGATCCGCGCACCAGGAACCACACTGATCGGCAAAGGCCTGGGCGAAACGTTCGGTAATGTGGTCGTGGTAATGGTAGCGGAGGAGGGAAATTCTGCCCTCCGGCAGATCCCAGAGGAGTTCCGGCAGGCCGTCAATGAGGTTTTCCCCGCCGTAGGCGGCGCTGAAGGTACCGGCTATGTCGTCCGCCCAGGGAAGGGCCACATCCCGGTCTTCCCGGGCATAGTGGAGAGTCCCCTTCTGGGAGAACTGGGGTTCATCGGTGAAGATCGCCGGGACAAGTCCCCCAAAGTCCGGGGCGAAATTTTTCCCGTACCGTTCATAGGTGACCCGGATAAATTCCTTCATAGCCGCCTTGTCCAGGGTATTCACGTAAGTCTGGTTGTTGTACCAGGGATTAGGCAATGCGGTCTCCAGGTAGGCGTAGAGTTTTATGTGCCGCGCCTCTTCCCCCTCGCCGATACGCCGGTAGCTTTTCAGATCCCCCCGGGGGTCAAGTTCAACATCAAAGCAGGCGACCAGCTTCCCGTTTTCGGAACGGCCGGCGGAGAAACTCGAAAACTGTCCCGTGTCCCCGGTGGAGACGGAACCGTAGGGATGGCGGGTCAAAAGCAGATGCCGAATCCGGTACTGTTCCTGCCTAGTGATCAGCCCGCCGGCCGCGCCGGAGGGCCAGCGGTCTTCGTCGTAGAGCCAGGCAAGCATGTTTTCGCTGCGGGCCTTCTCCACACAGGCCCTCACTATCTCGATGTACTCGTCGCTTAAATATTCGGTTGCCATGCCGGTACGGACGTGCATGTGGAAACCGCCGTAGCCGAGCTTCTTGAGCTGCTCAATCTGCCAGGTAAGCTCGTCCTTGTCGAGCTTGTTGTTCCAGGCCCAAAAAGGGGCCGCCCGGTATTCACAGCCAGGGTTTTTGAATTCTTCCACCGTCAGCGTCTTGTCTTTCTTGGGATATAGCATAAATTTCTCCTGACGGTATTATAAAGTATATTGTTCCACAGCGTCAAAGAACTTACGGTCGATGTTACCGGTACACCCCGTAATCGTGGGCGCTCTGGTACATTTCTATCACGTTCTCCGTCGCTCTTAAAGACTCTCCGAAATCACCTTGCCGTTTGTCTTGTCGAAACGGATGCGGACTTTTTTCATGGGTTCCGTTACAAAGAGGGCCACCTGGCAGATTTCGATGAGGGTTCCCGGAGCAATTTCCCCCATAACTTCCACCGAGGCGTTTTCATCGGCTTTGATGGCGTCCAGAAGTTCTCCCACCCTGGCGGCGGCTTTTTTCTGCTCATCTTCGAGTCGTTTTTTTAATTCTTCCATCCTGGCTCTGCGCCCCGCGTCCTGTTCGGCTTCCATCATTTCCCTGAGTTTGACAAGTTTGGCGGAGATAATGCGCATCTGGTTGTTGTTTTTTTCTTTTTCCTGATCGGCGGTAAAGTCGATGCCGCAGTGGACTTTCGTGGCCCGGCCCTGTTTCTTGCCGATGCTCCCGGCCCGTATGCCGTGTACCGCATAGACTTCGCCTCCCAGGATCTTCCCCTTTTCGCCCAACTCGATACGATCCAGCGAGTAGACCATGGAATTTATTATTTCCGAATCAACCGTAATGCTTTTGCGGGCCGCCGCCCGGCAGTTCTCGATGAACTTGGTTCGCAGTTCCCCGCCCACCTTGATCAGCGCGGTTCCCCGGCCGATGATGCCTCCCGCTACGATGAGGTCTCCCCTGGTAACCGCGTCGGTAACATCAAAAGTCTGCTTGATCAGCACCGAGCCGCCTGAGTAGATTTTGAAGCCGTCCATTACCGGCCCTTCGATCATCACGTCTCCGGGGAAGATGATATGCCCCGTGTTGTAATCAACAGGGCCCTTTATGGTAAGGTTTTCCTTTACATGGAGAGTGTTTTTGTCCCGGATAAGCTGACCGTTGACATTGGAGAGGATCAGGTTTCCTTCGGTACGGGTATTTTCCCCTCCCGAAACACCTTCCGGCCGTACCACGGCAAAGGGGATCACGGTACCGTGAACGTTCCTGCCTTCCTTTCCGGCCTTTCTGGGCTGCATCCGCGCCAGGGCTTGATCTTTCTTGACGATGATGAAGGGGGAATGGGCCTTGTAGTCGATACGGGCATTTTCCTCGTTCTGCCTCGGTTTTTCCTTGAGCAGGGGATTTAGTGCGAAGTATTCGGTCACTTCCGCGGAAGGCGCTTCCCCGCGGGCAATCAACACCCCCTTTACAGGGTGATGATTGAGGTTGCAGTCCTCAATGGCCTCCTCAATGGTATCCCAGCGGATTCCGTTAACGATGTTGAGGCGTTCAAAGGCTGTGTTTAACTGACCGCCTTCCAGGTGCGGCCCCTTTCCCGGCGGAGGCATAAAGTCGGCCTTCAGTTCCAGATCATTATCGGAGAAGTTAAAGAGAACATGCGCTCCGTTCTTATCCCCGGTCATAACTTCCTGGGGGCCCTGCTTCCGTTTTTCCGTGGTATTTTCGTATTCCATCTGTCTATCTTATAGTATCGGCGAAAAGCCGTTTTTTTCTAATATCCGTGGCATCCCGCGGGGCTATATTTCAATTGAACGGTTCGGGTACTATAATAATGATAGAGACCTGAGCTTGTTCCAAAACCTCAATGGTTTGAGAACAGCCTCACTTATTGAGACCATATTGAGGAGAATCACATGAATTTTACCAATTTTGACAAGACTGCCGCCTACGGGAAGCTGGCGGAACTGGCGCCGGCCTACAGGCATTTTGACTTTGTATCCGCACTCAAGGCTGAACGGGTTACGGCCTGTACCGTACCCATGGCCGGAGGGCTCAGCTACAACTATGCCGCCAAGGCAGTGGATGATGCGGTGATTAAGGCGTTTGCCGCCCTCGCGGAGGAACAGGAGCTTGTTGCCAAATATCATGCGGTCGTGGACGGTGAAACCATGAATACCGGTGAAGGCCGCAAGGTGCTGCACCATCTGCTCAGGGGCCGTTTTGCAAATGCGGTGAACGAAAAAGGCCGGGATATCGGGGAATTCTATCAGAATGAACTGAAGCGTTTTTCCGGTTTTGCCTCCGATGTGAGAGCCGGGAAGATTGCCCCCGCTCCGGGGAAGAAATTCGGCTCCGTAGCCCAGATCGGCATCGGCGGTTCAGACCTGGGGCCGCGGGCTATATGCCTGGCTCTGGACAACTGGGCCGCGCTTCAGGGCCGCAAGAAGCTAAATGCCGCATTCATCTCCAATGTGGATCCCGATGATGCCTCCGCGGTAACAGCGTCCCTGCCATTGGCGGAAACCCTCTTTGTTCTGGTAAGCAAGAGCGGCACAACCCAGGAAACGCTGGCCAACGAACTCTTTGTCAGGGATAAGCTGGTAAAGGCCGGCCTTGATCCCGCCAAACACATGGTGGCGGTAACCAGCGAAACCAGTCCCCTTGCGCATAACAGCGCATATCTGGATTCCTTTTATATTGATGATTATATCGGCGGCCGCTATTCCTCCAGTTCCGCGGTTGGCGGAGTGATACTGTCGCTGGCATACGGCATGGAAACCTTCAGCGAATTTCTTTCGGGAGCCGCCGAAGCGGACAAACTCGCCTTCCGGGAAGACATTCACGAAAACGCCGCCCTCCTTGATGCCCTTATCGGGGTGTGGGAACGGAACTTTTTGGCTTACCCCTACACGGCAATCCTCCCCTACAGCCAGGCCCTCTCCCGTTTCCCCGCCCACCTGCAGCAGCTTGACATGGAAAGTAACGGCAAACGGGTAAACAGGAACGGAGAGGCAATCGCCTATTCCACAGGCCCCGTCGTTTTCGGCGAGCCGGGAACCAACGGCCAGCACTCTTTCTACCAGCTCCTCCACCAGGGTACGGATATAGTGCCCTTGCAGTTCATCGGCTTTAACGAAAGCCAGCGCGGAGAGGACATCACGGTAGATAATTCCACAAGCCGGATAAAACTCAACGCAAACCTTGCCGCCCAGATCATCGCCTTTGCCAAAGGCCAAAAGGTTGAAGGAGAAAACAGGAACAAGGAATTCCCCGGCGGCCGCCCCTCAAGCCTCATCTATGGGAACAAACTCGAACCCCGGAGCATCGGCGCGCTTCTCTCTCACTTTGAAAACAAGGTGATGTTCCAGGGTTTTGTGTGGAACATCAACAGCTTCGATCAGGAAGGCGTTCAGCTGGGGAAGATCCTTACCAAAAAAGTCCTCTCGGGCAATTCAGGCGACCCCGCCCTGGACGCCTACAGCAAACTGCTGGAGGTGTAAGTTTACCGTTTGGTTCTCCCGCAGGCTCAGATGGTGACAAGAGTGTATTTAAGAACCATGAGCAGAAAGAAATTTGCGGGCCAGATTAACCTGTAGGAGAAAACAAATGGCGCGAATGACCGAAGAAGAAGCAGACACCCTGGACGAGGAAATCACCAACGCCGATATAACGTTGAAACCGGGCGGGGACGGCATATTTACCCGCCAGCGGAAACTGCTTGACGCTTTAGACCGTGCAAGCGCCGATTATATCATGACCCGCGCCCTGGCAACCAATAAAATGCCGTTACAAATCCTCGGCGAAGTGGTACATGAAAAAATCGCCGCTTCCATATAACCGTGTTGCGCCACGTCGGATATGTATATCTCCACCCTGCGAAGCCACATAGAAGCTATGGGCGGACGGCTTGAGATAACAGCCCATTTTCCCGATGGCTCGGTTAAAATATCCAATTTTTCACATTTATAGCGTTCACCATTCAGGTAACGTTTCGGCTGTTTAGAGGAAACCGCTTGCGCGGCAATCAGAAAGCGAGAATGGAGCGTAGCGGAATGACCTGGGCGAACGGAACCCCATCTGCCTACCGGCCCGGTAAGGCCTGCAGGACAAAAAAGCGTAACAGTCCTGTTATGTGCAGTTTTTTGCTTTTATCCGGTTAATATTTTTAATTTAAATTCTTTTGCTATCTCTGTAAAATCACTATCTTTATGCAATAAATACATCTTTCCAATAATCGCATAAGAAGCAATTAAACAATCAATTGATTTTCTTATAGTTATTCCTTTTTTCCTTAATGTTCTATAAATATCAATGGCCTTATTTGTAGCTTCTATTATGTCAATATCAACCATATTATGTTTTAAAAGAATTTTCTTGATTTTTTCAAACAAATTATTATCCCCAATTCCCTGTAACACTTCCTGATAGATAACCGGACATATATAAAATTGTTTGTTGTTCTCTATCAATTTCTTTAATATTATTGTTTCAGGAGAAACATTCTTTTTGTTGAAAAAATCGATCCAGACTGATGTATCAACAATAATGTTCTTCATCGGGTAGTCCGCATCTCTTCCAGATTACCTTCCCATATGCCAGACCCTTGATATTTAAGCAGTTCTTTTAAATCGTTTGAATCGATAAATTGTTGTAAAGCCTTATTCACCAGTGCTTTTTTCGTGGTAATTCCACTTATACGCATAGCTTCATTTACCAACCTTTCGTCCAATTCTATGTTTGTCCTCATTTGTAACTCCTCAATACACTATATTTTACAATATATACACAAAGTTTAGAATGTCAACTGGAATTTACCTATATTTTCAAAATATTTGAACAAATTTCTTTGTTTTTCATTTTTTCGCCAATTATTTTGAAGAAATTGCACATAACCGGCATGCCTGAGCAAAGAGGGGATCAATTTGTATGCGGCAGACTGCCCCCCGGATTGGCGCACCACTGCGGCTTCGTCCCGGCAGGTCACCCGGTGATATGGAATGCTGCTTTTATGACATTTGTCAGTATGTCAACGGTTATGGCTTTTAGGTATCCCTCAAGGGCGCTTGCTACGGTAAGGCCTTTTGTTTTGATTGCATTTGAGAATTCATCGTTGTTAAGCTGCTTGCTTAGTATTTCCAGAAACGCACCGTCCTGCCTGCCGGAAAGGGTTTTTATAAGTTCAAGGAAACATACTTTTTCTATGCTAACTTTTTCGCTGTTAAAACTATAATCCAGCGTTGTGCCGGTTTGTGTTTTGAGCAGATTTTCCAGTTCCATGCGGACTTGCAGGTCTTCTACAACGAATCCAAAGTGAATTTCATCTTTGTTAAGCCATATACCGCCCCTTTTTGGTTTTTGGCTGAGTTTTTGCAAAAAAAGAGGCAGTGCGTTTTGTTTCTCTTCGGAGGTTTTGTACTTGAGGGCGATGTTTAATTTGCTGTTTTTAATTTTTGTTTCGGTAACTCTGAGCAGTACGGCATTTTCGTAATTTGATTTTTCGTCAAGAAAATGAACATCGCCGTATTTGTTAAAGAGATACAGGATGTAATCATATATATCGTTTTTTGAAAGAGTATTAAATCCTGTGTCCGCGATTTTGTTCCATAACGCGGAAGCAAATTCTTCCGCCGGTTTTCCCTTGATTGTTACACTCATACGTTCCTCCAAAAAACATATTCCCGACGGCAAACTGCCCCCGGTTAAAACCGGCCCCCTTGCGGGGGCGCAATTTTACCTTCTTCCTTCCGGTTCATCCCGGCTCCGGCGGCATGGATGCCGCTGTTTTCCCTTAATCCGGCATGGACGCCGGATTAAGGGACGAAACTCAGACGCCATGTTATGGCGCGCACACCACCCGGAAACCATAATAGGCGCCCGTAATAAACGGACTGTTGGAATACCGGGAGGCGAGCCCCGCGTGAGAAGCAGAATCGATCCAGCTTCCGCCGCGCCGGATGCGTTCAGTAGTCCCCATGGGTGCACCACGGGGATCGGCCTGGCTCCCGGAACCATAGGCACCGTACCAGTCCCAGCACCATTCTCTCACGTTCCCGCTCATGTCATACAGCCCCAGTTCATTGGCGGCCTTTTTGCCAACTTCATGGGTTTTATTGCCGGAATTACTATCATACCAAGCATAATCGCCTATGCTGTTGCTCCCGGTACTTCCCGCAAAGGCTTTATCATACCCCGTGGTATTGAGCTGACCGGGATTTGCCGTGTCCGCTCCCATGGCCGCCCACATCCATTCCATCTCCGTGGGCAGACGATAGCCGTTTTTGGTGGTGTCCATATCTGCGGCGTTCCATGTGGCATCACCGCTTGTTGGTATGGTGACTGTATTCCAGTCGGTAACACCACTTACGCTGTACACCGGCTCTTTGTTGCCCAAAAGGCTCAGTTTGTTGCAGAAGGCTATAGCATCGTACCAGCTTACATTTTCCACAGGCCGTTGGTTCTGGGTCTCTCCGCTGTCCGCCCCACTGGTAAAACTACTCGGATTGATTCCCATAACCGCCTCAAACAGTTCCTGGGTTACTTCCGTCTCCCCCATCCAGTAGCCTTTAGTGATAGTGGTTATATTCGCCGCCCCACTATCACGCCGGAAACTCCCGGCGGGTACATACCGGAAGGGAACGTTTACGCTGTTTATGGCGCGGATCATCTGAGTGCCGGAGGGCGGTGGGTTGATGGTTATGCCAAAGTCCTGTGTGTAGTCCGTCCCCGCCGCCGTTCCGTC
>JAISCR010000075.1 GCA_031265435.1 Treponema sp.
TTTACCAGTGTATCGGTATCGGAGAGCGCGCGGACAAAATGGGTAGGAATACCCTTTGATTCAAGAAGCCGCATCAGGTGGTTGGTGACACGGTTATTGATCTGCCCTTTTCCGCGGATAGTACCTTTCTTGGCGCCGTTAAAGGCTGTGGCGTCATCCTTGTAGGAAACGATAAAAAGATTGGGATCCCCGGTACGGAATACCTTCTTCGCCTTCCCCTCATAAACCATCTCACCCTTTTCCATGCTGCTGAATCTCCCTGTCCTGTTCATTCACGGCCGCGGCCATCTCTTCACGTTTTTTAAGTAGTTTCCCCGTAAGTTCAGGATCATCAAGTGACAGTATCTGCGCGGCCAGAATTGCCGCGTTTTCCGCCCCGTCAATGGCTACGGTGGCAACGGGTATGCCGCCGGGCATCTGTACGGTAGACAGCAATGCGTCAAGGCCGTCCAGGGCGGAAGACTTTACCGGAATACCGATCACCGGGAGCGTGGTATGAGAGGCCAGAAAACCCGCCAGATGAGCGGCCTTCCCCGCCGCGGCAATGATAACGCCGAAACCTGCTTCCCGGGCGGAAAGGGCAAAATCCCTCGCCCGGGCGGGTGTGCGGTGGGCGCTCATCACATGGGTTTCGAATGAAATGCCGAAGGAAGCGAGTGTCTCTTCCGCCTTCCTGAGCACCGGATAATCGCTGCCGCTTCCCATGATGATTGCCGCTTTCTTCGCTTTGTTCATGCCGGATAATAGCATATCCTGCATTTTCCGGTTAGTAGCCTGTTCACCCTCTTATGCGTCCCTGAGAAAGGCAAGGTAACCCTTCCAGGTTGTGTAGAGGTCTATCTTGCTTATCACCTCAAAGGGTGAATGCATTGAGAGCACCGGCACACCACAGTCAAGGACTTCGATGCCCAGCCGGGCCGCGTGGAGAGCAATGGTGCCGCCTCCACCCTTGTCAACTTTCCCAAGATCCCCGAACTGCCAGCTTATCTTGTTTTTCTTCATGATCCGCTGAATCCGGCGGCAAAATTCCGCATTGGCATCGCTTGCGCCGTATTTTCCCCCCGAACCGGTATACTTGCAGAGCACGAGTCCCTTCCCCATAAACGAAGCGTTCTTCTTGTCAAACACGCTGCCGTAGGTGGGATCATACGCGGCGTTCACGTCCGCGGAAAGCATGGCCGACTCTTCCAGACAGCGGTGAAAATCCTCCTCGGGGCAGAGACGCTGAATAAAATTTTCAAAGGCTGTGGACTGGGCTCCGGTATTCCCGTAGGAGCCTATCTCTTCCTTGTCCGAAAAATAGACAAGCGCCGTTTTCCCGGGAGGGCCTTTTTCACCGGCGAAGTTGAGAATCGCCCTTAAAGCCGGGTAGACGCAGCAGCGGTCGTCGTGGCCGTAGGCCCCTATCATGCTCCGGTCGAGTCCCAGATCCCGCGCCTTGAAGGCGGGAACAAATTCGATCTCCGCGGCGGCAAAATCCTCTTCGATGGTACCGTACTTTTCATTGAGCAGAGAGAGTATGCGGAGCTTTACCTTCTCCTTTACCTTTTCATCCTTGAAGGGCCTGGAACCCGCCAGTATATCAAGGTCTTCCCCTTCGATGAGTTCTATACCCTTCTTCTGCATCTGTTCCCGCGCCAGATGGGGAAGGAGGTCTGTGATGGTAAATACAGGGTCATCCTCGTCTTCACCCAGCCGGATCTCCCGTTCCCTGCCGTCCCCGCCGATCAGGATTCCGTGCATGGCAAGGGGGATGGTTGTCCACTGGTATTTCTTGATGCCGCCGTAGTAGTGGGTATCCAGCAGGGCAAAGTCGCTGTCCTCGTAGAGAGGATTGGTCTTGAGATCAAGCCGGGGTGAATCCAGATGAGCCCCCAGAATATTGCTTCCCTCCCGGAGCGCCTTCTTCCCGATGATCGCCGCAATGACGGATTTATTGTGAATATTCCGGTACACCGCGGTTCCCGGCTTCAGGGCGCCTTTTTTTAGCTCATCAATGCTGACAAAACCGTTTTTTTTGAGACTTTTTACTATTTCGGCGGTACATTCCCGTTCGGTCTTCCCCCTGTTGAGGAAATCCTTGTAGCCCTGGGCGAATTTTTCAATTTCTTTCTCTTCCTTTTCATCCGTCTGCTCCCAACAGTTCTTCAGATTGAAAAAAAGCGTATCCTGAAGTTTCTGTCCTTCTGTTTTTTTACTTTCTTTTTCAGCTGCCATAGTGATGCTCCTTGTTCCGTATGTCTTTTCAGGATATAGTATTTCTTATGGATGTTCGAGTACGTTATGCGCCCTCCCCTACTGGGTTGCAGCATATCGGCGGGATACGAACCGCCCTCTTCAACTATCTTTTTGCCCGGTCGGCAGGGGGAAAATTTATCCTTCGTCTTGAAGACACCGACCGCAGCCGTTTCGATCAAAGCTATGTGCAGAATCTCTACGATACTTTTGAATGGCTGGGCCTCGACTGGGACGAAGGGCCCGGAGCCGGCGGATTTGGGAATTCAACCGAAGGGGAAACAAAGTTTACTTCAGGATCGCACGGCCCCTATATACAGTCTGAACGTACCGGACTCTACAGGAAATACGCGGCGGAACTCCTGGCAAAGGGAAGGGCCTATTACTGCTTCTGCACGTCCGAAAGGCTTGAAAAAGTGAGGTCGGAAAGGGAAGCGGCACATTCGAGCGAGACAGGCTACGATCGCTGCTGCCGTTCAATTCCGGTCGGGGAAGCCGCGGCGCGGGCTGCCGCGGGGGAACCCTGTACCATAAGGCTCAGGATACCGCTTGAAAACGACGCGGCGGGGAGGGATGCTTCCCCGCTCCCGACTGTAACCTGTTTTCGGGACTTTCTGCTGGGAGATATCGAATGGAAAAATTCCGATGTCAATCCCGATCCTGTTTTGCTGAAATCGGACGGTTTCCCTACCTACCATCTTGCCAATGTGGTGGACGATCATCTTATGGAGATTAGTCATGTGCTGCGGGCCCAGGAATGGCTCTCTTCCACGCCCCTGCATGTGATCATGTACCGCTGTTTCGGCTGGGAGTATCCTGAATTCTGCCACCTCCCCATGGTGATGGGAGAAGACGGAAAGAAACTCTCAAAACGCCACGGCGCTACAAGCGTGAACGAATTCCGCCGTCAGGGTTACCTTCCGGAGGCCCTTGTCAACTATGTAGCCCTCCTGGGAGCCTCCTATGAAGAGGGGAAGGACATCTACACTCCGGAAGAACTGGCAGCGAGCTTTAAGCTTGAAAAACTCAACAAGGCTCCCGCGATCTTTGATTATAAAAAACTTGAATGGTACAACGGGCAGTATATCCGCATGAAGGATGACGGTGTCCTTGCGGAGATGAGTCTCCCATGGGCTGTCGAACAGGGCCTCTTTGGAGAGGCTGGCAAGGCTCCTTCTGAAGAGCAGCGGAAACTTTACGCGGCTTCCATGTTTCTGGTGAAGGAACGCGCGGTGTTTCTGCCGGATATACCGGAAAAACTCATCTACCTCTTTTCGGAGCCGCCGGTTCCCGCGGCGGAGGAATTTATTCCCAAAAAGGGAGATCTGGCCCAGGCAATAAGGCTCCTCAAAATGGGAAGGGAATCGGCAGAAGCCATGGCCCGCTCGTCAAGCGATGCCCGGGCGGAAGAAATGGTTAAAGCCTCCGCGGAAAAAAACTCGGTGAAGCTTGGAGATCTTCTCATGCCCCTGCGGGTAGCGCTTACCGGGGCCAGGGTCAGCCCTCCCCTCTTCGGTTCCATGCGGCTCCTTGGCCCGGAAAAAACCCTCGCCCGGATCGACAGGGCTCTTGCCGCGCTTGAATAACGAGCCCGGCAGGACTCGTTTTTTAACCTAATTTTAACAATCACCTTACATATCCTTAACAGTACATCAGTATGTTTACTACAGATTGATATGTAAGGAGTGATCGTGAAAAAACTTTTTATCGTCCTGGTATTAACAGCCGCATCCCTCGTTCCTGTTTTTGCGGGGGGCACAAAAGACCAAAGCTCAGGCAGCGGAACCACTCAAAGCGCCGCGCCGGCGGCCTATACTGTAACGGTGGCGGGTTCTACCTCGGTAAGCCCCCTCATGGAACTGCTGATCGCCGAGTACGCCAAAGTGCGCCCCAATGTTAGATTCAACATGAGCGCCACCGGCTCCGGCGACGGTATCAAGGCCGTTCCCGCGGAGACCGCCGAAATCGGCATGTCCAGCCGGGAGCTGAGTCCGGCGGAGATTGGAACCGGCATCGACGAACACCTCATCGCCATCGACGGCATCGCGGTGAT
>JAISCR010000079.1 GCA_031265435.1 Treponema sp.
ATCCGCGGAAAAGGGCAGATCAATAACCGTGTCACCAACCACCTGATGCGGCTTCTTGAATCAAAGGGTATTCCTACCCATTTTGTCCGCGCGCTCTCCGATACCGATACACTGGTAAAAAAGGTAAGCATAGTTCCCCTGGAAGTTATAGTCCGCAATATTGCCGCGGGTTCCCTTTCAAAACGCCTGGGCCTGAGTGAAGGTGAAAAGCTGGCCTCTCCGGTTCTTGAATACTGTTACAAAAATGACGAACTGGGCGATCCGCTGGTAAACGAGTATCACATCCGGGCGCTCGGTCTTGCCGGCAGGGAAGATTTGGAAAAGATTGCGGACTATTCGTTTAAGGTCAACAGTATCCTTGGCGAATATCTTGAGAGTGTTCATATCAGTCTTATAGACTTCAAGCTTGAATTCGGGAAGCTTCCGTCCGGGGAGCTGGTTCTCGCTGATGAGATCTCCCCCGATACCTGCCGTTTCTGGGATACCCGTACCGGGGAAAAGCTGGACAAAGACCGTTTCCGCCGGGACATGGGAGGAGTGGAAGACGCTTACAGCGAAGTACAGAGGCGTCTCCTTGGAGAGTAACTCCGTTCTCTTTGAAGACAAGCCCCGTGAGGAATGCGGTATATTCGGTATCTACGGAGACGCTTCGCCCTGGAAAATTACGGATTGTGTATATCACGGCCTCTATTCCCTTCAGCACCGCGGACAGGAAAGCTGCGGGATAGCCGTAAATAACGAAGGGGAAATTTCGGTGTACAAGGATCTCGGCAGGGTAAGCGATGTCTTTGACCGCAAGACCATGGACGGCCTGGGGCATGGTCAGATAGCCATAGGCCATGTGCGCTACGGAACCACCGGCTCCAATGTCAGGCTTAACGCACAGCCCCTCACGGTGAATCATATCAAGGGTTCCATGGCTCTGGCCCACAACGGGAATCTTACCAATCACGGGGAACTGAGAAACAGGCTTGAACTTTCAGGTTCGATTTTTCAGACCACCAGCGATACTGAGGTTATCGCATACATTATAACACGTGAACGTCTTTCAAGGCCTTCGATAGAAGAAGCGGTCAGCGCCGCAATGGATCATATCGCCGGAGCCTATTCGCTTTTGATCATGAGCCCCCGTAAACTCATGGCGGTACGTGATCCCTTTGGTTTCAGGCCGCTGTGCATAGGGAAGCTGGGGAACGCGTGGATATTTGCCTCCGAAAGCTGCGCGCTTGACGGTATCGGCGCGGAGTTTGTGCGGGATGTGGAACCCGGAGAGATTGCGGTGGTAGATCATGAAGGCCTCCGCAGTATCCGTACCCACTGCGGAACACAAGCGGTAAGCCACTGCGTCTTTGAGTATATTTATTTTTCCAGGCCCGATTCGGTTCTGGACGGGGTTTCCGTGCATACGGCCAGACAGCGGGCAGGGGCCTTCCTTGCTCTGGAGCATCCGGTACAGGCGGATGTGGTTATAGGCGTTCCCGATTCGGGGCTTGACGCCGCCCTGGGTTACGCAAGGCAGTCCGGTATCCCCTACGGCATGGGTTTTATCAAGAACAAATACATAGGCAGAACCTTTATCGAACCGGGGCAGCTTAACCGGGAAAATCTTGTGCGGATCAAACTTAACCCCATCGCGGCGACAGTAGCCGGTAAAAGGGTAGTGCTTATCGACGATTCCATTGTCCGCGGAACCACCAGCGCCAGGATCGTAAAAACCCTGCGGGACGCCGGAGCCGGGGAGGTACACATGAGGGTAAGCGCCCCGCCTTTTATCAATCCCTGCTACTACGGCACGGATATCAGTTCCCGTGAAAACCTTGTAGCCGCCAACAATACTGTTGAAGAAACCGCAAGGATTATCGGAGTGGATTCATTGGGTTATCTCAGTACGGGTTCTGTGTTCATGCTGAATGACCGTCCCGTAGGCGGTTTCTGCGCCGCGTGCTTTACCGGTAAATACCCCTCGCCGCCTGCCGGGACCGGGCGCCCGGATGAGACGGAACATGAGGCCGGGACGCGGGCCGTTCTTGGGGGATGTCGTTTATGAAAAGTTTCAGTGACGCGTACAGGGATGCGGGAGTCGATGTTACCGCAGGTTATGAAGGGGTCAGGCTTTTTTCCGAAAAGGTAAAAAAAACTTTTACTCCCGGCGTTATCGGGGAACTCGGCGGTTTTGGCGGCCTTTTCCGGCCGGATCTTTCCGGCATGAAGAAACCGGTGCTGGTTTCCGGTACGGACGGAGTCGGCACAAAACTCAAGATAGCCTTTGCGATGGACAGACATGATACCGTCGGCATTGATTGTGTCGCCATGAGCGTGAACGATATTGTCTGTTCAGGCGCAAAACCTCTCTTTTTTCTGGATTACATCGCCCTGCCCAAGAGCGAACCTGAAAAAGTAGCGGCGATAGTGTCGGGTGTTGCCGAAGGCTGTATACAGGCAGGCTGCGCCCTCATCGGAGGGGAAACCGCCGAGATGCCCGGCCTCTACGCGGAAGGTGAATACGATCTTGCGGGCTTTGCCGTCGGTATTGCCGATGAGGAAAAGATCCTTGACGGTAGCAGTGTAAGGGAAGGAGACGTGCTTATCGGTCTTTCCTCGTCGGGGCTTCATTCAAACGGTTTTTCCCTGGTACGGAAGATCCTGAAAGAAAACAGTATTGCCCTTGATTCCTGTTCCGGAGAACTGGGGGCTCCCATAGGGGAAGTATTGTTGAGGCCCACAAGGATATATGTCAACGCGGTAATTTCCCTGCTGAAAGAAGTCAATGTCAGATCGATTGCCCACATTACAGGCGGCGGCTTTTTTGAAAATATTCCCAGGGCAGTCCCCGAAAATTTTTCAATACATATCGACAGGAATGCTGTTGACATGCCGCCTGTTTTCAGGTTTCTGCAAAAGGCCGGTTCCGTTCCCGAACGTGATATGTTCAATGTATTTAACATGGGTATAGGCATGTGCATACTGGTTCCGCGGGAAGAGGCGGACAGGGCTCTCGCAATACTGAAAACCGCCGGGGAAAAAGCCGCCGTCATTGGCGGGATACGGCCGGGCAGCCATGAGGTAATCCTGTGACGCGTGTCGCAGTCCTGGTTTCAGGCGGCGGCACAAACCTCCAGGCGCTTGTGGATGCGGAGAAAAGCGGCGTCCTCCGTTCCGGAAAAATAAGCCTGGTAATTTCAAGCAGGGCCGCCGCCTGTGCCGTAAAACGGGCGGAAGAAAACGGTATCCCCGTAAAGATTCTGTCCCAAAAGAATTACACCACACTTAACCATTCGGCGGATCCTGTTGAATACGATCGCGCCATGCTTGAAGCCCTGAACGAAAACGGAATCAAGCTGGTAGTGCTGGCGGGTTTCCTTTCGCTAATCGGAAAGGAAGTTCTTGCGGCCTTTCCGGAAAGGATTATCAATGTTCATCCGTCCCTCCTGCCGAGTTTCGGGGGCAGGGGATTTTACGGCCTGAAGGTACACGAGGCGGCGCTTGAAAGAGGAGTCAGGGTAAGCGGGGCTACGGTTCACTATGTGGACGAATCCATTGACGGCGGAAAAATTATTTTCCAAAAGGCGGTGGATGTAAAAGAAGGCGATACACCGGAAACTTTGCAGAGAAGGATTATGGAAGAGGCCGAGTGGATTCTTCTCCCCGCGGCGGTAGAGATGATCTGCAAAAAAATTGCGGTCGAAGAGAAAGAAACATGAAGATACTTGTCATCGGCGGCGGCGGAAGGGAACATGCCGTCATAAAGAAACTCAGGGAAAGCCTGCGCGTTTCAAAGATCTACGCAATGCCGGGAAACGGAGGCATTGCAGAAGAGGCTCAGTGTCTTCCCGGCAAGCCTGTTGATATTAAAGCCGCTCTTGCGTACATACAGGAATACGGCATTGATTTTGCGGTAGTTTCCCCGGACGATCCTCTTGTACAGGGAATGGCGGACAGTATCCGCGCTTCCGGAATTCCCGCCTTCGGGCCCTCCGCAAAGGCCGCGCGGATCGAGGGGAGCAAGGTTTTTTCCAAGCGGCTCATGGCAAAGTACAATATCCCTACAGCTTCCTGCGAGATCTTTGACGATGTTGATCCGGCTCTTGACTATATAAGGTCGCAGAAACACTATCCTGTGGTTATCAAGGCCGACGGCCTGGCTCTGGGCAAGGGTGTCTTTATCGCGCAGAACGAAGATGAGGCGGAAAAGGCCCTCCGCCGGATCATGGAAGAGCGGATCTTCGGCGAGGCGGGGAACAGGGTTGTTGTCGAGGAATTTCTTGAGGGGCCTGAAGTAACGGTACTGGCCTTTACCGATTCAAAAACAATCGTTCCCCTGCCTTCGTCCATGGATCACAAGAGGGCCGGGGACGGAGACAGCGGATCCAATACCGGCGGCATGGGCGTGATTGCTCCGAATCCCTGTTACACGGAAGAAACCGCTGAACTTTGCATGAAGACCATCTTCCTGCCTACAATTAACGCAATGAACCGTGAAGGAAGCCCGTTCAGGGGCTGCCTCTATTTCGGACTCATGCTCACCGGGGAAGGTCCCAAAGTTATCGAATACAACTGCCGTTTCGGAGATCCCGAGGCCCAGGCCGTGCTTCCCTTTCTTGAAACAGATCTTCTGTCGATCATGCAGGCCGTGGAAGAAGAGCGGCTTGCCGAAATCGAAGTCCGGTGCCGGAGCGGAGCGTCCTGCTGCCTCGTCCTGGCTTCGGGAGGCTATCCTGCAGCGTACGGAACCGGGTTTCCCGTCATGGGCCTTGAAAATGTTTCTCAAAAAAATACCTGGATCTTCCATGCCGGTACTGCCCTGAAGGACGGGATTGTCAGCGCGGGCGGACGGGTGCTGGGCATCACCGTCTTTGCGGATGATCTGAAGGCGGCGGTGGACGGCGCCTACCGGGAGGCGGAGAAGATCCGTTTTGAGGGCATGTATTACAGGAAAGATATCGGTAAAAAGGCACTGGAATGGCTGTATACAGAATCTATGTAGAGAAAAAGAAGGAATATGCCGTTGAAAGCCGGCAGCTTTTTCTTGATATCCGGGATTTTTTGGGCATCAAAAGTCTTTCGGATTTAAGGATTCTTAACCGTTACGATGTGGAAGGAATCGAAGAGAGTATCTTTGAGCAGTGCAGAGATACTGTGTTTTCCGAACCGCGGCTTGATCATGTATACGGTGAAAATTTCAGGGAATCAGGCGGCGGCATTGTTTTTGCGGTAGAATCCCTGCCGGGCCAGTACGATCAGCGTTCCGATTCCTGCGCCCAGTGTATACAGATGGCTTTCCGGTGTGAAAGACCTCTGGTGAGAAACGCAAGGCTGTATATTCTCTGCGGAAAGCTCAGCGGCGGAGAACTTGAGGCCGTCAAGAAATATGTGATTAACCCGGTGGAAAGCCATGAGGCTTCCATGGAAAAGCCTGAAACCCTGATCCTTGATTATGAAAGCGCAAAATCCGTAGCCGTTCTGAACGGTTTCCGTTTCCTGAGTGACGGTGTGATAGAACAGTTCTGTTCAGGCTATGGCCTTGCCATGGATGCGGAGGATCTCAGGTTCTGCAGGGATTATTTTGTGTCCGAAGGAAGAGATCCCAGCATCACGGAACTCCGCGTGATCGATACCTACTGGTCGGATCACTGCAGGCATACCACTTTTTCTACCATCATTGATACTGTCGAAATTGATGACCCGGAGATCTTGTCCGCCTGGGAACGCTATCTTTCCATCCGCCGTGAACTGGGAAGGGAAGATAAACCTGTCACACTTATGGATCTGGCTACAATCGGCGCACGCTGCATGAAGACAAAGGGACTTCTGCCGTCTCTCGATGAATCCGAAGAGATCAATGCCTGTTCGGTAAAGGTAAAGGTCAATGTAAACGGAAGGCTTGAACCCTGGCTCCTCATGTTCAAGAATGAAACCCACAATCATCCTACGGAGATCGAACCCTTCGGCGGGGCCGCAACCTGCATAGGAGGGGCAATCAGGGATCCCCTTTCCGGGAGAAGCTATGTGTACCAGGCGATGCGGATCAGCGGAGCGGCTAATCCCCTTGCTCCCCCCGCAGAGACTCTGCCGGGGAAGCTTCCCCAGCATAAAATCGTAACGGGCGCGGCGGCAGGCTACAGCTCTTACGGAAACCAGATAGGGCTTGCGACAGGACTTGTGCGGGAGATCTACCATCCCGGTTATGCGGCAAAGAGGCTGGAACTGGGGGCGGTTCTCGGAGCCGCTCCGGCATCGCACGTGATCAGGAAAAGCCCGGAAGCAGGGGATCTCGTTATTCTTTTGGGCGGCAGAACCGGCAGGGACGGCTGCGGAGGCGCTACGGGTTCTTCCAAAGCCCATAACTTTTCCTCTCTCGAAAGCGGCGGAACCGAAGTGCAGAAGGGCAACGCTCCTGAAGAGAGAAAACTTCAGCGGCTTTTCCGCAAGGAAAAAGTAAGCCGTCTCATCAAACGCTGTAACGATTTCGGCGCCGGCGGCGTTTCGGTTGCCGTAGGAGAGTTGGCGCGGGGGCTGGAGATAGACCTTGGCAAAATACCCAGAAAGTATGAGGGTCTTGACGGAACCGAATTGGCAATAAGCGAATCGCAGGAAAGGATGGCGGTAGTCGTTGCCCCCGGGGATACCGGAACCTTTCTCAATTATGCGGCCGAAGAGAATCTCGAAGCAACCGTAATCGCGGAAGTTACGGCAGAAGAAAGACTCCGCATGAATCTCGACAACAGAATCATTGTTGACATAGCCCGTGAATTCCTTGATACAAACGGCGCCGAAAAACATGCCGATGCACGGATCGGGAAGAGGGCGGCAAATCCGCCGGCAGAGCCGGAAATCCCCGCCGCCGGTCTTCATAACAAATTGTCCGTGAAAGAGCGCCTTGAAGACCTTGTAAAGAACCTCAATGTTTCTTCCCAGCAGGGGCTCTATGAACGTTTTGACTCCACCATAGGCGCGGGAACGGTTCTCATGCCCGGCGGCGGAACATACCAGGCAAGCCCTGTAGACGCCATGGCCGCCCTCTTCCCCGTGGAAAACGGAGAAACGGATACTGTTTCACTCATGTCATACGGCTGCGACCCATATCTGACTGAACAGGATCCATATTGCGGCTCATATTCGGCGGTAATTGAATCGGTTGCCAGGATTGTTGCGGCGGGAGGCAGCCGGAAGGAATGTTATCTTTCATTCCAGGAGTACTTTGAAAAGCTCAAAGGTCCGGAATGCTGGGCCAAACCTCTTGCATCTCTGCTCGGCGCGCTGGATGCCCAGCTTGAGCTTTCCGTTGCGGCAATAGGCGGCAAGGATTCCATGTCGGGAAGTTTTGAGAATCTCCATGTGCCGCCCACCCTGGTTTCCTTCGCCGTCTCTACGGGAAACGCGGAAAACATCGTCTCTCCCGAATTCAAAAAAGCTCATTCCACAGTGGTATTGATAAAGGGCGGGGCAGGCAGCTTTGTAAAAACCTTTGACTATGTGGAAAGCCTTATCCGGGAAAAGAAAGTTCTTTCCGCCAGGGCTTCGGGATTCGGGGGAACGGCGGAGGCAATCTTCAAGATGTGCCTGGGAAACAGGATCGGCCTCTGCCTGGATGACAGTATTGATACCGGAATTCTCTTTACCAAAAATTACGGCTCCTTTGTTCTGGAACTTGCCGGGGACGAATTCGAAGCCGGTTCGGGCAATACGGCGATTCTTCTTGGCCGCACCATCGATCAATATCGTATTATTGCAGGCGGTGAAGAAATAGATCTTCTGTCCCTGCAAAAAACATGGGAATCCGTGCTGGAAGGCGTATATCCCCTGGGGAAAAAAGAAGCGGAAACAGTGCCTGTAATATCTTACACGGAAAAAGCCGAAGCGCGGAGATCCGTTTTCCCCGTCCTGGGAAAACCGAAAGCCTTTATCCCTGTTTTTCCCGGAACAAACTGCGAATATGATACTATTCATGCCCTTGAACGGGCAGGCGCGGAAGCCCTTCCCCTGATCATACGGAATCTGACAAAAGAAGACGTAAGCCTTTCCATTGAAAAAGCCGACGAATTTATCCGGGAAAGCCGCATAATCGTGATCCCCGGCGGATTTTCCGGGGGGGATGAACCTGACGGTTCAGGGAAATTCATTACCGCGTTTTTCCGCAATCCGCGGCTGAAAGAGAGTATACATGAACTTCTGGAGAAACGGGACGGTCTCATGCTGGGGATCTGCAACGGTTTCCAGGCCCTGATCAAACTGGGCCTTGTTCCGTTTGGAAGAATTGTGGAAGGCAGTGCGGAATCCTCCGCCGCCCTCCGCGGGAGTGAATCTTCCCCCGGGGACAATCCTACGCTTACCTTTAATACCATCGGCCGCCACCAGTCCATGCTGGTACATACCCGGATCTCCAGCGTCAAGTCTCCCTGGCTTTCAGGCTGTAAAACCGGCGACATCCACACAATTCCTGTTTCCCATGGAGAAGGCCGTTTTGTGTGCGGCGAAGCCGTGATGCGGAGCCTTATCGCGGAGGGACAGATTGCGGCCCAGTATGCGGATCTTGAAGGAAGGCCGTCCATGGACGGACGCTATAACCCCAACGGTTCATTCTATGCGGTAGAGGCCATCAGCTCTCCCGACGGCCGGGTATTGGGAAAGATGGCCCATTCGGAACGCTGGCGTAAACACTGTTACAAAAATGTCCGCGGAAACCATGATCAGCGTCTCTTTGAAAACGCCGTATCCTTCTTTTCCTGAAGCTATTGGCTGTCCCAGCTTCCCCTTCTGTCCCGGTGTTTTTCCCGTATACCCAGATTTTCGTAAAGCAGTTTGAGATAAGAGATGCGGCTTATCTCCACACCCCCAAGGCTTTCAAGGTGATTCGTATGAACCTGGCAGTCGATAAAGGCAATATCATCTTCAAAGAGACGGCGGGCCAGGCTGATAAAGGCCGCCTTGGAGGCATTCGGCTTTCCGGAAAACATGGATTCTCCAAAAAAACAGCGCCCCAGCCTGATGCCGTAACAGCCTCCGGCAAGTTCGCCGTCAAGCCGCGCTTCCGCGGAATGGGCATAACCCAGTCTGTGCAGTTCCGTGTAGCCTTCGATTATATCTTTTGTAATCCAGGTTCCGTGCTGGCCCGGCCTCTGTATGTGCGAACAGGCCCGTATCACCGCGGGAAAGTCCCTGTCAAAACTGATTTCGTATTTTTTTTGCCCGAGAAGCTTCTCCATGGATTGTGATACATGGAGGCCGCCCGGATAAATTATAAAGCGGGGATCGGGGGACTGCCAGAGCAGCGGATCTTCCGGGTTGTACCAGGGAAAAATTCCCTGCTCATACGCGGAAAGGAGCATTCCCGGCGAAAGATTTCCCCCCACCGCAATGATGCTGTCACCCCAGTTTTCCGGAGGAGGGAAGGCGTAACGATCCGCGTCCGCGATATAGGGAAATTCAGGATCGGGGCCTGTTGTCATAATCGATCTATACTATCTATCAGGCTGTCAGGCCGTTACATTTTCCAGAATATCGATCCTGTATTCTCCGTCACGGTAATCCGCCCGGGCCGCGCCCCCTTCACTCAGGGAACCGAAGAGTACCTCGTCCACAAAGAAACTCTTGATCTTCTCTTCCACAAGACGCCCCACATTACGGGCGCCGAATTCCCTGGAGTAACCTTCGGCGGCAAGCTGTTCAACACAGGTATCGCTCAGTTCCAGTCTGACATGTTTTTCCGCAAGCTGGGCGCCGAATGCGTCCAGTTCCTTGCGGACGATGTTGACCATTATTTCCTTTGACAGATGACCGAAACGGACAACCGAATCAAGGCGGTTGCGGAATTCCGGGGTAAAGAGCTTTTCAACCGCCCCGTCAACCGCCGATTCATCGAGAATCCGTTCCCCAAAACCGATAAGATTCTTCCCTATGTCCCTGGCCCCGGCATTACTGGTCATGATAAGAACAATATTTCTAAAATCCGCTTTGCGTCCGTTATTGTCGGTCAGCGTTGCGTAGTCCATGATCTGGAGAAGTATGTTATAAATATCCGGATGAGCCTTCTCGATTTCGTCGAGAAGCACTACACCGTGCGGCTGCTTGCGGACAATATCGGTGAGGAGGCCCCCGTCTTCATACCCGACATAGCCGGGAGGCGAACCAATCAAACGGGATACGGTATGCTTCTCCTGATACTCGCTCATATCGAAACGGTGCATGGGGACTCCCAGAATATCCGCCAGGCTCCGGGCAAGTTCCGTCTTGCCGACCCCCGTGGGCCCCACAAAGAGAAAATTTGCCACCGGCTTGTTATCGGCCCGGAAACCCGCCCGGCTGCGCTTTACCGCCTTAACCACGGCGTTTACCGCCTCATCCTGGCCGAAGATGCGCCTGTGCAGCTTCTCTTCAAGCCCTTTGAGCTTGTCTTTTTCGCTTTCACCCACGGAACGTTCCGGGATACGGGCAATTTTTGCCACCACGGACTCTATCAGGGGCAGTCCTATGTCTATTATTTCGACAGAACCTTCCTGCACCGACTCTTCGGTCCGCAGCGCATCCTTCAGTTCGCCTTCCGTATCCTCACCGGTTTTCTCTTTCTTGTAAGCTTCAATCCGGGCACAGGCGCCCGCCTCATCTATCACATCAATGGCCTTGTCGGGAAGCCGCCGTTCGGTAATGTACTGGGCGGCAAGCTTTACCGCGCCTTCAACCGCGTCATCGCTGTAGCGAACCTTGTGGTACGCTTCATACTTGGTTTTAAGCCCCTTAAGAATCTCTATCGCGTCGCTTTCCGTAGGCTCATTGATATCGATTTTCTGAAAACGCCGGGAAAGAGCCCGGTCTTTATCAAAGAATTTGCCGTATTCTTCATGTGTGGTACTGCCGATGCAGCGGATCTTCCCGCTTGTAAGCGCCGGTTTGAGCAGGTTTGAGGCATCCAGGGCGCCCCCGGAAACCGAGCCTGCCCCTACCAGGGTATGTATCTCGTCAATAAAGAGGATAGCCTTTTCTTTTTTTAGAATTTCCTCGATTACCCGTTTGATCCGTTCTTCAAAATCCCCCCGGTATTTGGTTCCCGCAACCAGAGCGCCCATATCCAGGCAATAAATGGCAAAATTCCTGAGCGCGGGCGGGACATCACCTGCCACGATACGCTGTGCAAGACCTTCGGTAATGGCTGTTTTTCCCACCCCCGAATCCCCCACATGCACCGGGTTGTTCTTGAGCCGCCTGCAGAGCACCTGTACCGTCCTGTCCAACTCCGCTTCCCGGCCGATAACCGGCTCCAGCTTTCCTTCCCGCGCAAGACCGGTCAACTCGGTGGCAAAACGCTCAAGAGCGCTCTTCTTGCCGGCCCTTGCCTTTTGCCCGTCGGCAGCCTCATCTTCGGCGGACCCTTCCTTAACGGTCTCATTGTCGCCGGGACGGCCGGTTTTCTGGAAGCCGAAAGGCTCATCCCTCACATCCCCACCATGGGAAAGCACATTGAGGAGATCGTAACGGCTTACGCCCGCCTTCTGGAGGTAGTAACCGGCATAGCTTCGTTCTTCATCAAAGAGGGAAACGAGAATATCGGCCACATCAAGCATCTGCTTTTGGGCCGACTGACTCTGCATTACCGCCCGTTCTATGACACTCGAGAAACCCGCGGTCTGGGCAGGCTCCTGATCGACGCTAAGGGGGATCTTCTGTTCAAAAAAGTTCTCCATACCGGATTTAATCTGTTCAAGATTTGCCCCGCACGCGGCAAGTACATCCTGAACATCATTGAAAGCGAGTGCGGCGTAAAGTATATGTTCCGGAGTCAGATATTCATGCTTACGCAGTTTGGCTTCATTGTAAGCGGCATTAATAATTGCCTGTACATGGCCCGATATCTTCATTTTTTTACTCTCCATAAAAAACCACTACACAGTATAATATAATCATTTTATGCCTCTTCTACTATACAACGGAGCGGGAATTCATATTTTTTCGCGGTTTCATGGACTTGTTGGGCCTTTGTTACCGCAATATCGTAGGTATAGATCCCGGCAGTCCCCTTGCCCCGGCGGTGCACGTCAAGCATGAGCCTGGTCGCATCCTCAAAACTCTTCTGGAAGATCAGCATGAGGATCTCGACGACAAATTCCCTGGTGGTATAGTTATCGTTGAGAAGAATAACCCGGTATTCTTCCGGTTCCTTGAGTTTCTCTGTAGTACGTTCGGCTAATTCGGTGCCGTCCCCTGCAAAAATCGGCATGGAGTCTCTTGCTTTTCAGTCTTTTGCTATATATTATACATCATGCGAATCTTGTCCTGGAATGTCAACGGAATACGGGCTGTTCAAAAACGGGGCTTTGCCTCCTGGCTGCGGGAAGAATCCCCGGATATACTCTGTATTCAGGAAACCAAGGCCCGGCCCGAGCAGCTTGATGAAGAACTCATCAAACCTGTGGACAAAAAAGGGAAACCATACCTTTCTTATTGGGCCAGCGCCAAAAGAGCCGGTTACTCCGGGGTTGCCATCTATAGTAAAAAACAGCCGCTCGGCATAAAACCCTTGGGAATCCCCGAATTTGATGATGAGGGGAGGGTGCTTCAGGCTGAATTTAAGAATTTTACCCTCATTTCCGCCTATTTTCCCAATTCCCAGGACGAGGGTGTCCGGCTTCCCTACAAACTGGATTTTTGCGCCGCCATACTAAAGCTCTGCAACGGATTTGTCAAAAAAGGCCGGCATTTCGTACTCTGCGGAGACTACAACATTGCCCATACTCCCATCGATATTGCCCGGCCAAAGCAAAATGAAAGAAACGCCGGCTACCTGCCCGAGGAGAGGGCCTGGATGGACAGCTTTACCGCCGCGGGGCATGTGGATACGTTCCGGCATTTTCACCCCGGCGAAGCGGGGCATTACAGTTGGTGGAGCTACCGGGCAGGGGTCAGGGAGCGGAATATAGGCTGGCGTCTCGATTACCACTGCACGGACAAGGCCTTTTTGCCTAAGGTGAAACGTTCCATTATCAGGCCGGATGTCGAAGGCTCCGACCATTGCCCCGTGGAGCTGGAATTGTGAGAATAAAGTACAACGCTCCCACGGTATTGACCTTTACCTTTGTCAGCGCGGCGGTGCTCCTTCTGTCCCATGTCATGCCGGGCCTTGCCGAATACTGGTTCATGGTTCCCGGCAGGGGAAACTTCAGATTGGGGAACCCGCGCTGCTGGATAACCCTTGTTACCCATGTGGCAGGTCATGCCAATTGGACTCACCTGCTCTCCAATTTTTCCTTTATCCTCCTCATCGGGCCCATCCTGGAGGAGATCTATGGTTCCCGGTCCCTCCTTGTGATGATCCTCATCACCGCACTGGTTACAGGTGTGCTCAATACGATCTTTTTCTCCACCGCCCTGATGGGCGCCAGCGGGGTGGTCTTTATGATGATCCTCCTGGCGAGCTTTACCAACTTTAGCAAGGGGGAGATCCCCCTTACCTTTATCCTGGTTCTGATCCTCTATCTGGGCCGGGAACTGTTCAACTCTTTTTCTTCCAACAACATCTCCGAATTCGCCCACATCGTCGGCGGCTTCTGCGGGAGTCTCTTCGGGTTTTTCAGAACTCCCAGGGCGTGATGTAAAGGCAGCCGGGGGAAGCGGGGTGTTAAGCTGCCTGCGCTATAATCCAAATGAACCCAGGGCATGGGCCGATGCCGTTGTACCTAAATAGACGGCTCCATCCCTGGCCTCGGCCTCATGCTTATTAAGGGCCCAATTGACGCTTATCTCTCCCCGGGCCCCCCGTTTAACCGCTTCCAGGCGCGCGCCGTCTTTTGCTTTTAAAACGGCGAAGGATTCCGCTTCGTCCATAGTTTCAAATATCTTCATTTCATCGCCGCCAAAAACCATGTAGCCTGTAATACCTCCGGGGGTGTAGTTCGGCCTGATTTCGGCAGTATAGGTGGTATATATGTTTCCCATAACAGCCCCCAGGGCATTGGCGACTTCGTGATGTTCGGGAATAACCGCCCTGGTTTTCAGCATCTCCGCTACATCGGGGAGAAAAATATGAATGGGAGCGCCGATTCCGACCAGTGTACAATCGGTACTGAAAGTAAGAGAAATACCATCCTTCCCCCAGTTCCCGGCTGCCATGGTATAAGCATCGTTTAATAACTTTTCAGCATCTCCGGTAACGCCGTTTTTCATAAAGTGTTTGTCTTTATTCTCCAGCAGAACTTTAACGATGGTAACATAAAGCTTGCGTTTTATCTCATCGTACACCTCGTGACACAGTTCCGTAACCGGTATACCTGTGTTATAGGCAACAATCTGCGCTCCCAATACTGAAGCTTCCGAAGAAAACCCGGTAAAGTCTCCTTTGATATGCATTATGTCGGTAGGCGTAAGACTGCATATCTGCACATAACCTTCTTCAATCAGCCGGGAGATATTGAGATTATAAATATCCCTGCCTACCGCGGCGGCGGCATCCTGCAGGATCATCGGCCCTTGTTTTAAAACCCGGCACAAGGTTTTTTCCTCCTCCGTATACCGGGACCCCTGGGGAAGGTCCTTGATCAAGAGGTAGTGCTCATGCAGATACAGGTGATGTTTATTCTGATTATCCGCTAATTTTTTTAAATTTTCCAAAACCTCAGGATACTTTGCCGCGGCAACACAAAGTGGAACGGCGCGGTATTCTTCCAGAAATAGTTTTTTTTCGTTGTAATGTATGGCGCTGTCGCCCCCCAGTCCGAAAGTTTTTACATACAGCCCGTCCACAAAAGTTTTCCATTTGCCTATGCTCACCCCATCGGTTACCATAACGGGGACATCGTTTTTAACCAGGGCGACATCGGTGGTGGTTCCTCCCATATCAACAATAATACTGTTTGCATCCCCCGACAGTTTTACGGCGCCAATTACGCTGGCCGCGGGCCCGCAGAGCAGAGTCTCTACAGGACGCGTTACGGCAAACTCTTCGGACATCAGGCTTCCATCACTGCGCACAATGACTACCGATGCTTTTATGCCCCGCCGGATCATGGCCGTTTTGATAGCCTCAAGAAATTCCTGAATCACCGGAAACAGCCGGGCATTTAAAAGGGTACTTGAACCTCGCTGCAGACAATTTAATTCCGAAAACAATTCATGCCCGCACACTACAGGTATCCCATACCGTTCCTGAAACAACGCTTTCGCCTTTCGCTCTACCACCGCGCCGTTTTTCATGGCATTTATTTCAATGATCCCAACACCGTCAAAATCATCAAAGGCCCCGTTTATATTTTGGTGGAATAAATCCCAGTCAACTTCGCGTTCTATTTCACCGGAAAATTTCGTATACGCTTCCTGGATATAGATATCCTCAGGCCTGGGCAAGCCGTACTTTCCGCCGAATTCATCAATGATCTTTTTGTCACCCCCGAAGAAAATAAGTTTGGCCTTACCGCCCTTATCCTCAACACAGGCGTTTGTGGCAAGGGTTGTTGAAAGGGAAATAATTTCCGTCCTCCCGACCAGTTCTTCGGGGAGCCGGTCAAGGGCGTCCAGAATCCCAACAGCCAAATCATCCTTTGTGGTGAGCGCTTTTACAGCCCCCAAAATTTCCTGCCCTTCAAAATCGTATATCACCGCATCCGTATAAGTCCCGCCGGTATCTATCCCTATTCCTATCTTCATAAGTGTACCTTCTTACATTTTCGGCTTTTTGACAAGTTCCCGGCCCTTCCTACCGGAAGGAACCCGACGGCCTGAAAAACCACCGAAGGATGTAACACGCGACTATTTATCCCGAAATAGAATTATCACTGTCATAGTACAGGCATAGTGGAAATTATTTTCTTGAAATAATATCAAATTATCTCTTTAGTGTAATTGATAAAACCACCGGCTATGCCATAAGAAAAGCATGAAGAATACTCTGGGGGTATAATTGCGGACGGCCTGAATGATGTCATCATTATTCATTTGTGACCGCATTCAGGACAGGTTCCCGGCTGGGCATTCCGGTCTCTTTCATGAGGCGGTTTCGTTCTTCCCAAGTCATGCCGTTAACCGGATGAAATTCGGCAAGCTGCTCCTCAGTCAGGAGAGGGCAATCGGGATCATCGATATAGGGCCGATCAGGGCGAGTGTCCGGTGAAAACCCCGTTTGATGGTACTTTCAGCAACCGGTACACCGCACCTGGTATTGAAGATAACAAAATCATCATCCTTGTCAAAAGTGAGTCTGTTTTTCATCCTGTACGCCGGTGCTGCGGTCGGCAAGGAGCGTACTGTTACCCTTTTCATAAGAACTTAGGAATTTGAGCCGCGCAGGGATCGAACCTGCGACCCGCAGATTAAGAGTCTGCTGCTCTACCAGCTGAGCTAGCGGCCCGTTTTTTAAAACCATCAGCGAAAAATTGTCCACAGAACAATTTTATCCTGCGTCCGACAGGACTCGAACCTGCTGCCTACGGATTCGAAGTCCGTCGCTCTATCCGGATGAGCTACGGACGCTCATTATTACGACAGGTCTTGGGCATCAGGGTGGATTCGGCGGGTTTAACCCTTCAACCCCCCCACTCTGTTCGTAAATGTTGCCCAGGGTGGATGACGGGGTTTGCCTTCCATTCGCAAACATCCTGTTTGCTCATTCCAGGCCGGGGTTCAACCCTGCCGGCGCCATCCCTGGCGCCTTTTCCTCCCTTTGGTCGGCGGGTTTAACCCTTCAAACCCCCACTCTGTTCGTAAATGGTGCCCAGGGTGGATGACGGGGTTTGAACCCGCGACGGCCAGATCCACAATCTGGAACTCTACCACTGAGCTACATCCACCATATCATGAACATCCTTACTATGCTGAAAAAAAACAGTTTTGTCAACTAATCACACAAGGCCTTGTCGCACAGGGCCTGTCAGTATGTATTCTCGTCCATGGCTTCAAATTTCTCCCGTACCTGCCGGAGCAGGGTCAGTTCACGGTTGATGATCTTTTCGTAGTCAAGTTCCCCGCTTTCCATGCGGCCCGCTTCATCTTCCCAGAACTGGATTTTCTTCAGGTTTATAAAGCGGAAGCGTCTCTCCTGTGCTTTCTCCATCCATTCTCTGGCGCCCTGCCAGTAGTAAAGGGCGGTTTTATAGCAGGTTTCCGCGGTTTTAAGGCTCTCGAGGTTCTCTTCCTTCCAGGGGGCATTGTAAAAATACGCGTTCCGCTTGTTCCACTTGTTTCCCAGAAAGAGGTACTGTTCGATAAGTTTCAGGCGCAGGTGCATGTTAAAAAGGTAGCGGTACTTTTCCCATTCCTTTTCGTTTTCAATAAGAGCCAAGGCGTAGAGGGGATTGCAGAAATCCGCCTTCATGGCCTTTTCCAGCCAGTAGATATTCTCCATGGTGTCGTCGGGGTTCTGAATCAGATGAAGATGATAGAGCCGGTAGTACTGTTCCTTGTAGGTGACAAAATAGGCCTCTGTTCTGAATGCCGGAGCGGAAAGAAGGATAAACGCCGAAAAAACAAGTATTATTTTTTTGCCCGGATTCTCAAGTCTCATTCGCGGATTCTCCTCCTCTTCAGGCTGTTCCCTGTGCCTGTTCCCAAAATGTCAAATTGTGGAGCGGGTTCCCCTTTCCTGAAATATCGGCATTTCACGGATAAAATTCCACACGGCAAGGGCCACCGTTTCGGGGCTCTCCCGGGCGTCTACAAGTTCAACCCTGGCTCCCCTTTCCCGGTAATAGGGTATCAAATCCAGATAACTCCGGCGCACCCGGATCTGGAATTCCAGGTATTCAAAGATCTCTTTTTCTTCCCTGTGCCTGATCCGCTCCGCGGCGATATGAGGATCAAGATCCAGAATGATGATCAATTCCGGCAGGGGAAAGGCTTCGTTGAGGAGCCGGGGAAGATCGTTTCCGCAGGCGATACCCTGGTACACGAGGGAAGAGGGGGAGTAGCGGTCGGAAACGACGAATTCTCCCCGGCTCGTGCGCTCAACAATGCCCTCATGTCCATAGAGGTGCTCTCCCCGGTCTGCGGCAAAGAGCCGCGCCAGAGTCTCGGGTCTGAAAACGGTTTCGCCTTTCAGGCAGGAACGTATCACGCGGCCGATGGGATCTCCGGTAGGTTCGCAGGTGGTAAAAAGCGGCGGCAAAGGATCGGCGGAACTGTCCGATCCGTGTTCCTCAAAACGGCGGCTCAGCATTTTAATCTGTGTACTGGTTCCTGTTCCGTCTCCCCCCTCAAACACGGCGAAATTCTTAAGGACATTCATGTCCGCATAGTACCATGACCATCCTCCATATACAATTCTCGCTTCTCCCGCCGCCTTCCGCCATATCAAGCCGATACTATTATTGGAAAAAGATCCTGTATCGTTATAATCTTATTGGGGGGGAGATTTTTTTTCAAAATGCCGGGTTTTCGATAAGCGGCCATAAGGATTTATAAACTCATTTTGCACACGGCTCAGACAGACAAAACCGGATTTATCACTATTCTCCTCATCATGGCGGTTCTGACCTTTTTTTCCGCCATTGTCCTCCGGCCCCTGCAGAAGCTTCTCTTTGAAAGACTGGAAGCCGGACGGGATTCTTTCATCGCCCTGGGGGAAGATTTTCTGGGGCGGGAGATCAAATACCGGTCGGTAAGCCCTTCCTTTGCCGGTTCCCTGAACATTAAAGGCGTCCGGGTAGGATCTGCGGATGAAAAACCCCTGCTTTCAATCGCAAGATTAAGGATCTCGTTCTCCCTGATAGAGCTTCTCTTTGGAAACCATGATCCGCTGGAATCTCTGCGCGGTATCCGCATAGAAAGACCCCTTATCAACTTTGACGCCGAAGCGGACAGGGATCTGCTTCAGCGTTTCTCCGTTCTCCCCACAGATCAGGATGGCCTTCAGGAACTCCTTGATTCCTTTCCGGAAAAGCTCAAAATCAGAATACGCCGCGGGAGTTTTGCCTTCAAAAAGGCGGAGGACTATGTTCATACCACCGATCTGGCCCTGGATCTTTCTCTTAAAAACGGCGCCGTTTCAATGCTTGGCAAACTGAAGGCCGGGGCGGAACTGCATTCCCCCGGTGGGCCGGATCTGAAAAAAATTGCGGGCCTTTCCATGGTACCCGGCCTGCCGGATTTGGGATTTCTCAACAAACCTATGCTTCTCTCCATGTCCGCCACGATAAAGGGAAGCTTCTCTCCGGATTTTTCTACAGGAAATGGACGCATCATTCTCTCTTCGTTTTCAGGCGGCTTTTTTCGTCTCAAGCCCATGGGGCTGGATCTTTCCCTGGAAAACCAAAACATTGTCATTACCCGGATGAAAGACAGATATCCCATCGATTTTTTATTAACCGTTGGTATGGAAACGGGGATGGCTTCCCTGCATCTGGAAAACCGGAATCTTTTACTCAAGGATCTTTTCTCTCTGGAAGGAGACTTGAAGAACTACAACCGTTTCCTCTCTGCCGCTGCCGACGGATCTTTGGATCTCCATGCGGGGCCGGATATTCTTGATTACCGGATCGATATGCAGGCTCGTATCGGGGAACCGGGGCCATTCGGTATTCAGGCCCTGGGAATGAAAGCGGATGGAGACCGGGACAGGATTCGGATTGACAATGCTGAGCTGGACATCAGGCAGGGCGAAGCTTCTTTTCAGGGTGTCCTGGCTTTTACACCTTTCTCGCCAAACGGCATGATCCGCTTCCGGAATTTCGGCCTTTCAGGAATTTCCGCTCTTAACGGGGATATTGCGGTTACCACCCTGGGAAGGGAGATCAACTTCTTTGCCGATACAATTTCTTTCGGTTCCACGGAACTTGCCGCCCTGGATACCCAATTGAACCTCGCCGACAGCGGTTTTTCCTTTGCCGTTTCGGCCCTCCGTTTTACAGGAACCGAATCTTATGAGGAAGAAGTCAATATCAGTACTATTTCTCTTTCCGGTGTCTATGATCAGCTTTCCGGCATGGAGGCAAGTCTCTACCTTGATTCGTTCTCTGTAGGAGATCTTGTCGAAATGAGCAGCCCTTTTACCGTCCTGCCGGAACTGCCCCAGACGCTCCGGGCTGTTTTGGAAGGTGTCTCCATTACCGCGGAAGTGTTTGTTACTACCGATTTTGAGTACCTTCTCTATAACGCTCCGCGTATAGCCATTGCATACACCGGCTCCTTTTCCTCCTCGAGGCTGAACGACATTGTTGCTCTTGTCTCCGTATCGGGAACCAATCAGCGTTTCAGCCTGAACGAAAGTCAGGTCATCTGGCCGGGAGGAAGGCTGGAAATGAGCGGGGATGCGGATTTTTCCCAACCGCAGGATATTACCTTTTCCCTGACGAGTACCTGGCAGGATCTTTCCTATTATTTTAACGGAACCATACTGGATAAAAATTCCCTGAGTCTTCTGGGTTCCTACGGCCTGGAACTCTATATCAGTTCCACCGGGACAGGGTATTCGGGGTATCTGGAGGCGAAAGAAGTTCCCTTCACTTTCAGAAACCAGGTTGCGGCTTTGAGTATTTCTTCTTCTTTCCGTTATGAGGATGCTCTGCTCTGGTCGATGATACTCGAGCGTTTTACCATAATAAACCTCAATACCCCGGCGTCTCCCTTCACCACTATCAGCATGTTCGGGTACATGGATCAAAACGGAGCGCTCGTTCCCAATTTGACTTTTGACGACGGCCGCGGCCCTCTCTCCGGAAATGCCGCGTGTACCTGGTTTGACGGTTTCCGGAACCTGCAGTTCAGCTTCCGGATGGCCGGCGATCAGGGTGTGGAAAATCTCAGTCTGGAAGGCACCTTCATGGATCGGGAACTGGATGTGACTCTCCTGGGCAGAAGGCTCAAACTTGGCCGGGTTCTGGAAAATGACTATGACGGGATACTGGATACTACTCTTTCCCTAACGTGGCGTTCCATTGACGACTTCCGGGCGGAAATTTTGCTTTCTTCCCTCAGCGTCCATATCCAGGACACGGATTTAACGGCCGCGGGGACTGCTTTTATAGATAACAGGGAGATAAGCCTTGAAGGGTTAAGCCTTAACTACGGGGCCTTCAATGCGCAGCTTCCCTCAATGATCATCAACCGGGAAGAGGGGAGGGCGGAGGCTCGCGCTTCTCTGCAGGGTGCGGCGGCGGGACGTACTTTTGATACATCCCTGTATCTGGATGCGGAAGGGAGGCCTATCTCCTCCTGGTTCCGGCTCGGAGAAGCCCTCAGGGTTTTTGAAGGAAACCTCAGGGTGGAAAGCTTCCGTTACGATACGATAGAGGCGGAGGAAGCCTTTAATTTTGTGTTTTCCCGTACTCCCGATGAGGCAGGCCATTCGGTTGTTTCGGTAAACGGCGGGCCCAAAAACATGCTCAGACTGGAACTCAATGAAGAAGGGGATTTTTATGCGGGGCTCTCAAAGCCTTCTCCCATCCGGGGTTCAGTCTTCGGTAAACTGAGCCCCTCAACTATAGACGCCCAGGCTCCGGATCTCTATGTAGACCTGCCGGGAATCTGGCGTTTTGTCCCTCCCGACCAGGGACTGGTTCTCTCGGACGGCTATGTCAGGGCTCAGGTGGCTATCCGGGGGCCTCTGGGGGATCCGGAATTTTTCGGAACCGCCAGGGGAAACAGTGTGCGCATCCAGGTGCCTAAATTCCTTACGGAGGACATCAGGCCGGTGCCGGTTGATGTGCGTATTGAAGGCAGCGAAATGAACTTTGGGCCCCTGGGAGCTGCCGTAGGCAAAGGGAGCGGCACGATTACGGGCTCTTTCCGTTTCGACCGCTGGATACCCAATATCTTCAGCATAGACATAGATGTTGCCTCCGATACTCCCATTCCCTTCGGTTTTGACATATCGGGCTTTCTGGCTCATGGAAACGCATCGGGAAAGCTGAATCTCTCCATGGAAGACATGATCCTCACCGTTTCAGGCGCCATTACCGCCCAGAATTCGGAGATAAGCCTTGATACCAATGAAATAAACAACGCCGCTTTTTCGGATCCTTATGCCGATCTGCTCTTTCCCGTGCTGGTGAATCTGAATGTCACCACCGGCAACAAGGTGGAATTTGTCTGGCCCAATACCGATTTTCCAATTCTTCACGCCTATGCGGATCAGGGAACCAGGGTTGAAGTGAGCAGCGATTCCATTTCCCGGCGTTTTTCTATCAACAGCGATGTAAAACTCCGCAGCGGTGAGATATTTTACTTTGAACGGAGTTTCTATATCCGGGAGGGGAGCCTTATCTTCCGGGAAAACGAAGTCCAGTTTGATCCCCTGATCAGCGCCAGGGCGGAAATTCGGGATCGTACCAACGACGGGCCGGTAACCATATCCCTCATTGTGGATAATGCCCCCCTTCTTTCCTTTACCGCACGGCTGGAATCCAGTCCGCCCCTCTCCCAGATGGAAATTTTTTCCCTGCTGGGACAAAATATTGCGGGTTCCAACATAGATGAGAATACCGGAACGGTTCAGCGAGCCTTCCTCAACTCCAGCGCCGATATTTTGGCCCAGTTCCAGGTGGTCAGACGGGTTGAAAGGCTTACCAGAGACTTCCTGCACCTGGATATGTTCAGTATCCGTACCCAGTTTATCCAGAACGCTCTTTTTGATGCTACCGGCCTCTTTGATTATGAGGTTCCCAGGGCGTATTCAAGCCGTTATCCCACGGTTTCCGGTAATTATCAGCAACCTGTTGACAGGAACGGCAGTGTCGGTAACTATTTTGATAATACAACTGTTTTTCTGGGTAAATACATAGGCAGGGGAATGTTTGTCCAGTCCATGCTGTCCCTGCGCTATGATGCCTATCCTGAGAACCTGGGAGGTTTCAGAATAGGAGAAAATCTCTCTATCGAGCCGGATATCAGCATTGAGTTGGATGGACCGATATTCGATATTCGATGGGATTTTGTTCCCCTCCATCCAGAGAATTTATTTGTTAACGATAGTTTTTTCAGCTTGATCTGGAGTAGGTCGTTCTAAGGGGTGTTGATGCATTTTAAGTGTACGAGAGTTTCGAGCTTTATACCGGTGTTGATACTGCTTGCCTTTACGGGTTTTGCCCAGGAAAGCGGGGCCGGCATGGGGGATCTTCCTGATGGCTGGTATGAGGGTAAACCGATCAGGGAAATCGTCTTTGGAGAGCTTGTGAATGTCGCACAGAGCGATCTGGACGGTATTGTACATTCTTTTATCGGCCGTATTTTCACCGAAGAAACCTACATGGAGCTCTATATGGCTCTGCTCAATACCGATTACTTTTCCGAACTTAGTCCCCACATCATTCCATACGATGAGAGGCTCAACGGGGTCATTATATCCTTTACGGTAATAGAAAACCCCATAGCCGCCAGGATCACCTTTTCGGGAAACCGGCATCTTCGTTCGCGGGAACTTACCGATGCTATTGCCTTCAAAAGAAGGCAGATCATAACCGACCGGGATCTTCGTGCCGCGGAGCAGGCAATCGTTAGAAAATACCGGGAATCCGGTTATCCTGATGCCAGGGTAGCGGCGGAATACAATGAAAGCAGTGCTTCCCCGGTGGTAAATTTCAGCATCGATGAGGGAAGCAAGATAACCCTGAGAGAAATTGTCATAAACGGAAACAGCAAATTTACCGACAGTACCCTGAAACGCCAGATGGGCCTCAAGGAAAAGCGTTTCTACAATGACGGCGCTTTTGAAGAAGAGAAACTGGTGGAAGACCAGGAAAAAATCATCCGGTATTACCATGACCGGGGGTACATCGACATGGAGATCATCGATGTTCAGTCAAATTTGCAAAAGGACTCGGATTCCAACAACAATCTGATAATCACCTATAACATCCGGGAAGGAAGTCAGTATCTTCTGGGAGACATTACATTTGAAGGAAACCAGATTTTTACCACCGAACAGCTTAACGAACAGATCACTTCCCTCAAAAAAACAGGCCTTGGTTCCGGCAGGGTTCAGGATCGGCCGGTGGTCAATGCCAGCAAGGTAGAGGCGGATCTCCAGCGGGTGGCGGATCTCTACTACGAAAATGGCTATATCTACAACACGATCAACCGGGTGGAAACAAGGGAACAGGGAGTGGTGTATTACAAACTGGAAATAGTGGAACGGGGCCGCGCCCATATCGAAAGTATAAGCGTCCAGGGGAACGAAAAAACCAAAGATCAGGTTATACTTCGGGAAATTCCTCTGGAACCCGGGGATATTTTCTCCAAGGCCAAGATCCAGACCGGGATGCGGAACCTTTACAACCTTCAGTTTTTCTCCGGAGTAAACCCCGTTATCGAAGAAGGAACCGCGGGCAACCTGATGAAGCTGGTGATGGAGGTCGAGGAGCAGCCCTCTACCGATCTGCAGTTCGGCCTTACCTTCTCCGGAACCGCGGATCCGAATACCTTCCCTATTTCCGCAATGTTCAAACTGAATGATCGCAATCTTCTGGGTACCGGCAACTCCCTCGGGGTAGAGGTTACAGGCTCCCCCGATACGGCCAATCTTACCCTGAGTCATAATCGCCGCTGGATCTTCGGGCTTCCCGTAAATGGCGGGATTGACTTTTCCGTGGGCTGGTCCAAACGGGAAGCGGAAATGGACAACATAGCTCCCTTTTTCAATGGGGACGAAGACTATGCCTTTCCGGACGGTTTTTATTCCTATGACGACTACTACAATTCCGGAAAGAATCCTCCGGACAAGTACCTTATGCCATACGATCACTGGAACCTTTCGCTGGGTTTCAATACCGGCTACCGCTTCTACCTGCCTGCGGGGATACTGGCTCTGGGAGGAGGTTTCAGGCCGGGTATTGTCTTTAACAAGTTCGATGAGGGCCTCTACCGTCCCTTCGATCCTGTCCTGAGGGAAAACAATAACCGCTGGACTCCCTTCAATTCAGTCTGGGGCAGCGTTTCTCTTGATAACCGGGATCTCTTCTACGATCCTTCCGAAGGCTACTACGCCATTCAGCGTCTGGGAATCTACGGATTATTCGATGTTGAAAACGAGCACTACATCAGATCCGATACCAAGGCCGAATTTTTCTACACGATTTTATCAAAACGGATCGTAGAACGCTACACCTTCAAGCTGATCTTCGGTATTCATAGCGGCCTTTCGTTTCTCTTCCCCCAGCCGTTCCAGACAATAGAGATTCAGAAGGCCAGCAAACTGGCCGTGGACGGGATCTTCAATGCCCGCGGCTGGAGCGGAGAATACTACAACAAGGGCTTGAGCCTCTGGGAAAACTGGATGGAGCTGCGGATCCCCATTGTTCCCCAGATTCTGGCCTGGGACTTCTTCCTCGACGGGGCGGGGATCAAGAAGACGCCTGAGTTATTCTTCAGCAAATTCAGCATAGAAGATATGCGCTTCAGCTTCGGCGGGGGCTTACGTTTTGCCCTTCCCCAGTTCCCCTTCCGTTTCAGTTTTGCAAAACGTTTCAAGATCAATGGGGACGGCAGCTTCGACTGGCAGCGCGGAGCTATTTTCTACGATGGCAGCAATCCCCTTTCGGGAGTGGATTTTGTCTTGTCTTTCGCCATGTCCACATATTAAAATAGGTAAAATGGAACAGCTATGAAAAAAACCAGTATCTTTTTTCTTTTGATTTTTAGCGTCTCCGCGGGTGTTTGGGCCCAGCAGTTAACCCGTTTTGCCGTTGTAGACCTCTCCAAGGTCTATACCTCCTTTTTCCGGGATTCACGGGCGGTACGGGAATTTGAAGAGCGTAGCGCCAGGGTTCAGAAGGATATCGACAGGATGACCGCCGAAATTCAAACTATAAAACGGCAGCAGGCGGAAGCGGAACTCCAGGGAGACCGGGAAAAGGTGCTCCGGCTGGAAAGCGATGTCTACCGGAAGCAGGAATTTCTCAAGGAATACTACAACCTCAAAAAGGCGGAACTTGAGGATCAGAGGCGCAAGCTTACCCAGTCCGAATCCTTTTTGGAACAGGTATACGCCGAGATCCGCTTCATTGCCGAAAGCGAAGGCTACAGCATGGTTCTCAATCTCAAGGATAATACGGGAATCCTCTGGTATAGCCCTACCGTTGATATTACCGACAAGCTCATCCAGAATTTGACGGACAAAGCCAAACGATAGTATACTAAGCAAGAAAAATTAGTATGCGGACAAAGAATATTTCTCGTTTACCCCGGAGAGGGGCAGATCCTGCCAGCCCTATGCTGGAACAGTATAGGCGTATCAAAAGTGAACATAAGGAAGAAGTGCTTTTCTTCCGTCTGGGTGACTTCTATGAGATGTTTGCCGACGATGCATTGGAAATCTCCTCCCTGCTGAACCTGACACTCACCACCCGGAATGGCCTTCCCATGTGCGGAATTCCCTATCATGCCGCCAGATCCTACATAGCGCGACTCCTCAAGGCGGGAAAAAAGGTGGCGATCTGCGAACAACTCTCCGATACGATGAAGGGGGGATCCATCATCGAGCGGAAAGTGGTTGAGATTATCACTCCGGGAACCACGGTGGACGAAGATTTTTTGGACAAGGGAAGTTCCAACTATCTTGCCTGCATCGCCTCCAGAGGGCCCGCGATCTCCTTCGCCTACATCGATCTTTCCACCGGAGACTTTTTTGCACGTTCTTTCGGCAGCTTTTCGGCAAAGGAAAAACTGCGCAGCGAACTGGAGCGGATACAGGCACGGGAAATGCTTGTTCAGGAATCCCTTCTGGAAGAAAATTCCGGTATTGCCGCTGCCATCGGCGATCAAAACGGAATAGTGGTAAACCGCTGGGCCGACTGGCTGTTCGACATGAAAAGGAGCTCGGAAAGGCTCAAACGTCAATTTTCCGTAACAAGCCTCAAGGGCTTCGGTCTTGAAGAGGGAAGCATCGAAATCCTCGCCGCCGGCGCCCTGCTGGACTACCTGGATGATACATCAAAAAGCTTTATACCCCATGTGTGTTCGATCCGGGTGTATCAGGACAGCGATTTTATGGGAATTGATGAGTCTACCCAGCGGAACCTGGAACTGGTACGGAACCTCCGGGACGGGGATACCCGGTTTTCCCTTCTGGAAGTACTCGATGAAACCCGGAGCGCCATGGGAAGGCGGCTCCTGAAAAGCCGTATCCTCATGCCATTGCAGGACATCAGGCAGATCAACGCCCGGCTTGACATGACGGAAAGTTTCTACCGGAATCAGGGGAGGCTTTCCAGGCTCCGGGAACTTCTGGGGAAGATGCAGGATCTTGAAAGGCTTTCGTCCCGGCTTGCCATGGACAAGGCCCACGGCAAAGATATGCTGACCATAAAAAACGCCCTGGAACACTTTTTTGATATTGACTCTCTCTGCCCGGATCTCAATGTGCTTTATGAATCTGCCGCCGCCCGTTCCCTGGGAAAAGAGGAATTTTCCCGGCTCAAAAAACTGGTTGAAATTCTCCAAAAAGGCATCCGGGATGATCCTTCGATCCTTTTGACCGAAGGCAACCTGATCCGTCCAGGCTACAATTCCAGGCTGGATGAACTCATGGCTCTCCGGGATTCGGGCCGTAAACTGCTGGAAAACTATCTGGAAGAGGAGAAGCGGCAGACAGGCATTACAAGCCTCAAGATCCGCTATAACAGGCTCATCGGCTACTTTTTTGAGGTTACCAGGGCGCATCTTAACCGTGTTCCGGAACACTTTATCCGGCGGCAGGGCATTGTTGCCGGAGAGCGCTTCACCACAGACAGGCTGGCGACCCTGGAATCGGATATCAACGGAGCCTCAGACAAGATCATAGATCTGGAAAAGGAGCTGTTTCTTGAACTGCGGGAAGAGGCGAAAAAATGCCTCAGGGAGATTGCCGCGGCAAGCCGCCGGATCGCCGAAATTGATGTTGCCCAGTCTGCCGCCAGGGCGGCCACGATTCAGGGTTGGACACGCCCCGTTCTTGACGGAGAGGAGAGGCTGAAAATTCTTGAAGGCCGGCATCCTGTGGTGGAAGCCCATCTTCCCAGGGGAGAGTTTATCCCCAACGACATCATCCTGGACAGTAAAGAGATCTGTTTTGCACTCATCACCGGCCCCAACATGGCGGGAAAATCAACCTATCTGCGCCAGGCGGCCCTGATCTGTATCATGGCCCAGATGGGAAGTTTTGTCCCTGCCAGGGAAGCCCTCATCGGTATCTGCGACAGAATCTATTGCCGTGTTGGAGCCTCGGACAACCTGGCCCGCGGGGAATCGACTTTTCTCGCGGAAATGAGTGAAACCGCCTATATTCTCCATACCGCAACGGAGAAAAGCCTCGTGATCATGGATGAAGTCGGACGGGGAACCGGAACCACGGACGGTCTTTCCATTGCCTGGGCGGTGAGCGAGGATCTCCTCAACCGGATAGGATGCAGAACCCTCTTTGCCACCCACTATCATGAACTTTCCGGAATGGAGCATCCCCATCTGGCAAACCGTTCAATGGAGGTGCTGGATCAGGGGGGAGAGATCGTCTTCCTGCGGAAACTCAAGGAAGGCTCCAGCGCCGAATCCTACGGCCTCCACGCGGCCTCCCTGGCGGGCTTGCCCCGGCAGGTACTTGACCGGGCCGCTTTTATTCAGGAGGCATTCAAGGCCAGGGAGCTTTCCGCGTCAGCGGATTCTGTTCCGGCGAAAACGGACCTCAAGAGTCCGCCGCCCGGTTCCCTCCGCCCGGCGGAAGCTTCCGGCCCCGGTAAAGCGCTTCTCGGTGAAATCTCCATGCTGGAAATAGAACGGATGACGCCGATGGAGGCGTTGTACAAACTCCATGAGTTAAAGGAACGGTTCAGCCCGGAAACCTCTTTCCGTCCGGTTCCTGCCCGTCCCAAAAAGATCCATCCCCCGGAAGATAACCCTTCACTTTTTGATTTGTGGTGAGATTTTTTAAAACATCCTTATCTCTTTGAAGCAATTCACATGAGCGCACCCTATACAGGGTATGAAACTCTCTTACGCGGTATCATTTTTGCGGGAATTGCTTTTTCCCGTCGGCTGCGCGCTCTGCGGAACCGCACTGCTCAATGCGGAAGAAACCCGGTACGGCCTCTGCACAGAGTGCCGGGAGAAACTGAGGCTTGAAAAAACCAAACGCTGCAATTTCTGCGGCCGGCCGCTTATTTCCGAACTGGATTCCTGTATTTCCTGCAGGGAAAACCATGAAAGTTTAAGGCCGGACAAAACAATCGCGCTTTTCCCCTATTACGGCCTTTACAGACAACTTTTAGCGGCCTATAAGTTCGGAAAAAATACCTGTCTGGGCCATTTTCTGGCGGAAAAAATAATGGAAGCGATAAAGCTGTTTCCCTTTTCAGAAATGCCTGTTCTCGTCCCGGTTCCGCCGCGGCCCGGAAAAATCAGGAAAACAGGCTGGGATCAGATCGCGTATCTTGCCCTGCTTCTGGAGAGGGAAAAATCCTGCAGAATCCTCCGCTGCCTCAAACGCCTTCCTTCGGAAACCCAGAAGAAACTCAACCGGGAAAAACGCCGGGGAAACCTTAAAGGACGAATCGTTTCGGACAAAAAAGTTCCCCGGAACCTCATCATCTTTGATGATGTGATCACCACCGGTTCTACCTTCCAGGCATGTTCCGCGGCATTGCGGGAAGGAGGCGCCGAAAGGGTTTATGCCCTCAGTCTCTTCTATGATTGAGTTTAATGCAGCCGGATGTTATAATGTTATAATGAGTTGTGAAACTTCAGTTTTGCAGGAACTCACTTTTATTTCATGCCGGAAATGGCGGCGCCTTTGATAAACTGCTTCTGAAACAGAAGAAATACTATGGTCACGGGAAGCATGATAAGCGCCGAGGCGGCAAGACACGCGCCTATATCCACGCTGTGAGCCCCGGAGGTGAAATATGAAAGGGCGATGGGCAGTGTCATATTTTTAACATTTTCCAGCATGATAAGAGCCTGAAGGTATTCATTCCAGGAGCCAAGAAAGGTGAATATTGCCAATGCGGCAAGACAGGGGCGCAGGAGGGGGAGCATCACATTGCAATAGATCGAAATATCCGAAGCGCCGTCAATGAGGGCGGCCTCCCAGAGGCTGTCGGGAATCCCTTCACAAAACTGGCGGCAAAGAAAAATACCGAAGCCTGAAACCGCCGCGGGAACTATCAGGGCAAAGAGTGTATTGTAAAGCCCCAACTGGTTTATGACGAGAAAATGGGGAATCATAATAGTCTGAAAAGGAACCATCATGGAACCCAGGATTACCCAAAACAGAACGGTTCGGCCGGGAAATTTGTACTTCGCGAAAACGAAACCCGCGAGAGAACTGGTAAAGAGGACAAGGCAGGTGACGGAAGCGGTCACAACAACACTGTTTCTGAACCAGTCAAAAAAGGGCGTGCGTTTAAAAACCGTACCGTAATTCGCCATGGTCCAGTTGATGGGCAGTATCCTGTAGGGATTCCTCACCAATTCCTGGGTTTTCTTGAACGTGTTAAACAGCATCCAAAAATAAGGTACAAGCATCATGGAAAGGAAAAAAGCGCCGGTTAAAATAAAGAGAAATTTAAAAACACCGGATTTTGCCTTCATTCCCTAATACCCCCAGTCAACCTTATTTAACGCTTGAGAAATAATAGTGAATATCATGATCAAAGCCAAAAGAGCCAGGGATATTGTCGAAGCGTAACCCATATTCTTTGAAACAAAGGCTGTGCGGTAAATAAGGAGGGAAAGCACAAGGCCTATATCATTTGGCCCGCCGTGGTTGTTCTGCATAACCTCAAACTGGGCGAAAGTCTGAAAATAGAAAATCAGGGTCATGGCCAAAACAAAACACATGGTTCTGGCCAGGAGAGGAAGAGTTATTTTAAAGAACCGGATCACGGGCCCCGCCCCGTCTATGAGCGCAGCCTCGTAAAAATCGGAAGGAATGCCGTCAATCCCGGCGCAGAACAGAAGGATATTGTAGCCTATGTCCGCCCAGAGGCTGAAAACGATAATGGCATTCATAACCGTACCGGCCTCGCCGAGCCATGCCCGTGGCGCAATGCCAAAGAAGCTGCTGAAGAACATATTGATAAGGCCGAAGCGCTTATCGTACATCATTCTCCAGATAAAGCCTGTAGCCGCCAAAGGCGCAACACAGGGCATAAAAAAAATCACTCTGAAGAGAGAACGGATTTTGTTCCGCTTAAAAGCGCTTATAATCTGGGCGATAATCAGAGTCAGAAGAATGTTAAACCCGGTAGACAAAACCACAAAGTATACGGTATGACCAAAGGCTTTATAGAAAACAGGATCTTTGGCAATCCTCGCAAAGTTTGAAAACCCGATAAAGTGATTCTCCGATCTGAGGGGGTTGTAATCAAACAGGGAAATGCCAAGCCCCAAAAATATCGGAACAACCTGAAAGACAAGCATAAAGAGAAAAACCGGGGTAAGCACCGCCATTACAAATTTGGTATTTTTCATAAAGCGCCTCCCCGGTTAAACCCGATCCCTTATTTTACCGCCGCGTTTAACTCGTCATTCAGCCGTTTGACGGCAGCGTCTACATTCAATCCGCTCTGTACCATGTCCACAAAAACATTGACCAGTGCAACCTTCATCACATCGGTATTAATATAGCCGATATGCTGGGCCCCATCCAGAACATCCACAATGGGTTTGACATAGGGCAAGGCGTTAAGATATGCGGCGCTGGTAGCGGCCGATTTCTGGGGAGGAATCATGCCTCTGTCAATTGCCATCTGTATAAGGTTTTCGGTCCTGTGGCAGTATTCCACAAATTTCCATGATTCCTCGGGGTACTGGGTACCGGAGTTAACAGTCTGGCTCCAGCCTGTTTCGGCCACCCATTTCTTCTCCGGTCCGTAAAACGGAAGGGCAATATAGTCAAAGTCTATGCCGTATTCAGAACCATACATTTCCTCTCCCGTAGGAATAGTCCAGAAGCCTCTGGGCGCCATAAGACCGGTACCGTTAAATACTTCATACTCGTTGTCAAAGCCGGATCCCAGGAAGGTACTAATATCGGTGAGATGGTCTTTTGCCACATAATCAACCAGGGTCTGAAGGGCCTCCTTTCCAATGGGGGTATCAAAATTGAACCTGTGTCCGCCGTCCTCAAGAAAACTCCCGCCCCTGGAGACGATCATGGCCGTATAGGTGAAAACCAGGGTGTCGTTGCTGATGAAATTCCAGCCCTTGAGTTCAAATGTACCGTTATTGTAAATTCTGTATTTCCGGGCTATGTCGATCATCTCGTCCCATGTCCCCGGATACGCGATACCGTGTTCCTCAAACCAGGGCTTGAGGATGAGCAGCCCGGCGCCTTCCTGATTGAATTCAATAGGAACGCCGTAATACTTCCCGTCATGATAAACACCGGCCAATACAGGGTCATAGCTGTCATTCCTGATTGAGTTGATCAGCGCGTCCGGAGCGGGAGACAGTGCTCCGGTGGGGGCAAAATCCAGAATCCAGCCGCCCCAGAGTTCGAAAATATCCGCGCCGCCGGTTTTTGAAGCCAGAGCCGTCTGGGTCTTCTGTTCAAAATCGGCGTAGGGGAAAGCTTCAATTTCGATCTTTATGCCGGGGTTTTCCTGCATAAAACCGGCCGCCAGTCTATCGTTGGAATCGTTCCATGGAATATTCTGGTGCGTCCAAAACCTCAGGTTAACAGTTTGTGCGCTGCCCCCCCCCCCCCCATCTTCTTTGAGCATCCGGTGACAAG